>CAKVGI010000007.1 GCA_934747265.1 uncultured Rickettsiales bacterium
CTGTATTTATAATAATATAATGTTAAGTTTAAGAAATCAAGTATTAAGACAAGAAGGAGTGAACAGTGTGCTTATCAAGGGGGGATGGAGGTAGTACCCCTTATCAGAGGGGTATTGGGATGCCCCTTATCATGGGGGGATGAAGGGAGCACCTCTTATCAGGGGGGGATGAAGGGAGCACCTCTTATCAGGGGGGGATGAGGGGAGCACCTCTTATCAGGGGGTGGATGAAATGAGGACCCTTTATCAAGGGGGAATGAGGGAATCTTATCAAGGGGGGGATAGAGAATATCTTTATCTGAGGAAAAATGATGAGACCTTATCAGGGAAAATATAGAGTGCTATTAGCATAGGGAATGATACCACACCTTAACTGAGGGGATAGATACCAGAAAACACTAAGAAAGCAAAGACTACAAATAGAGACAAATTAATTGTTATCGGTACCTAAGACCTTATTACAGAAAAAACTTGATATTTAAAATATATACTATAAAATTTTATGTGTGAATTATTAATTAATTATATAAATATGTCAGAAGTATTAGAAAAAGTAAAAAAAATTATTATTGACCATTTAGGTGTTGAAGAAGAAAAAGTTGTTCCAGCTGCTAGCTTTATAGATGATCTTGGAGCTGATAGTTTGGATCAAGTTGAATTAGTTATGGCTTTCGAAGAAGAATTTGGAATCGAAATTCCAGATGAAGCTGCTGAAAAAATCACAACAGTTGGAAAAGCAGTTGACTATATAACACAAAATAGTTAATTATTTATATTAATTATAAGTTAATAATAAAAAGTAGGAATTTCCTACTTTTTTGTATTTTTATAAAATATATTCATAGATTAATAAGCTCATTTATTTTTTACTTCTTGATGATTTATTTAAATTAATTTACATATGTACTATTCTTGTAAAATAACAATATTTATTATAAAAAAGCATATTATCATAAAATAATATGCCGTAGTATAATTTTATATAATCTCAACTTTCCAGTTTATAATATTATCATTATCAATCATTTCCTTGGTATAAAGCCATTCGGTACTATTTTCAACTTTCGCGCTTCTAACTATATTATTGTTTTTGTCCAAAATATTGATAGTATATGTTCTTTCATAATCACTTTCTTCGCCATCCATCCAATTATTTTGTCCTCTTTTTCTATTTAACCAAGTAATTTTATAATTATTGCCGACTTTTATAATTTTAATATGAACAACCTTTAATTCCTTTAAATTTTTACCTTCTATTTTGAAAATTTTATTTGTTGAATTTTCAAAAGTATCTTTAAATGTGATAATTTTAAAATTATAGCTCAAACCAATATCATTTACTGTAAAATTATTTGAAATAATATTTTTATTTAATAAAATAAATTTTTCATTCTCATTATGCGTTGAAATATATTGCTCCGTACCAAATAATCCTCTTAATAATTGACTAATTTTAAAAGTACCATCAGCTTGAAGTTCTATATTTTTAAATTGTACAATTTCTTTACCAATCAAAGCCATATTTTCACCTTCTAAAAAATCAAACATTTCTACACTTTCCAATATAGAGGTATCAATGTTATTGCTAAAAGCAATATTAAGATTATTTTTATAGTCAAAATAATATGGTCTAGCTGTATTTAATTTATTCAAACATATACCAACAATGGAATTTGCCCTATTTTCATTTATTGCATTAAAATTATTACTGCCACTTTTAGCGGAATAAACTACGCAACCGCCCCATCCTTCTTCTTCACCATTTGTTGTAAAAAATACTTCTGGCGTTGTGGTATTTTTTATTGCTGGTAATTCAAATATTTCAACATTGGTCTTGCTCGTTGGAATTATAGTACCTATATTATCAAAATTTTCTTCTTCTTTTTTAAAATTATATAGAGAATTATTGCATTTTACCGCCTTAATTTCCAATGTATTATCATTATTAATCAGAATATTCATAATTCTTATAGAAATATCTATATTTTTAATATTTAAGGTAATTACATCACCGGCATTAAGATATATGTATTTAGGCGGTAATTTAAAATGATAAATATTTCTTTCTAACCAATTAGAATATAAAAGTTTTTCAGCTATCTGCTTAGCTTTTGATGACGAAATAACCACTGGCAAACTTTCGTTTTCTTTCTTTTTAGTATTTACAGAAGAACGTTCTGCGTATGTACTGCTTATTTGATAATTAAAATCTTTATTTATATAACTTACATCAATCTTATATGGCAATTCATCATTTCCGATAATATCTGTCTTAAAAAATACATCTTTTTCAAGTTCTATTAATTCATCATCAAAAATTCTTAAAGAACTTTCCGTTTTTTTAGAAAAAATATAGAGCTTTCCATCTTTCTCATAATAATCAAAAAAGAATATTTTTTGTAATATACTCAAAACTTCATTAACAGTCATTCTATTATTCAAAACAATACCATCAATGTTATCATATATATCTACTCCACCCAAATAATCAGTAGAAATTTCAGCATCTTCAAATAAATTTTTTATCATATTAGAAAAAATTAGACCACCCAATTTTCCATTTATCCAATGTCCATAATACCATAAATTGCCATCAGCCCATAAATTTAATTTATTTGGAAAATATGGATATGGTCTAGCATCCCAAGCCCATAAAAATTTTCTTTCAACCATACTAGAATTAGCCCAAACTTCTTCTGTAGCTTGAATAGCTCTTCTTTGTGCAAAATAATCTATTTGTCCATCAGAAAATCTAGGAAAACCGCCGTCCATACAATTTGGATCATAAAACCTATTGGGTTCATTTGTTGTACCATCAACACTTGCAAAACCATATTCTGTGAACCATATCTTTTTGCTTTTTGGTATCCATTCCGTTGTTTTTCCGTCTGGATTAACGTGATAATTTTCCCACCACCATTTTATATTTTTCCAAGCATATTTTGATTCAATATTTTCTTTTTCCGTTCTACTATTATCGGTATAAATCCAATCATAACCTTCACCACTAGTCCAACCATCTTTAATATCTTGTTTTGTAATAAGGCTTTCTTTTTTATCTGTTAGTGGAAAATAAGCGTCTATACCAATAAAATCTATATTTTTATTGACCCATAATTTATCCATATTATACCATCCACCATTAGTATGATGATATTCAGACCAATCACTAGCATATCCAATCTTTACATTATTTCCAAGTATACTTCGGACTTGTTTTGCAAGTTCTATAAAACAATCAATTGCAGGATATGTCCTTTCATTATTATCTTCAACATATATTTTTGTTAAATCTCGCATTTCACTACCTATAATAAAAGCATCGCAATAGTCTTTCACTAAATTAGCATAATGCAAGATAAAATGATTATAACCATTATTTTTTGTAAAAAATGTATTTACATCATCAGCGTTGCCAGTTAAATATCCTCTCCAAGGTTTATTAACAACATCTAAAAACATCATTGGATAAAACATAATACTAAAACCATGTTCTTTTAAATATTTTAAATATCTCACAATACTATTATCATTTACCGTTCCACCATATCTAACATTTCCATTATCACTAGAAATTAAATTAGCATTAGCCCTTGAAATATCAGCAACCATCCAATCTTCTGGCAAAGTTATTTGTGTTGGATATGCTGGATTTAACTTAAATTCAACGCGTGGTTCAATTATACAATTAGAAATATCAGTAGAATTTCCAAACCAAACCGCAACTGGCGCTACCCATTTACAATTTGGTAATTTTTCTTTTAATTGTTGAGTTGAAACAATGGCATCAGCAACACTGCTATTATTATTTTGGTTTATCCTTGTAATTTTGTTAGTTGGATGCCATAAATTATACCATATAATACCATTTTCCTTTGAAATTACTTCTGTATCATAAACAAACTCGCCACAAGCTGGAATTATATTTACTCCATTGATTAAATTTTCAACTTCCTCATTGGCGATAAAAGTTCTTTCTACTTCAAAAGTAAAATTGGGTATTCTATTTCCAAATTCCGCAAGTGGCAAGCTTTCAAAAACTATATAACATAATCCTCTATAAGCTGGCGTTTTGTCAATTCCTTGAATACTTTGAATCAAACTATCAGGCATCTGTTCTTCACTACCATCATAAAACCTATAATTATATTTAGAAATATCTATTAAATCAGTATCAGCCCACACCCTTTTCAATTCTTTCACCATACCCTTACAAATACCTATTGCTATATTAGCATAATAATAATATTCTATATTATTTTGGTATACCTTTTTTCCACCTTTTCCAGTTTTATAAGACGTAATATAAGAGTTTTGTACTTCTTGAATATCAGTAGACCAAATAATATTTCCAGCTATTCTATTCGTTCCATATAATATCGGTATAATTTCATTATAACCAGATTTTTGAACAGTTAAATCACTTAATCTTGAACTAATTTTATCTCGTTTCCATGTTTTTGAATTATCTTCATTAAATAAATTATATAACGGATGTTTCTTAAAAGTATTTATTACTGAATTTTTCTTGCTATTTATATCTCCTACTATTGCAGAAATAAAGAAATTTGCCATAACTTAGATTTTATTTTTATTACAGTATGCTAATAAATAAAAATATGTTGGGGAGTATATGTTTTTATACTTATATATATCTTACAAACAAACATAAGATATCATCTTCAAAAAACACAAAAAATAATAAAAAATGAAATGGTGTGCCCTGCGAGATTCGAACTCACGACCCACAGCTTAGAAGGCTGTTGCTCTATCCAGCTGAGCTAAGGGCACTAAGATTAACTATAACAATTATAATATCCAAACAATTAAAAAATCAAGAGTTTTTTGAAAAATATTTTAATATTATAATAATCTTCATATATTACAAAGGATTTAATAAATCAATAGATATGAATAAAATTTATTTTTTCTTGACAAAAAAGTACTTTTTTTTAATATATTTTATATTTACCTTTAAATTATATAATATGAAAGAATTATATTTTAATAATACACTAACAAGAGAAATAGATAAATTTGAACCAATAAATAATGATAAAATTACAATGTATTGTTGTGGTCCAACAGTTTATAATTATGCTCATATTGGTAATTTAAGAACTTATATTTTTGAAGATATACTAGAAAAAACCATAAAACTTGCTGGATACAATGTAAAACATGTAATGAATATTACTGATGTTGGCCATTTAACTAGTGATGCTGATGATGGTGAAGATAAAATGTTAATTGCCGCAGAAAAAGAAAAACAAAGCGTTTTTGAAATTGCAAGAAAATATGAAAATAAATTTCTTGAAAATATGGATGACTTAAATTTAAGCAGGCCAAATATTATAGCAAGAGCGTCCGAACACATAAAGGACATGATTGATTTTATATCAAAGTTAGAAAAGTTAGGCTATGCTTATAAGGCAAAAAATGGAAATATATATTTTGATACTTCAAAATTCAAGGATTATGGTAAATTATCTGGACAAAATAGAGAAGAGTTAAAACATGGAGCAAGAGTTGATAAAGATGAAAACAAAAAAAATCCATCTGATTTCGTTTTATGGTTTGTTTCTTCTAAATTTAAAAACCAAATATTGCAATGGGAATCGCCTTGGGGTATTGGTTATCCCGGATGGCATATAGAATGCTCAACTATGGCAATGAAATATTTGGGTAATAAAATAGATATTCATTGTGGTGGCGTTGATCATATAGCTGTACACCATGAAAACGAAAAAGCACAAAGTGAAGCATATCTTGGGCATAAATGGGTAAATAACTGGTTGCATTCTGAATTTTTACAAATAAAAAATGGAAAAATGTCAAAATCAAGTGGAAATTTTATAACTCTTGATACTTTAAAAGAAAAAGGCTATAAGCCGGTTCACTATAAATATTTCACATTAACAGCGCACTATAAAACACCACTCATTTTTTCCTATGAAAATCTTGATTCTGCCAAAAATGCTTATGAAAATTTATTAAATAAAATTAAGACTTGGAAGAAAAATATCAATAATAATCAAGAAAATAAAGAATATGAACAATTATTAGCTGAATATATTGATAAATTTGATAATTTTTTATTTGATGATTTAAAAACACCACAAGCTTTATCTGTAATATGGGAAGTTGCAAAATCAAACTTACCAGATAAATATAAATTACAATTCATAGAGCACACTGAAAAAGTATTTACTTTATTTTTAAATGATATTGAAGATATTAATAATGACACTATATCGCAAGATATAATTATGATTGCCGATCAAAGAAAAGAAGCGAAACAAAATAAAGATTGGCAAAAAGCTGATGAATTAAGACAAAAAATATTAGATTTTGGTTATAATATAAAAGATAAACCAAATAATGAATATGAATTAATAAAGAAATAGGCTAAATATGGAAAATTTTGATTTTAATGTCAGAGTTTATTATGATAGTACAGATGCCGGTGGGGTTGTTTATCATTCTAGATATTTGGATTTTTGTGAAAGAGCTAGAACTGAATTTTTGAGAAGTAGAGGAATAATTCAATCAAAATTACTTGCAGAATCTGGTATTGGATTTGTAGTAAAAAATGCTAATTTAGAATTTAAAAAATCAGCAAAACTTGATGATTTATTACAAATAAGTACAAAAATTATAGAAAATAATGGCATAATCATAAAAATGTCCCAAGAAATCTATTTAATTTCAAGAGAAGGCATAGATATACCAAAAGATTTATTATTTGAAATGTCAGTCAATTTAGTTTGCATTAACAAAAATTTTAGACCAACAAGAATACCAAAGGATATTGTTGAAAAATTGAGATAATATTAAAATTTTGTTAATAATTTATCATCAATTACAACTTCACATGAATAATATCCAACAAAAACGCATCTTTTGAGATCTATTCTTCTTGCTTCACTTAAAAGCTTTATAATTTTATTTCTTTCAACCAAAGCTTGATTTTTCTCCTTAATATCTTTTGATTTTATATTGGTTAAATTTAGATTTGAGATTTTTAAATTTATAATAGAATGTTTATATTTCATTATCATCCTATCGGTTATATGATTATATTTGACAAACTTAACATAATTATAAGAAACAGCCTCAGCTTTATTGCAATTTTCCTTTTTGGTATCGCATATTAAAATTTCTTCTGCATAAGAAAAATTAATAAATAAAGAATATAATAAAATAAGAAAAGCCTTTTTCATTATTAAACCTTTTGTATTTGTATATCACAAATTTAACAATTTTTTTATAAAATGCAATGATTATTATGGAATATTTTATATTTTATTACAATATAAGTAATATATAAATTAGTCATTTTTAAACAAAATAGATTCACCCAAATGTTTTAAAGAATCTTTTAGCGACTCATCGTTAATATTTGTTATAATATTTTTTATATATTCTCTATCTTCATTTTTTAGTTTTATTGTTTTTTTTAAGTAATTTTTAATAATTCTTGGTTGCTGAACTATTCTTAAATCTTTAATTACCGAATATCCAAATATGGAATTAACTTTTTCAATAATAAAAAATTTATTATTTTCAACATAAAAAGAAATAACATTATTAAAACAGGTTATATATAATATTCCATCTCTCTTCTTATTCTTACCAAAAAATACTTTTTCAACCTCACAAAACTCATAATATTTTTCACCAAGAATATTTCGCCAATTTCTTTTTAAAATTAATATTATTGGTGAATAATTTTTTAAAATTGGTTTTAATATACTCTTTAATAAAGGCTCTATATCTCTCAAACCTGTCTTCCCTCTTGATCAGAACTGTCACTCCTCTTATTATTAACATTAATTACAAATCTATCTACATCTCTTTCTTGATTATTATCATCTTTATCATCATCGTCATCCTTATCTTTATCTTTATAAAACCTTTCATGCGGCTCTATGTTAATAGGATCACAAACTTGTACTTTCCTGTTTTTTATACGTGATATATCTTTAGGTTTTGTATATGTACTCGTATCAAGGCTAGCCTGTACAACAGGACTATTTTTTACAAGAGCTTCACTTGCACTCAATAATCCACTTAGTCGTTTTGTCTCATTAGAATTTTTAAAATAACTTGCAATTCCATACGTTATGAGGCCTGCAATACCAATAACACCAACAATACTAAACAAAAGAGCAGGACCACCAAAAGCACCAAAAACAAAAATACCACCTTTCACCAAACTAAATCCGCCAAGTATAGTTGCACTTAAAATCGCTGCAGCAGCACCAATATCTTTCCATATTCTTGATGTATTAATTTTTTTTACTGACTTTTCATCACCATGTTGAGCAATTCCATAGGCCTTTTGTTGAATTTCATTAAATTGATCAAAATTATCATTTATTACTCTATTTCTTGTGGTTCCCAATAACAATTCTTGTTTCCTAGCCTCAATCTCTGCCTTACCAAGTTCACGAAGATATTTTTTATCTGTTTCATCATCCATTTTTAAACCAGTAATCTCATCAAAGTTAATATTTAATAGTTTATCATATATATTTCTCATATTGAACTGATTATTATTTCTGAATATATTATAATATATTTTTTCCAAAAAATCAATAAAAAAATTTAAAGTACTACAAAAAAATATATAATAAAATTTTACAAATAAATGTTTTTGATTACCGTTATTGATTTTACTACCATTATAACATTATATTTTGAATTATTGTGTATAGTTGATTATAATATTAAATTATTACAGTATTATGATTAATATTAAAATAAGCTTGAAATTTTGAAAAAATATATTAGATATTGTATTAAGGAAAAATATATCATTAAAATGAATAAAAATTTCAAGAAAAATATTATAAGTTGGATGTTAATTATAGGTGCAATTTTCGTATTATCCAGCCTCTTTGATACAAATATTTCAAATAAAAACAATATTATATTTTCGGATTTTTTGAAAAAAATAGACAATAACGAAATTCAAAGTGTTGATATTCGCGGTAAAAATATAACTGGAAGATTAAAAGATGGTGAAAATTTTTATACTATGTCCGCTGAATATCCTGATTTAATTAAAGAATTAAAAGACAAAAATGTAGATGTTAGGGTATCTCCACTAATTACAAAAAGTGATAAATTTATTAGCTTTATATTAAGTTTATTGCCTTTTATTATTTTAGTTGCAATTTGGGTTTATTTTATGAAAGGTGCTGGCAATGGTGCTGGCGGTGCATTTAAATTTGGAAAATCAAAGGCAAAATTGGTACAAATGAAAGGTAAAATTACATTCAATGATGTTGCAGGTATAGATGAAGCAAAAGAAGAAGTAGCTGAACTTGTTGATTTTCTTAAAGAGCCAGAAAAATATACAAGAATTGGCGCAAAAATACCAAGAGGTTGCCTTTTGATCGGTGAACCAGGTACCGGTAAAACTTTATTAGCAAGAGCTATTGCTGGTGAAGCAAATGTTCCATTTTTCTTTATCTCTGGTTCGGATTTTGTTGAGATGTTTGTTGGTGTTGGTGCAAGTAGAGTTAGAGATATGTTTGAAGAAGCAAAGAAAAATGCGCCTTGTTTAATTTTTATTGATGAAATTGATGCAGTAGGAAGACATAGAGGTGTTGGTATTGGCGGTGGTAATGATGAAAGAGAACAAACATTAAACCAATTATTGGTTGAAATGGATGGTTTCGAAGGAAATGAGGGAGTTATTGTTATTGCAGCAACAAACAGGCCGGATGTTCTTGATAAAGCTTTAATGAGACCAGGTAGATTTGATAGACAAATAACAGTAAATCTTCCAGATTATAAAGGTAGAGAAGAAATTCTGAAAGTTCATGCAAAAAAAGTACAATTAGCATCAGATGTTGATTTAAGCGTTATTGCAAAAGCAACACCGGGTTTTTCTGGTGCAGATTTAGCAAACTTAATTAATGAAAGTGCTTTATTGACAGCAAGAGTTAATAGAAAAAGAATTACTATGGAGGAAGTGGAAGAAGCAACAGACAAAATAGTTATGGGGCTAGCTAGAAAAAATAGACCAATGAAAGAAGAGGACAGAAAACTGACAGCTTACCATGAAGCTGGACATACAATAGTTGCTTTAAATTGCAAACACGTAGATCCATTACATAAAGTAACAATAATACCAAGAGGTAGAGCTGGTGGCGTTACGTCATTTTTACCAGAAGATGATAAAAATTATGAAACAAAAATACAAATGCTTGAAGATATTATGGTTTCGTTTGGTGGAAGAATTGCTGAAGAAATGATTCTTGGCTCAGATAACATAACTGGCGGTGCAAGTAGTGATATAAAACAAGCAACAAGAATCGCTGAAAGGATGGTAACAATGTATGGTTTTAGTGATAAGCTTGGTCCTGTAAATTATGAAAAAAAGAGAAATGCAGGCGAGACATATCAACTTGAAGGTAGTTCGGACAAAACTCTTGATTTAATTGATTCAGAAATTAAAAATATAATAGTTGAACAAAAGAAAAAAGCAGAAGAACTCTTAAAAAGCAAAAAGAAAGATTTAATTACACTTGCAGAAGCTTTATTAAAGTACGAAACACTTGATAAAGAACAAGTTGATAAAGTTTTAAAAGGTGAGAAAATTGAACCAGAAAAGGAAAATGTTGATTATAGTCAAATAAATTTCTCAACATTTGGGCCTTTTACAATTCAAGATATAGAAGAACAAAAAGAAAAAGATAGTGTTAAAAAAACAAAGACTAAAACAACAAAGAACAAAACTACAAAAAAGGAAGATGTTATTGACAAAGATAAGAAAAAAGTTCAAAAAAGAAAGATAAAAAAGGAAAAAGAGAATAAATAGTTTATATTTACCCTCCCATCTTTGTTTTTACTAGTTGTAATTATTTGGAAAAATAATAAGTAAAGTAAATTTGCATTAAAAAAATTCTTAATATGAATAATACCATTTTATAAGGTCATAAATTGATATTGTTTGTAAAATTTAATGATAATGTATAATAAAAGTGTAAAAATTTCTTTATTTTTAAAATGTTATAATATAACTTATTATTAAGTGAATTTTTATTTATGTAATGTTTAAAAAAATAGTTATATTTTTTGTCGTAATATTTTTTGATATGACTAGTGTTTTTGCTATTTCAAATAGTTCTGCTGGTTATTTTGATGTGCCAGCGGAAAGTCAGTATCTTGGATTATCAAATATGAATAAAGAATTTAGAATAACATCTCTTATGAATAGCGCAATCATAAATGATTACAAAGCCGCTGAAATCTTTATTAATACTGGGGCAAATGTTAATGATAAAAATATAGCTAGCGTTACAGCATTACATTTAGCTTCAAGAAATGAAGCTCATGAAACAGCTCAAATTCTGTTAAGACATGGTGCAATAGTTGATCCACGAGATAATGAACAATGGACCCCTCTTATGAGAGCAAGTTTAGCTGGTGATTTGGAAATGATTAAGATTTTAATGGGTTATGGTGCTGGTGCTTGGAATCAGAATGAATTTGGCGATACACCAGTAGTACATGCAACTATGGCCGATTGTTATGAATGTGTAAAATATATATTGGAAAATGCCGGCGACTATCCATATCCATCTTTATTAACTTTACAATTAAAAAAAGCATTGGATATTGCAAATAAAAGATATAATGAACCATTAATTAAATTATTAAAAGATATGTTGGATAATATCAATAAAAAATATAGCAAAACTGGATTTGGTGATAGTGATAATTTAAATCCTGATGGAGATGGTAGATATAAAAACGGCGGTAATCAATACGATATAGATGGAACAAGAACAATTGTTGAATTAATCTATGTATTTATGGGCAGAACAATATCTGCAAAAGATATTGAAGAAATGGGCAAAAAAGCTTATATTAATTCACAAAAAAGTAATTATGATAGAAAAGCTATAAACAGAAGCGATATAAGTTGTTCTATTAATTCCAAAAATTGCAAGAGAATTCTGATTAAAGATGAGACTATTTATAAATTATCAAAGTCAGTAGATAGTGTAGATAATAACAAAACCGTTGATAATAAAGAAGTGATATTCTTAAAAAAAGATAATACAAAAGATAGCAATATTAAGATACAAGATAATAAAGTTATCACGGATAAAAAAGTATATAACTTAAAACCAACAAAAAATAATATATATAATTTAAAAAAAACTAATAATACGTTAAATAAAGATGCTATAATAGTTATTGAATAAAATGTCTAATATTAGAATTTTTGTTAATAATTCATTAAAAGTTGACAATGAAGTTGATATAATTGATAAACAACATCATTATCTAGTTAATGTTATGAGGGTTAAGGTTGGGGACACAATAAAATTAATAAATGGAAAAGATGGGGAATTTTTATCTGACATAATTTTTTCCAACAAAAAACGCTTAGTTTTGAAAATTTCAGAAAAAATCAAAGATTTTCGCACAAAAAAATTTCTTGGTTTGATATTTTCGCCAATACAAAAAATAGATTTATTATTAAAAGGTGCAACCGAAATTGGTACTACTGATTTTTATCCAACGATAATGGAATATACTAATAAAACCAATATCAAATATAATAGAATTAAGGATAATATAATTGAAGCGGTTGAACAATCAGAAAGAATTGATTTGCCAAATATAGCCAAAACAGTATCATTAAATGAAAGATTGCAAGAATTAAATAATGAAAAAAATATAATCTTTTTCTGTGAAGAAAGGACTTCAAACAACTCGCCATTAAATATCTATAATAATTCAAAAGACTATATAAATAATAAAAATATTTACGTCCTTATAGGTCCAGAAGGCGGTTTTTCTCAAAAAGAAAAAGAAATTATTAATTCATTTAAAAACATTATTTCTATAAATCTTGGTGATACAATTTTAAGAAGTGAAACAGCAACTGTTAGTGCTTTAAGCATTATAAAAGCATTTTACTATATTTAATTTGCTTATAGCCCATACACCTATATTTTTCAATTTTAATAGTTATATTAAGATTTATTTTTTAGCCAGAAAGATTTTTTATTTTGATACCAATTTTTCCATTTTCATTTTTCCAACAAAGCCATCCTTTATTAAATTTAATCAATTTTTTGACCATTTCTCTAACTTTATCTGTTAATCTATCTTCATGTATCATAGGCATCTACATTTTCCACTGCTAAGTTCTATGAACCTTTCTAGTTAAATATTATCAATTAATTTATCATGTTATGGAATTATACCAACTAAAATACCGCTTAACCTCTCTGCTAAAATATATCTTCCATTCCCTGCTAGGGGGTGCTCCTATATTCTTCGGTTAAGAGGCATTCTTCTATTTCCACTTGTTAAGGGTACTCTTCCATTTCCTCTCGCTAGGTGGGTATTCATCCCCACCCCCTCTGATAAGGTCCCCTCATCCCCGCTAATAAGGATCTCTTTATTAAGGAGTGCTACCCACCTGATAATAATATCTCTGTTAAATGGTGCCATCTACCCTGATAAAAAATATTTCTCCACCCCCATAATAAGGGGGATATGGACATTCATCTTCCCCTGATAAGGGTGGGGTAAGGGGGGTTTAAATTACTTGATTATATTAAATTACAATTATTATTTATATTATAAATAAAATAAATAACATTGTTTAATATATAATATACTTTATTATTCTTAATTCTTAATTTAAGATTCCAAACTTTATACTCATTTTCAATTTTTAATTTTCAATTTTTAATTATTTATTTTGTTTTATTTCAAAAAATAAATGCTATCAACCCCCCCTGCTGACTTCGTCAGCCCCCCCTTATCAGGGGGGCAATGGGAGATATTTTACGTCAGCTCCACTCCTTATGAAGGGGGAGCGAGAGGGGTGATGTCCTACAATTGACTCCCCCATTACAAATAAAAACAAGAAAAAGAAACCAATTTTCTACATTGCACTTACAAGGAAAGTAAATGTAAAGATTAATAAATCACCATATCCATCTTAATAAAACAAGGATTAAAAATTTAACAACAATATAATGCAAAATAATCATTAACAAGACAGAGAAGATATAAAAAACTTATAAAAACAGAAGCAAAAAACATTCTTATAAGCGGATAAAAAAGATTGTTTCTATTAATCACAAAAATCTCTTGATATAATAAAGATAATCAAAAACTCAATAAAATAAATAAAAAATTGCTTTAAATATTATTCTTAGTAAAAAGCAAAAAAGCTCAGTAATTTTACAATATATATTAAAATCAACAACATACTACCAATTTTTATCAAGAAATTCTTGATTAATAAAAAAATATCTTAATAATAAAATTAGATGATGAATAAGCTCGCAGTTAATATGAAAAATCTTTTTTCTCCATATTTCTTACTATTTTTTGGTTTTTGTTTTTTGGTATGGTTTTTTTGGGATATAATAGGAAGTGCTTTGACTTCCATATTTTAGATGTTTTATTTAGCTTGCAAAATAAGCAACGCTTATCAAAAAACTAGATATTAATAAACAGACAGTACAACCAGCATATAAACCCGCAATAACGTCGTCCATAATAATTCCAACCGATCCATGTATATTAGAGTCTATATAGCCAACTAGTCCAATTTTTAGTATATCAAAAACTCTAAAAAATAGAAATGGAGTAAGTATCATAATTAAACTTGTGATTGATAATACAATTGCATTACTGAAAATATTGCTAATAAAATCAGAATAATAGTATATAACTAATACGAATGGTATCATATAAGCTATTAATTGTCCAATAACTTCATCTATAACAACTTCACTTGGATCATCTTTTTTATTAATTCCAATATAAACTCCAATTGACCAGTTGGCAATAAACATTAAAACTAATACTATTGCAAAATAAATAAAAAATAAGTTTAACAAATCTGAAATTTTTGCATAAGACATTATTTTATTTATAAGTAAAAATAATGGAAATGTTATTGCGCTTCCAAATGTACCTGGTGCATACTTTATATTTCCAATGCCAAAAACCGTTGATAACAATGCAGCTATATCAAATTTTAAACTCTTTATCATTTTTTACCTAGAAAATATTATTACTAAACATAACTACCAACGCAATAATAGGAGCAACAAATGTTAAACCATCAATTCTATCCATAATTCCACCGTGTCCCGGAATAATATTACCACTATCTTTCACTCCAAAATGTCTCTTGAATTTTGATTCCAAAAGATCACCACATTGTTCAGCAATAGAAATAAAGCCGGCAAAAATTATAAAAAATACAGCTGATTCTTTAAAAATTACAGAACTTAATAATCCTATAAACATTGATGCAAGCAATCCACCAAATGAACCAGACCAAGTTTTATTAGGACTTATTGTTGGAGCTAATTTTGGTCCGCCAAATGTTCTACCAACGATTAACGCAAAAATATCAGTAGCCCATAAAATTAAAAATAACCAAAATACTATATCTGAGCCGTTTTCTGTACTTTTTATATAAATTAAAGAACTTAATGGTATTAAAATATAAGCTAATCCGCATATTTTAAAGAAATTACCATCATCTTCTTTTGTTGACATTATAGTTGTCCATTCGTAAGACATAATAATAGCAACAAGAACCACGAAACTATCAAAAATTACTTTTGGACTATATATTAATAAAATAGCAATCGGCATAAGCACAATAGCTGTCAAAAATCTTGTTTTCAAGTAATCTGGCATAAGACCAAACATTTTCTTAAAAAAATTTTCGCCTTTTTCAATACCTTCCTTCACTACGTTTTCGGTATTTTTTATTTCTTCTTTCAATACTTCTTCTTTTTTAAATTGTTCCACCATATCTTCTCTCCCTTTTATTAAAATTATTAATAATATCATTTAGTAATTCCTTACTAAAATCTGGCCAGCAAACATCTGTAATACAGAGTTCAGAGTATGCAATTTCCCATAACAAAAAATTGCTTAATCTATACTCATTTCCAGTTCTTATTACTAAATCAGGGTCTGGAATGTCTCCATAATATAGATTTTTTTTAAACAACTCCTCATCTACATCTTCAATAGATATATCATTATTTTTTATTTGTCCAATTATTTTTTTAGTTGTGTCTATAATTTCCCTTCTGCCACCATAGTTAAATGCTATATTTAATTGTAATTTATTATTATTTTCTGTGTATTTTTCAATTTCATTAATTTGATTAATTATACTTTTTTCAACACCATCATCAACACCAATTACTTTAATTTTTACACCGTCTTTTTTAAACTTATCTTTTTTAATAGAGAGATAATTTTTTAACAAAGTCATAATATCATTTACTTCACTCCTATCTCTCTTCCAATTTTCAGTAGAAAAAGCGTAAACAGTCAAATATTTAATATTAAAATCAATACACCATTTAACAAACTCGCTTAATTTTTCGGCGCCAGCTCTATGTCCATCTTTTATATTTAAATTATTATGCTTAGCCCACCTGCGGTTTCCATCCATTATAACTGCAAGATGATTAAGTTTGTTTGCTTTTTCTAACATAAATTAAATCTTCATTATTTCATTTTCTTTTTCTAAAACCATTACATCAATTTTTTTAACAAAATCATCAGTTAATGTTTGTATTTTATCATTAAACTTTTTAACATCATCCTCAGAAAATTCATCTTTTTTCTTTTTGATTTCATCTAATGCATCTCTTCTATCATTTCTAATAGAAACTTTTTTATCTTCACCATATTTTTTAACAAGTTTAGATAATTCTTTTCTTCTCTCTTCTGTTAATCTTGGAACATTAATTCTAATTACAAGTCCATCAACTTTTGGAGTAAAACCTAAATTAGCTGCAATAATAGCTTTTTCAATAGGTGATACCATACTCTTATCCCAAGGTTGAATTGAAATTGTTGAAGCATCTGGAATAGAAATATTAGAAATTTGGTTTAAAGGCATAAAGCTACCATAAGACTCAACTCTAACAGTATCCAACAGACTTGGCGTAGCTCTGCCAGTTGATACACTATTTAAATCATGTTTTAATGATTGAATTGCTTTATTCATATTTTCTTGCGCTTTACTAAATGCAATATCCATATTATTATATAATTAATTATTAAACTCATATTATTTAGTTTAATTTTATATTTAATAGTGTCAATAAAAAAATACATATTATTAAATTAATATTCATGTAATTAAAATTAAACCACTATTGATTTTTAATATATTAAAAAATCTATTTCTATCAATTTATTTTGCGTTAAATCTTTTTAATATTCTCTTTTCTCTTATTAAGAAGTATAATGTACCTACCAATAGAAATAAAAAAAACAATTAAAACTTTTTTTAAAAATTCCTTGACTTTCATTAAATAAATGTTAAAAATGTAGTATCCGAACAAATTAGTGCTGATTAAAGATGAGTTGCAAAATCTTTAATGTTATTATTAATTTGATGTTTAATCAGTAAAAGGAAAAAAGAATGTCAACTATTAATCAATTGGTTAGAAAACCAAGAACAGATAAAAAAGTTAAGAGTAAAGCTCCTGCAATGAAGGGCTGTCCTCAGGTTAGAGGCGTTTGTGTTAGGGTGTATACAACAACCCCTAAAAAACCTAACTCAGCTTTGAGAAAAGTTGCCAGAGTTAAATTAACAAACGGCTTTGAAGTTATTGCTTATATTCCAGGTGAAGGACATAATCTCCAAGAACATAGTGTTGTTATGTTAAGAGGCGGTAGGGTTCCTGATCTTCCGGGTGTTAGATACCATATAATTAGAGGTGTATTAGATACACAAGGTATTAAAGATAGAAAAGTTAGAAGATCTAAATACGGTACTAAAAAAGCTAAATAATAACGAATTGAGGATAAAAAAATGAGAAGAAGAAGATCTCCGATTAGAGAAATCATTCCTGATGCAAGATATAATAGTGTTATGGTTACAAGATTAATCAACTCAATTATGCTTAATGGAAAAAAAGCTATAATAGAAAAGGCTGTTTATGGCGCTTTTGATATGATAAAAGAAAAAATGAAAAAAGAACCATTAGAAGTATTTAATGAAGTTATTGAAAAATTAACCCCAACAGTTGAGGTTAGAGCTAGAAGAATTGGTGGTTCAACATATCAAATTCCTACCGAAGTTAAAGAAAGAAGAGGAATTGCTCTTGCCTTAAAATGGTTAACAACTTCTGTTAGAAAACAATCTGGTAAAAATTTATCAGAGAAAATTTATAGAGCTTTCAATGATGTATTAAATAATACAGGTTGGGCATATAAGAAGAAAGAAGAAGTATTCAAGATGGCAGAAGCTAATAAAGCATTCTCTCATTACAGCTGGTAATTTTATACGAAAAATTAGAGCAAGAAATATAGCCATGTTAATAAGTTTATTAGCATGGCTATTTTATTTATATTTAGTAAAATAACCGATTATTTATTTAAACGATTAGATATTACAAGAATTTAATAGATATTTTTATTAAATAGATTACTATTATGTTATTTCTAACTTTTTTCACATGGTTATATCTAATTATTTCATTTGGTATAACTAATTATATTATTATAACTGACCATATTATTTCTTATAATTAATTATGTATACCAATTTAAAATATAAATATTTTAGTAATGCATATTTCTTAGCTGTTGGCACGTACTATCTTGCTCTATTTTATAAGATCTTCCCCCTTTCATTCCTCGGTAAGAGGCAAGCCAATTATGTCAATACTTCATCTCTACCCTCTTTATAAGAACATAGTTAGTCATAGAATACCGCCTCATCTCCCCCCTTTGCAAGAGTGGTTAATAGTAGAACACTTCCCCTTCACCCCACATTTGTAAGGAAAAAGTTAGTTGTAAAACACTTCCAACTTTACCCCCCTTTCATAAGGGAGTTGACGCGAAATATTTCCTTCCTCGCCCCCTTGTAAGTGAGGCTGACGTAATCAATACCGCCTGTTCGCCCCCCTTCATAATTGGGAAACTGACGAAGTCAATGTATCCACTCATCGCCACCCTTCGTAAGGGGGGAGTCAGTCGTAGACTGACAGGTGGGTTGATAGCTGTTCATTTTATTTTATAATAAAACAAATAAATAATTGAAAATAAAATATAAAGTTAAAAAAATTTAAATCTAAAATTAAAACAAATTAATAATAACAATATATCAAATAATAACAATATATTGTACATTACATTGAACAATAATTATTTATATATAAACTATTATATATAAAAACATAGTTTAAAACAATTAGAGTATTTTAACCCCCCTTACCCACCTTATCAGGGGGGGATGAAGGGAGTATCCCTTATCAGGGGGGAATTGGTGTATATCCCTTATCAGGGAGGGGATAGAGAAACGTCTCTTATCAAGAAAAATAGAGAAATGTTCGTTATCATAAGGTATGTGTTGGTGTCTCTTAACAGAAGAAAAGGATATTTTGTAGCATAGAGGAAAAAGATATCTTGTTAGTATAAAAGAAAAGTGAGAGACCCTTAGTAGGTAAAATAAAAAAAGATTTTCTTAGCAGAAAGGAAATAAAATAGTATTCTTAATGAAAATAATATGAAGAAATAACTAAAAACATAAATGAAAATTAGAATATAGTTTATACTTACTATTTTTACTATTTGGTAAATCATATTAGAAGTTATAAACAAAACGAAAAATACAAAGAAACAGAAATTGCAAAACAAAGATAACGAAATAATTGTCATCAATACAGATACTGTCAATTTTTGACATACTTTATTCAAAATCACAGCATTTCGTCTCAAAAAATATCTTTATATTCCCAATCCTATTCAAACATTCCTATACCACAATATCAAGACATCTACTATTTCTTATACTTTTTTAGTTAATATATACAACATTCTTATACATCTATATCAATGGCATTCATCGTCTCTAAATGTTTCTTTGTATATCCAACCATTACATTTTATATTTTTATATTAAGATACCATTCACTTCAATTTCAACTAATAGTAAAAACTTTAATAGAAATCATTTAAGAAATTTATTTTTTAAATCCTTTTATAAATTCCTCAACTTTGAGCGCTTTTTTGCCCTCTCGTTGTAAAATCAGAGGATATAATAAACCGTTGCTACATTTAATAAAAAGTTCATTTTTATTAGCAATAATTTCACCATTTTGTAGTTGTTTTTCATTATTATTTAATGATTGTCTTATAGAGGCTTTTATTATTTTTATTCTTTCATTATTATATTCAAAATAAGTGCCAGTTATAGTTCCTAACGCTCTAATTAATCTATCTATTTTTTCAACCGAATCATTAAAATTAATCTTTCCTTCTTCTTTTTCTATTTTATTTGCATAAGTGATACCAGTTGTTGCTTGCTTTGTTGCATTAATTTTACCTTGTTTTTCAATATCATTAAGGCAATCAAGCATCAATTTTGCGCCATCAACAGATAATGTATCATGCAAGCTTTCTATATCTGTATTTTCCGTAATATCTACCGTTTTACAAACTAAAATATCACCATCATCAATTCCTTCACTCAACATCATTACACATACGCCGGTTTTTTTATCACCTTCCATAATTGCTCTCTGTAATGGAGCAGAACCTCGCCACCTCGGCAATAAAGATGGATGAATATTTACACATCCAAATTTTGCTATATTTAACACTTCTTTTGGTAAAATCAAACCGTAAGCAACAACAACAAAAATATCCGCATTAAAATCTTTCAATTTTTCCCATTCATCTGGATTCTTTAAAGTTTTTGGAGTAAAAACCGGTAATCCAAGTTTAGTCGCCTCTTCAAAAATTGGCGTATTTTTAAGTTGCATACCTCTACCTTGCGGTTTGGCTGGTTTAGTATAAACGGCAATAATTTCATGTTGAGAATTATGCAATAATTTTAATGTTGGTATAGCAAAATCTGGAGTTGCAAATAAAATTACTTTCATATATTATTATCTTTTTTTATTTGTTGTTATAAGTATTGAATTACTTATTATTTTATCGCCTTCTTTTATATCATCACCTTCAATCTCTATTTGTGATAAATCAGCTAATCCAACTTTTACCTGAATTGGTACAACCTTATCGCCAACTAATTTATATAAAATAACTTTGCCTTTTTCCCTTTCTGGCTTCTCTACGCCCATAATATCCAACAATCTACTATCTGGACTAAATCTTAATGCAACAGTACTTATCTTTTTAACGTTCTTTACCTCACCAATAGGTATTGTAACATAAGCGGTCATACCTGGCATTAAGGTTTTATCCTCATTGAATATTTCAATAATCACATTATAGACAACAACATTTGATTCTGTAACTGGATTTAACCTTATTTGCTTAACAGTTCCTTCAAAAATTTTTGACGGATAAGAATCAACCGTAAACTCAACTTTTTGTCCTTCTTTAATTGAACCAATATCAGCTTCTGAAACACTAGTCTCTATTTGCATTTTTGTTAGGTCTTCTGCTATTTGAAATAATGTTGGAGCAGAAAAGCTTGATGCAACTGTTTGACCTATATCAACCTCTCTTGAAATAACAACACCAGAAACTGGCGAATCAATAAAAGCATACCCAAGATTAATTTTTGCAACATCATACTTTGATTTTGCAATATTATATTCTTCTTTTGCGTTTTTTAATTCAGTTTCCGCTTGATCCAATTCAACTTTTGCAATATAGTTATTTTTAAATAATTCTTTTGTTCTTTCATAATTTAATTGAACTAAATCAAGATCAGCCTTAGCTTTTTTCATTGTTGAATTAGCTTCATTTACTGATTTTTCTAAAATAGATGTATCTAACTCAGCCAATCTTTGTCCTTTTTTTACGGTATCATTATAATCAGCATAAATCTTTTCAATAGTTCCAGATACCTGCGTGCCCACATTAATTACATTTACAGGATTGATTGTCCCATTTGCAGTAATTGTTTTAGTAATATTACCAACGCTAACCGTATCTAAATCAAAATCTTTTATATTAAATTTACTTTTTTCTGGTTTAAAAATAAAATATCCAACTAGACACAAACAAATAATTAAAAATATTAACTTTTTCTTTGTTATTTTAGAAGTCATTATCATTGTATCACCTCGTTATTATTTATTGTTAAATCCATTTGCGAAATAGCTATTCCATCCAAATTTGAAGCATTTGTAATTTTTTCTATCTCATCCAAACTCATTTGTCCAATAGCCTTCACTAAATTAGCTCTTGTAATAAACCAATTATGTTGCGCGCTTATAAATTCATACCTAGCCGTCGCTAAATCTGATTGTGCATTCAATAAATCCAAAATAGATGACTTGCCGTTTTTATATCTACCCAACATTGTTTTTTCAGTTTCTGTTGCGCTATATAGTAAAGTTTGGCTTGTCATATAAGTTTTTTTTGCAGTTATGAAATCTTGATAGGCTGTCCAAACATTAAGCTCAATATTTTTTTCCAAATCAGCAATTTTTTGATTTATTATATTTAATTCTGATTTTGTCTTTGCAACATTATTGTAGATATAACCACCTGTAAAAAACGGCATTGTTGCGGTAATTCCAATATTATAATTATCAATATATGGTTGACTTCTATCCTCCATATCATGCGCTCTATCATATGAAGCTTGCAAAGAAATAGATGGCAACCATTCTTTTGCTTTACTATAAATTTCAGCTTTTTTTGCTTTTTTTGTCTCATAATAAGATTTCAAATCCGGTCTATTATTTAGCGCTGTTTCTATTAAGTTCACAATATTTGCCTCAAAATCATCCTTTGAGACATCCATAAAAGGAATAGCTAAATTTAATTCATCCAAAGGACTTAAATTTAACAAATAATTTAATTTTGCTTTATCTATTTTTACAGTATTTTCCGCTTTTTCTCTTACTAATTTTTTTTGTTTATAAGATGTTTCAGCTTGTAGCTTATCGGTTAAAGGAGCCAAACCTATATCATATCTAAGGGTTGCCGATTTAAAGGCCTCATAACTTGAATTTTCAGCTTCCTTTGATGCTTTTTCGTTTGCCAACGATGAAAATAAAGTATAATAAGATTCAATAACTTGATAAATAAAACTTTGTACAAAATCATTTGTATCATACTTTATTGAATTTAATTTATACTTTAAATTCATAATATCAGCAGTTCTACCACCAAAATCAAACAATAAATAGCTCAAACTAACACTTGGTGTCAAAGCTTTATTTCTATTTGTATTATTATCTGATTTTGTTTTATTTCTTCTATAACTTAACTGACCGTTAATATCTGGAAATAATTCGGATAATTGGGACTTATAAGCCCTATCGCCAACATCAATATTTAACCAAGCTTCTTTTATTTGTGGATTGTTTTTCAAGGCCATTTCTACGATATCTATTAATGCTAATTTATCATTAGCTTTTTGTTCTATTTTACTATCCTTGGCGAATACAACAACATTCAATACACATAAAAAAAATACAATTTTGACAATATTTCTAATTTTCATAAAATTATCCAAAATGCAAATATAACCCATATTATTATAATTTAAATCTCATTTGATAAAAGTAAATAAAAAAAATTACCATTTTTAAGATTTTATATTATTTTGTTTTTATAAAATCACCTTATGGTAATTTTTAAATTTTTATCAATTTTAATTTATTTTATCTAAAAAATCCTTAATTCTTGAATTTTGTAAATTTCCAAAAAAATAATCAGTTTTACCTTTTTCAATTATATTTCCATCTTCCATAAAAATTATATCTGTTGCAACATCTTGCACAAAAGATATTTCATGACTTACTATTATACTTGTAATATCTTTGCTTAAATCCTTTATCACGGTTAAAACCTCTTTAACCATTTCTGGATCTAAAGCCGATGTCGGCTCATCAAATAATATGTATCTAGGATTTAAGGCAAGCGTTCTAGCTATTGCAACTCTTTGTTTTTGACCACCAGATAATTGATATGGCATACTATTAATTTTATCCTTCAATCCAACTTTATCCAGTAATTTTTTAGCTTTTTCTACGCATTCTTCATAACTTATTTTTTGTATTTTATGTGGTACTAAAATTATGTTATTTAAAACTGATAAATTATTAAATAGATTAAAATGTTGAAATACCATTCCGATTTTTTGCCTTAATGTATTTAATGGCACTTTATCATTTGTAATCTCTTCATTATCCATAAAAATTTGTCCGCTTGTTGGTGGATCTAACATATTTATACATCTTAATAAAGTTGATTTTCCTGAACCTGATGGGCCTATAATTACACTGGTTTCCTTATCATTTATTTCTAAATTAATATTTTTCAAAATATTACTTGAACCAAAAGATTTTGAAAGATTTTGAATTTTTAACATATTTTATCACCACTTGTTTTAATTTTATTTTCAATTTTTCTCATTATAAACGAAAAAAATGTAGTCAATGACAAATAACATATTGCAACAATAATTAAAGGATATACTGCGTTTCCCGTATTGCTTATCATAATATCACCAGCTCGCATAATGTCAATTCCACCAATTACGCATAAGATAGATGTTTCTTTTATTAACGCTATAATTTCATTAACAAAAGATGGTAATATATTTTTAAATGCTTGTGGAATAATTATATATCTAAAAGTTTGTAAACGATTTAGTCCCATTGATAAACCAGCTTCCATTTGACCTTTGTCTATTGATCTTATACCGCTTCTAATAATTTCAGCCATATATGCTCCGCTATTTAAACCAAAAGCAATACCTCCAACTAAAATTCTTGGTACAGATATTGAACCAAAAACCACAATCCAAATAAACGTCAGTTGAACCATAACTGGCGTTCCTCTAATCAAATCAATATAAAAAACCGAAATACGATTTAATATTTTTTGTAGCCAAATAAATTTTTTAGGTAGAACAATAATTTGCATTAACACAAGTACAAAACCAAGTATAATACCAATTAAACTAGCCATTGCTGTTACTGTTAAAGTGGTACCTAAACCACTTAACAGTAAAAGATAATATTTTTTTGTAATAAAATTTTCAATAAAAGTAAAAAACATTTTTAAAAAATTATAAATTATTTATTATTAGAAAAATATTTTACATTCAATTCTTTTAATTTTCCATTATTTTTTAACTCTGTCAAAGCTTTATTTAAATCATTTAATAGCTCTTTATTGTTTTTATTAACAGCAATACCCATTTCTGATGTTTTTATATTAACATTTTCCAATATTTTACATCCATTTACATTTTTTAGAATTTTTTCTGCAACAGGTTTATCAATAATAACAGCATCAACCTTATTTGATTTTAAATTCATAATTGTAGATGATGAATCGTTAAATTGAATATTTTTTACATCTTTTAATTCATTAACATAATTATCACCGCTTGTACCGAGTTCTGTTCCAACTTTTTTACCTTTTAAATCGTTTATATCTTTAATATTACTATCATTTAATACAACTAATGATAATTCATTAGCATAATATCCTTGTGTAAAATCAACTTGTTGCTTTCGTTCATCTGTAATATCTACACCAGAAATAATCAAATCAACTTTTCCACTTGATAATGCGGTTAATAATGTATTAAATTCCATCTCTTCAAGTTTAATTTTTTTATTTAATTTATTCCCTATTTCATTTATTAAATCAATATCAAATCCAACTACTTGACCGTTTTCATAATATTCAAAAGGAGGAAAATCAGCATTAATTCCAGCTTTTAATACATTATCTTTTTTTTCTTTGCAAGCTGTAATTAAAACACAACATAAAATTACAGCAAATAATACATAAACTTTTTTTAACATTTTTATTTATAAATTATTAATTAATAATTATATTAATTAGCATAATATTATTTGTCAAGCATTTTTATTAAAAAATAATTAAATATTTTAAATAAAGTTAATTATAATAATATTTATCATATATATAATATACATAATAAATAATTATTATATTTTTTTAAAAAAAAGCTTGACTATATAAAAAATATATTATATAATAATGCTATCTTCATTTATGAGAAATTTTTATCTATTACATATATAATGTGTTTTAGATTGTTGATTTTTATTATTAATTTTAAAGGAAAAAAATGAAAAATAATTTTAAAATTTTGTGTTTGAGCTGTATTTTGGGAACTTTATACACAAACACATCTTTTGCAAAAAATGACGATTTTAATGCAAAATTAAGTGATTTGCAAAAACAAATAAATGAATTAAAAAAAGCAAATAATAATTCTTCTAATGTATTATCTTTATTGGATGGATTAGACATAGGAGGAAGAGTACATGTAAATGGTACTTGGCAAGATGCTAAAAACGATAATTCAAGCGATTTATCTGTAAAAAGAGCAAGATTGACAGTAAACAAACAAATTAATAATTGGGAATTGCAATTACAAGCTGATTTCGCTGGAAATGGTACATATTTAGAAGAAAACTATTTAGCATACCATTTTAATGATAATTCATCCATAAAAATTGGACAAACATTAATTCCGGGCTTTTTAGAAAGGGAAAAAACTACCGATGATATGTCTACAATTCTTTGGAATTCCGAAGAAAGATTGGGATGGATACCTTCATATTTGATAGGTATTAATTACTCATATAGAAGTAATAATTTTGGCTTTTCTGGCGGTATTTACGGAAATGGTGTTGATAATGAAGAAAAAAGTGGTAATTATATAAATTACAACACAACAGCTAGAACTTGGTACTCACCAATTAATAATGAAGATTCTGTTGTTATGATCGGTTTAAATGGTATGTATCAAGATATGAAAGATAAGGATCAAGATCCATCTAGCTATTCATATAGTGCTTATGGCGTAAGTAAACAAATGCATGTTGGTTTAGAATTATTCTTACAATGGAAAAACTTATATTTAGCTAGTGAGTATATGAATACATCATTCAAATTTTATAATGCCCCAAAAACAGATGCTGTAAAAGTTGGAGCTTTATCAAGTGAATTTGTATGGAATATTACCGGTGAAAAAACATATTACGATGGAGAGTATGGTGTTTATGGCGGTGTTGAAGTTGCAAACCCAGTATCAAAAGGTGGATTTGGTGCATTCCAATTTGTTTCAAGATATTCACAAGCTGACGGTAAAATTGGCTACTTATTAGAAACAAAGGATTATACATTCGGAATCAACTGGTTGCCAGAAGATAATGTAAAATTCTTGTTTGGTTTCTCAAAAGTTGAAGATAAAGATTTTGCAGGAAACAAGAAAGATTATAATTTCTATCAAGTTGAAGCAAGATATTTCTTTTAAAATTATAACTAAATTAACTAAAAATACCATCAGTTCCGCTGGTGGTATTTTTTATAATATTAATTTCTTAAATATAATTATTATTTAGTTTTATTTTTTGCAATTTCCTTAATTTTTTCATATCTTTGATTTTCTAGCGCTATATTGGTATCTAGCGGATATACTGCATCTGTACAAATTGTATACTGTATATTATATTCCTCAAATATTTTAAATATTTTAGCAAACTCTTCTTCATTTTTTACAGCTTGTGTTGTTAAATTACTAGATATACAAATTTCAAACATCACGCCAGCTTTTTCTGCAAGTTTCATTAAGCTTGGAAATTTATGAATTTGTACTCCATGCCCTATTCTTTTTACTTGATATTTTTCTATAATTGTTGCTAACGTATCTTCAACACCATCATAATATCTCTCACCAGCGTGAATCGTAGTCATCATTCCCAACGCATTAGCTGTTTTATAATAATTTTCAAATTCCGGTTTTAAATGTATTGTTTCTTCTGGTCCAGCAGCATCAATACCAACTACACCTTTACCAAAATATTGAATTGCTTTTTTAAAAATAGCATCATTTGCTGAAACTTCTATATCTCTTCCAAGACAAAAAATCTGACCACCAGTAATACCAAAAATAGTTTTTGCTCTTTCATATCCAGCCCTAGCTGAAATAATTAGCTTATCAAAATCTATTTTAAAATTCTGGCTTCTTTTGTATGGATTCCATCTTAATTCCAAATAATCACAACCAGCACAATAAGCATCTACAAACGATTTATAAAAAGATCTTTCTATTGCTTTTGGAGAACTTTGAGCTTCATCTATATTATGAATAATACTTAAATATTCTTCAAGATTACTAACTTTTTCTTTTTTCATTGAAAGACTATCTCTAAATTTACCAAAATCCTTATTTTTTAACTTTAAGCCAGTTTCATTAATAATTTCAAATAACAAAACTGGATCAGTAGCTCCTGATAAATGTAAATGTAAGTCTTTCATATAACCATCCACTAAAAAATTATTTTTAAAATTATGTACATTAAAAATAAAAAAGTCAAGAAGAAAAAATATTTAAATAGTTTCGACAATTTTAACAGATTATAAAACATTAATTCCTTTAAATTTCCATTGTCTAACCTATACACTGAATCATCTCAGTCTATATATTTTAAATCCATACAATTATCTCATAGTTAATTACCAGCCAAGATAGTTATATTATTATATTATTTTGTATTAATATATTAATGTTGTATTATATTTATATATACATAATCATCTATCAACATATCATATACAACCTATAAGTATATTTACAACATAAATACATAAAAATAATTTAAATTAATTATTGACTAATAGAAAAGTATGTTTTATATTCTTGGTGCGGTAGTGGTAGTTTTAAAAACATATTTCTAGAATTGTTTTATATAAGAATGAGACTTATGCTAAATTATATTAAAAGAAATACTTTACTAAGTATTTCTTTTTTAATTTCTTCTATTGAATCCTTTTAAATGTTTCTGCTTTATTGTACTATAACTAAAAGCAACAAAACAAATCAATAGAATATAATTAAATAACTGTATTGCTCATTGTACAATAATAATACTATTAATTTTAATAAGAATTTCATCTTTTTTACTATTTACGGGGCGCATTAATATTTTCTCTTTATTATCCATTTACAATGTAGATGTTAACTTAAAGAATACATATGTTTTATCTCAATTTGCAACGTGGGAGTTATGAGGCAGGCAAGGGATTGATAATATTTAACCTTATTAAAAAATACCAAATCAAAAATTACGCATACACAACAGTTATCTGGCCATCCTTATAGTATTTAGGTATTCATTAATTTGCTTATAATTTGTTGCATTTTTAAAGCCACTTACAGAATCACCATTAATTGAAGTTGGGACTGTTAGACTAATAGGACGAGTATTTAAATTACCGACTAACATTATAAAGTTAAGTAATGCATCCAATTTAAAGTTTGTTTCATTAAATTCAAATGTTCCACTCATTTTACCATTAATAAGAGGCCTTGAAAGATCAATATCAATCTGTCCTTTTTTGTTAGAATATTGAATATTTCCAGATAAACTATCAAAAACGGTTTTTTTATCTTTATCAAATAAAATACTGTTAGGCTTTATGGTGTTTACAAATTCAGGATTTACATTTAGTTTTAATAAATCAGAATTTAGATTATACAGACCAAAACCATTTGCAATAATACCATTACCGATTAATTGCATTTTAAATATATAATTTTGCATAAAAGAATTTAGCGTATTACCCTGTGAATACAAAACTGAACTAAAACCTATCAATCCGCCAATATTATTTGATTTTGTGAATAAATATAGTGTTTCCTCTAAACTTGATGTACAAGCATTAAAAACAACATTTAACTTTCTATTAAAATTTAAATCTAAAAAGCCAGTAATCTTACATTTACCGCCAAAACCATCAATATTAAAATCATCAAAATTAAATATACCGTTTTTTAATGTTGATGAAATTGTAAAATTATTCAATTTTGAGTTTTTAAATGTTGAGTTTTTACCATTAATTAATACTGAGCCATTTATATCCTCAAATGTCGGTATTACAAAAAGCAATTTATTAAACAATATCCCGTTCTGAAAATTATGATTATCAATATTCAACGAAATATTTATTGTTGGGTTAAATTGTTTTATATTTACATCTATATTTCCAACAATTTCATTATTTAAATTAATATCTCTAATATTAAAAACCCCTTGCGATGTTGTAATTATAAAGCTATAATTATGATCCATAATATTATTATATTTAATATCTCTTATGTTAAATCTCAAAAATGAATGTATAGAAAAATCATTTAAGAAGAGTAATCTATTTTTTAGTAAATTACCAGTATTCTTTTCTTCTTTAAAAATATTATCAATTATTTTATCAACATCTACATTTTCAATATTACTGTTTATGGCAACATAGGATATTCCATTATCAAGCCCTATTTCTATTGTATTATTCGTTTTAAGATTTTGTGTATTAAAATTAACATTATTAAAGAAAATTGTATCATTTATAATATCAAAAAATCCAGTAAACGTGAATTTTTCTTGTTTGTCTTTTTTAACATATTTCGTATTTTTTACAAAACTCCAAAATTCTTCTAAATTATTACTAGACATAATAATAGAATTTTTATTTTCTGGTGTAATTTTAACTAAGACTTTGGTTTCTCCCGGTAAAATGGAAGAAAAATTTTTTACCAAAAAATTATGATTATTAAAATACGAAAAGCTTAATATTGCATTAGAAATGTTTGACTGATTTAGCGTTGCATTCTTTATCGCTATATCAAAATTTGTTTGATTAATGCTAAATATTTTTTCAATATAACTCTTATACTTTTCCTTTTGTGCTTTTTGACTCATTTTTCCAGAGAAAATAAAAATTTCATCCTCAGAAATATTATTTGCTGTTTTGTTTATAAAATTCTTTATTAACAAATTGTCAAAGTTCACATAATTCAAATATAAATTAATCTTATTATCTTTATATTCAGTTAAATTGATCTCAACTTCCCCGCTACCATTTAAATCTTTACCAGCAAAACCAAAATTATTTACAAAAAATACTTCATTATCATATTTGAATGAGAATTTTCCTTTTAAATCTGTATCTCCAATTATTCTTTTATAGAAAAAATTCTCACTATCAAAAATTGTTTTACTAAAAAGCTGTAAGTTAAATATATTAAATGTCGTATTTCCTTCAAAACTGTTATTATTATAAGTTATTTTTGCATTTGTATGAGTATTAAACGCTTGCGAACTTAGATTTAATTTCAAATCCAAATATTCTTTTCTATTTTTTCTAATGTTAAAATCTATTTTTAAAGGCTGTCTATTAGAAAATAAATCGCCAGAAATATTTAATTTATTAGCACTAAGTACGCTTTCTAGATTTATATTGGTAAAATTTCTTGTATATAATTCATTTGAAAATTTAATTTCGTTATTAATTAAATATATTGGAATATCGTTATTTGTAAGAATATTTTTTGAATATGTATTTAATATTTGCTTAATATCTTCAATATTAATTTCTTGATTATTTTTAGATGTTTTGATGTCAAAATATCCATCTATTATTTCAATTTTTTTTGCAACAACTTTTTTTGTTAACAAACTACTAGTTGATAAATAAAGTTTAATTTCTTTTATATTAAAATCTAAAACATAATTATTTTGAGTCAAGTTAACAGCTTTTATATCTTTTATCACTAAATGTGGAGTAAAAAATGAACGAAAAGCAATATTACCAGATATTTCAAACGACTTATTGTCTTTATCACTAATTTTTAATATATTTTGAATATTTTTATTAAAATTATTCTTTAATATATTTGTATTAACCATAAATCTCAATAAAAACGCACCGCCAACATACAGAAATAAAAATACCGCCATAGAAATGACAAATTTTTGCAATTTATTAGATTTATCAACTATTTCTATTTCTTCATTTAAAACATCTTTGCTTGTTCTAAAACTATTTTCTTCCGTCATCAATACTTTCCTTGATAATTTTTAATATATTTTCATCAGCATTTGGAATTGCTATTTTTTTAGCATTATTTGACATTTTTTCCAATTTTTCTTTATCTTTAATCAATTCAAAAAATATTTTTTGAAAATCTTTTATATTAAAATTTTTTTCCAAAACAACTATTGAAGCGTTATTTTTTTCAAATACTTTCGCATTAATTTCCTGATGATTATTGGCTGAGTTCATTAATGGAATAACAATACTTGGTCTACCAGCCATAGCTGTTTCAAATAATGTCCCACTTCCAGATCTGCCTATCACTAAATGTGCTTTTGTTAATAATTCATCCATATTGTTAAAAAATGGAGAAACTACCGCATCTAAATTGATTTTTCTATAATAATCTTTTACAATATCTAAATATTCTTCCCTTACTTGATGGTAAACTTTAATATTTTTTTGTAATTTCTTATGTTCTTCATCAAATATTTTTGGTAAAAATTCACTAAATATTTTAGCACCAGCGCTACCACCAGTTATAAGAACAATAAATTTCTCATCATTTGTTGGATACACGTAATTTACCTTATATAAATCTTTTATATTTTTTCTTACCGGCATGCCTGTATATACAACTTTTTTCATATCATTGTAATTTACACCATAAATCTCGTAATAGCTAGTCATTATTTTTTTTGCATATCTTCCAAATAATCTATTTACTTTTCCAACATGGGCATTTTGTTCATGTATTATAAATGGTGTTTTTGTCCAATAACAAGCCATTAAAGTTGGTAGTGTTGCATAACTTCCGAAAGATACAATCAAATCTGGTTTTTCTGTCTTTATTAATTTTTTTGTCTGAAAAAATCCGGATAAAATTTTAAAAATATCTTTTACACTTCTTAGCGTTTTGCTAGTGTTGATTATTCTATAATTGAGATTATTTGATGAATACTTTTCATACACACTATCCGCAACAATACAAATATTATTTTTATCCTCTGTTAATTTTTCCGCAACTGATATAGCAGGAAATATATGACCACCAGAACCACCAGTTGCTAAAAATATTTTAAGTTTTTTTTCTTTATTATCTTTCATCATTATCGCTCAACCCAAGTATTTTTTATATGTTTTACTTTAAATATATTTTTTATCAAAACAACATCTATCATTACATCAAAATTAGAATACATTTCATTTTTATTCAAGAAAATTTTTAAACTATTCATAATTCTATAAAATTGTTTTTGATAAACAACCTCGCCTATTGATATATTTTTATTTTTTCTAGCTTTTACCTCAACTGCAATTATGCTTTTATTTTTCCTAAAAATTAAATCAATTTCTCCAAATTTTGTTTTATATCTATGCTTTAATAATTTATATCCTTTGAAAAAAAATAAAAATATAACATAATATTCCGCCATCAACCCAAAAAAATATGATTTTTGCTTCTTAGTTTTCATTTTATTATATATTTAAACTACTTTAATTGTAGTTGATAAACAATTAAAATCAACAATATTTTTAAAAAACAATCCAATATCACCAACCTTTCACATAATACTTAATTATCATATTTTAATATAACTACCTATCCATTAAACAATAAATATAAGCTGTATTCTATTAATCGTTTTATATTAATTACAACATTATATTTTGGCTTTATTTTAAATATCGTGTTTTGGAATTTTGTTTTAACAAATATTGTTGTAAATGTTTTTTCGGTTTTTTATTTTTAATATCTTTACTATTTTTTATTTCTTTTCCTTTATATTTATTATTTAATCTTATTATTGTTCCATATATAGGTAAACCATTAATAATAATATTACTTCTATTATCAAGTTCTGCAAATTTTTTTATGTACAATTATGGGGTATATATAGATGCAGATATGATAAGAAATGTTTTTGAAACAAACCAAAGGGAAGCGTTAGACTTATTTACATTAAAATTTTGTTTAATCTATTTGTTAACTGGTATTGTGCCAGCGATAATTGTTGCTTTTACAAAAATCAACTATTCATCATTAAAACAAGAAGTAAAACATAGAACAATTTACACTTTAATCGGTTTATGTATAATTGGAATTTTTGCTGGTACTTCATTTAAAGAATATGCTTCTTTTGGTAGGAATAATAGAGAAGTTAGAAAATTAATAAATACATTAAATTATAATTACACTATTGTAAGCTATTTTCAAAAATAAGCATTATTAAAAAGAGAATTTTTAAAATTAGATGAAAACACACTTATTGTACCATATCAAGATCCATATAAAACCGTTCTTATAATGGTTGTTGGAGAAACAGCAAGAGCTAAGAACTTTTCACTTAATGGTTATATACAAAAAACAAATCCATTACTTGAAAAGCAAGATGTAGTTAATTTTAGTAATGTTAAGTCATGTGGTACAGCAACAGCAATTTCATTACCTTGTATTTTTTCAAATGATACTAAAAATAATTTTGATGTTGTGGATTCAAAATATGAAGAAAATTTAGTAGATATTTTACAAAAATCTGGATATGATGTTTTATGGTTAGAAAATGATGATGGTTGTAAGGGCGTTTGCAACCGTATAAAAAATGATATTCAATAGCGCCATCTGAACAAACAGACGTACCGATGATTATTTGGATGTCGGAAGCAATGAAAAAATATGACTATATTGATTATGATTGCTTGAAAAATAAAGCAAAAAATATGCATTTTTCACATGATAATATATTCCACTCAGTAATCGGATTACTTGAAGTTAAAACAACTGAATATAAAAAAGATTATGATATATTCTTAAAATGTAGAAAAAAGGTATTACCATACCAAAAATAATAATTAATTTTTATTTATTTTCTTAATCAACTCCTCCCAAGAATTTAGAACATTTTCTTCGGAATAATTTTTTATCATTTCCTTTGCTTTTGTACCTAATTTCTTTCTTAAATCAGCATTATTTATTAATTTTTCAAGATTTAATACAAGGTCATCCACATCATTATCTATTAAAATACCATTTGTATTATCTACTATTAATTCGTTTACTGCTGGCGCTGTTCTTAATCCAATACTTGGTAAACCAACAGACATAGCTTCACCCAAAGCAATTCCAAACCCTTCAAACAAAGATGGAAAAATAAAAATATCGCATTTCTCTAATTCATGTAAAATATTTTTGCTTGTTCCTTTTAAAATGACTTTATTTTTTAAACCAAATTCTTCTATAAGATCTGTCAATTTTTGCGTGTACTTTTCGCTTCCATTACCCCAAATATCAACTTCCCACTGAGGATATTTTTTGTAAATTTTAGCAAAAGCTTTTATTATTAATTCCTGATTTTTTACTTCTGCCAACCTACCAACATTTGCTATAATAAACTTATCTTTTTGATTTGAATAATCAATATTTTTATCGGTTTGTGGAATTGAGTTTGGAATTACGGTAATTTCACCACTATAATATGGTTTCATTAAATCAACAAAACTAGGCATCAACACCTGACAAACCTTGATATTTTTCATCAAAGACAAAGTAATTTTTGATACAGTTTTTGATTTTCTATGAAAAATATTCCAAGGAACTCCATGTATCATTTGTATAATTGGAACATTGTAAGTGTGAGAATAACAAACTTCAACTAAATCTTGCGGATTAGCAAGGATAATTAAATCTGGTTTTTCTTGATTAATATATTTATAAACAACATCAGAAGTATATTTATAATTATTAAAACACGACAAAATATTTAGAAGTTTTGTTGATTTTATTAGCTTAAAAATATTTTTATGAAAACCTTTAAAATTTGTACCACCAATATTTATAAATTTTACTTTATCATTAAGTTTAAAAAATGGCGCGCCTTCTTTATTGTCATTTGTCATAAAAACAACATCATATCCTCTTTCAGCAAGAGATGAAGACAGGAAACACAAAACTTTTTCAGTACCGCCAGCACTATTGATAACATCCGTTCTCTGATAAAATAAAATTTTCAAGTCGTTAATAGTTTATTATTCACATAGACAGTATATATTTTACATTTGCATTGTCAATATTTTTTGCGATATAATAATTTTTGATATATTTTGATTATGTTATTATCTTAATTCTTAATTTCTCACCACACTTAGTAAAAAACAAGCACTTTAAAAATCATGAACTTTTATATAAAAAAGGAAGGTTTAGTGAAAAAATATAAAGATATACAGACTTAACAGAAATGGTTAATATGAGATATAGAGTATCTAGCAAAACAGAGTCAGTCTCACTAATTTTAATAACCCCCAATTACAATTTAATAAACATATTCTATATAAGAATAAAAAGTTAAAAATAAAGTTATTTTAAATCAATAACGCCTTGTATTCCTCTTACAGAAGCTTTAAAAGTATTCAATTCATCTGCATTTTTAACTTCAACTTTTAATTCAATTTCTTGATATAGATCTGACTCATTTACAGTTGTTATACCTATAATATTCATCTTTTTTTCCGAACATAAATTTATAACCTTAGCTAAAAGTCCCGGTTTACTATCAAAAGTAATATTAACTTTCGCAACATATTTAGCATTGTTATCATTATTCCATTCTAAATCTATAATTCTTTCAGGCTCTATTGTTTCAAGCGTTTTGCAAGTTTTTCTATGTACTGTGATACCAACACCACTATTTACAACCCCAACTATGTCTTCTGGTGGAACTGGATAGCAACACTTTGCATATTTGTAAGCAATATTTTTATCAAGCCCTTCAATTCCTTGTTGATTTGTACTAGTATTGTTATTCTGTAATCTGATTTTGATTTTTTTATTTTCATCAAGTTTTTCTTCTTTTTCTTTTTGAAAATCTGGAAAAATTGCTTTAATAAATTCTTTCTTTTTTATTTTATTTTGAGCTATTAATGAATAGATTTCACTGACGGTTTTTCCTTCACTAATTTTATTTATATTTTTTTCTACTAGATTATCATTTATAGTTAAACCAAAATCGTCTAATATAGCTTTAATTTCTTTTCTTCCGATTTCTTCAAATTCTTTTTGCTTGGATTTTCTAATAAATGATTTTATTTCAGCTTTTGCTTTTGCTGTTTTAACTAATTCTAACCATTCTTCATGAATTTGTGGATTTTTTGATGTTAATATCTCCACTTCATCACCACTTTTTAATTGAGTTTTAAATTGACTCAATACCCCATTTATTTTTATTCCTGAACACCTATTACCAATATCTCTATGTATTGCATATGCAAAATCTAAACCGGTTGAACCTATTGGCAGATTAATAATATCGCCTAATGGTGTATAGCAAAAAACTTCATCCTCATAAAGCTCACAGGTTAAATCTTTAAAGTTTTCAACAGAATAGTCAGCATTTTCAAGGTTTGAAATTAATTGTTTTAGATAATTATACTCTTTTAAATATTTATCATTCTTTAAATTTTGTTTGTACAACCAATGTGAAGCAATACCATATTCAGCAAGATAGTCCATTTCTTCTGTTCTTATTTGAACTTCAATCTTAACATTTCTTGGTCCAATCACAATTATATGTATAGACTGATAACCGTTGGCTTTTGGTTTACTTATGTAGTCATCAAAAGTATCTGGTACAACAACATAATTTGTACTAATACATCCAAATACCTTATAACAATCTTTTATATCGCTAACTATTATTCTAAAAGCTATCAAATCAAATATTTTTTCAAAAGATACGGATTTTCTTAGCATTTTTTTCCAGATAGAATAAGGTCTTTTTGTTCTTCCGAAAATCTGGCAATCTATTTTATTTTCAAACTTAACTTTTGTAATTAAATCTTTTAATATATAATCTATAATATTTTTGTGATTTTTTGTAGCTTCTTTTGTTTGTTTAATTATCTTATTTCTTTCATCTGGTAATAATTCAGCAAAACATAAATCTTCTAATTCTAATTTTAATCTATACATACCAACTCTTTCAGCTAATGGTACATATATCATTAAAGTTTCGTTGGCAATTAAATCTCTTCTTTCTTTGCTTTTTATCCCACTCAATGTTCTAATATTATCTAATCTATCAAATAATTTTATTATTAAGATTCTAATATCTTTTGAAGTTGATAAAATTAATTTTCTAAAATTTTCAGCATTTTTTTCTGTTCTTGAAGAAAAATTTGCGTCGCTGATTTTTGTAAGACCATCAACAAGATAAGCTATTTCTTGCCCAAAATTATTTTTTATATCATCCATCGTTGTATCAGTATCCTCAACTGTATCATGTAATAATGCTGCTATTACACTATTTACATCAAGTTTATATTCAGAAACAAGAATTGCTACTTCTATTGGATGTATTATATAAGGAGCCCCGCTTTCTCTTTTTTGCTCTTTATGTGCTTCTTTTGCAAACTCAAAAGCTTTAATAAGCAAAGCTTCATCGTGAACTTTTACATTTTTTTTTATTATTTTTAAAAAATCACCAACGCTAATTATCATTTTATTTGTCTAGTTCGTCCTCTAAATCATCATCAGATAAATCATTATCTAAATTTTTATAATATTCCTCGTCATCATCTTCATCATTAGAATCATCAAAGCTATCAGAAGTTTCATCACTTAAATTAGCTTCATCCAATTCAGAATCATCGCTTTTTTTATTGTCATAAACAACATTATCATCAAAATTCTTAAATAATGCATGATTTTTGATATTTTCTTTAATTTCTTTTCTTATAGCATCTAAATCTAATAAACCAGCAGCTATTTCCCTTAAAGCAATAACCGTATTCTTTTCCGGTTTATTAGACACATAAAGCACTGGTGCTCCATTTGTTAATTGTTTAGCTCTATAACTAGCAATTAATGATAGTTCAAATCTATTTGGTACTATTTTTAAGCAATCTTCAACTGTAACTGCTGCCATTTCAAAAATTTATTATTATTCATAGTATAAAAAATATAACAGAATATTATTATATTGCAAGTTTTTTTTAAATTATTTACTTTACTTTTATTAAAATAATTATTACTTTATAACAAATATTAAACAATTTTGTTTTAACATTATGTCTATTGATAAAAAAATGGAAGATATAGTTTCATTATGTAAAAAAAGGGGTTTTATTTTTCCTAGTTCTAGTATTTATGGTGGATTGCAAGGAGTATATGACTTTGGACCTTTAGGTGTTGAGTTAAAAAATAATCTTCGCAATGCTTGGTGGAAATCAATGGTTTATGAAAGAGATGATGTTGAAGGTTTAGATTCCGCGATTCTTACTAACCCTTTAACTTTAAAACATTCTGGACACGAAGATACTTTTACTGATCCACTTGTTGATTGCAAAGATTGTAAAAAAAGAATGAGAGCTGATAAATTAGCGATTTCTGGACAATGTGATTATTGTGGTTCAAAAAATTTGACAGAACCAAGAGCATTTAATTTAATGTTTAAAACAAATGTTGGACCTGTTGATGATGGCAGTAGTTTTGCATATTTAAGACCTGAGACAGCACAAGGAATTTTTACAAACTTTAAAAATGTACTTGATACAACTTCAAAAACTATACCTTTTGGTATTGCTCAAACTGGAAAATCTTTTAGAAACGAAATTACTCCTAAAAATTTCCTTTTTAGGGTTAGAGAGTTTGAACAAATGGAGATGGAATTTTTTGTAGAACCTGGTACAGATGAAGATTGGCACAAATATTGGCTTGATAATAGATATAAATGGTGGTTGCAACAAGGTTTGACAGCTGAAAATTTAAAACTTCAGTCTCAAACAAAAGAAGAATTGGCTCATTATGCAAAAGCAACTACTGATATTTTGTATAATTTTCCACATGGTTTTGACGAAATAGAAGGTGTATCTGATAGAAGAGATTTTGATCTTGGTTCACACACAAAAAATCAAGAAGAGTTTGGCATTGAAGCAAGAGTTTTGGAAAATAAAGATTCAAATACAAAACTTAATTATCAGGATGTAATTAAGAAAAAATCTTATATTCCTTTTGTTATTGAGCCATCAGCAGGACTTGATAGAGGTCTTTTAGCTATATTGTGTGAAGCTTATACTGTTGAAGATTTAGGTGAAGGGAAAGAGAGAATTGTGATGAAATTCAAAAAACACCTCGCACCAGTAAAAGTTGCAGTTATTCCACTTGCTAAAAATAATGAGAAAATTGTTGCAAAATGCCACGAAATCAAAGAAATGCTACAAAAATTAGGTATTGGAAGAATAAGATATGAAGACACAGGAAATGTTGGAAAAGCTTACAGAAGAAATGATGAGATTGGTACACCATTATGTATAACTGTTGACTTTGAAACTTTCGAAAAAGATCCAGAAAGTATAACAATTAGAGACAGAGACACAATGGAACAAATTAGAGTCAATATCAGTAATTTAAAATCATATATTTTAAATTATTTTAATGATAATAATTAGTACAAACAACATGAAAAAAATAGGAGCATTTTTATTTTTGTTTTTTTTATTAAATAATAAGCTTTATGCATATGATTATCAAGATAAGATTACAAATTTGCAAAAACAAATTGATGAGTTAAAGTTAAAAATTTATAATCAAGAAACAAAACAAACTAATTTGTCTAATTTTATTGATGGATTGAAATTTAGTGGAAGATTACACGTTAATTCAAGCTGGTACGATGCAGACAAAAGTTTAAGTAAATTATATAAAGATAAAACGGAAATTAAAAGGGCTAAATTTTGTTTTACAAAAGCTATTGATAATTTTGAAATAAAGATGGATGTCAATTTTGATAGAGATAATACATATTTAAGTGATGCTTATTTAAAATATAATTTTAATGTAAATAATAGTATTAAATTTGGGCAGATTACACCTCCAACTTTTATGGAAAAGGAAAAAAATTCAAACAATATGGCTACAATAGATTCTAGTATTTATTCTGCAAATGGTTGGTTTGATTCTTATATAATTGGTCTAAATTATGTTTTTATTGAAGAAAATATGGGCTTAACTACTGGAATTTTTACAAAAGGATCTTCCAATTCCAACAGAACAGATAATAGTTCAAATTATAATATACTAATTAGAAATTATTATACACCAATTAGAAATAAAGACTTTATTTTGCATATTGGTTATAATTTTTCTTACCAAGACTACACTAATAATTTAAATGTGAATAAACAGTATATTAAAAATAGATATTATTATGGTCTAGAACTAGCATTCCAGTATAAATTTATCAACATTAATAGCGAATTTGTAAAACTTTATTATAAATATGATGATATTAGATTTGATGGAAATAAATTTAATTTTGATGGATTAATGACCGAACTTGTTATTAATTTTACTGGTGAAAGCAGAAAATATAACAAGAGCGGATATTTTGGTGGAATTGATGTAAAACACCCATTATCAAAAGGTGGTTTTGGTAGCTTTCAAGGAGTATTTTCATATTCAATAGCTAACGGAAAAGATATTAGTGGCGGATATCTGAATAATATAGGTTCTGGATATAATTATATTTTTGGTATAAATTGGATACCAGAAAACTATTTCAGAATATTATTCAACTACTCTATAAATAGCATTACAAAAAGAGATTATACAAATGCTGGAAAATATAATGCTTTTAAAATTGAGGCAAGAATGTATTTTTAATTATTTTATATGAAAAAAGAAAATAAAAAAAAGAAAGTAAATAAGGAACAACAAACAAAACTTTGGAAAAAAATATTAAAGTTTTGTATCAAGTGGGGATTTATTTTGTTTATATGGTTGCTTGTAATTATTGCAATATTACTAATATATTATAGTAAAGATCTACCAAAAATTGATTTAAATAAAGAAATTAATAAAGACGTAAGCATTGCTGTTCTATATTCAAATAATCAAGTTATTAAATTATATGGTAATATAAACAACGATATGACAAATTATGCAGAATTGCCGTTTGACTTAGTAAATGCGCTCGTTGCAACTGAAGATAGAAGATTTTTTAATCATCACGGATTTGATAGTATTGGCATAATTAGAGCTATGTTTACTAATTTAAAGGCTGGATATATTAAACAAGGAGGTTCCACAATCACTCAGCAGTTAGCGAAAATGATACTAAAAAATTCAGAAAAAACAATAAAAAGAAAAGTTCAAGAATTATTATTATCATTTCAATTAGAAAAAAAACTCAGCAAAGAAGATATAATTGTAATGTATTTTAATAAAGCTTATTTTGGTGCTGGAAAATACGGGATTAAAAATGCAACAAAATTTTATTTTAACAAGAAAGTATATGAATTGGATTTAGAAGAATGTGCTATGCTTGTTGGTTTACTTAAAGCGCCATCAAAATATTCACCACAAAATAATCCAGTTTTAACGAACGAAAGGACTAAACAAGTTATAAAAAATATGTATGAAACTGGTTTTATTACTTTGGATAGATATAACAATTATCTTAATGAATATTTGTTTAATATTATTCAAGCAACATCGAACTCACAAGAAAAACTTAATGAAGAATTATATTTTGGAGATTATGTAAAAAGTCAAATTACAGATTATACCAACGAAACAAATTTACAAATAAAGACAACATTAGATCAAAAAGTTCAATCAGCGATAGAAAATAGCATTACTGAATTTATAAACAAAAATCAAGCAAAATTAAAAAATAATCAAATAGCAGTAATTGCAATGTCAAAAGATGGCGCGATTTTGGGTATGACTGGTGGAATAAATTATAACAGAAGTGAGTTTAATCGTGCAATTTATGGATACAGACAATCAGGCTCTGCCTTCAAATTATTTGTATTTTTAGCTGGAATAAGAGAAAAAAATTTTACACCATATACACAGTTTATTGATGAACCAGTTGCTGTTGGAAAATGGTTTCCAGATAATTATGGTGGAAAATATTATGGAAAAGTTGATATGAAAACTGCTTTTGCTAAATCATTAAATTCTGTTGCAATTCAAATATCAGAGTATTCTGGTATAAAAAACGTTGCAAACTTAGCAAAAAAAATGGGCATTACATCAAAAATTGATAAAAATGACCCAACAATAGCACTTGGAACAACGGAAGTTAATTTATTAGAACTAGTATCAGCTTATGCGGTTGTTGTAAATAATGGTTATCCAGTTATTCCATATTCTATAACAGAAATTATCAATAAAGATACAAACAACATAATTTACAGGAGAAAAGTTAGCGAAAAGTCAAAAATATTAAATGATACAGAAATAGAATACATTAAAGAAATGATGTATGAAACAATTTTATCTGGTACAGCTAAAAATGCTACAATACCATCACTAATGGAAAAAGGATATTGTTGCATAGGTGGAAAAACCGGTACAAGTCAAAATTATGCCGATGCTTGGTTTATTGGTTATGCAAATGATATTGTTATTGGCGTATGGATAGGTAATGATGACAATTCAAGTATGAATAAAACAACTGGCGGTACTTTACCTACTATTTTATGGAAAAGTATTGCTGAAAAAATATAAAAAAACTTGCAAATAAAAATAAAACAACTATAAGTTGAGTTGTAATATAAATAAACTTAAAAGTTTATGAAAAAAGGTATTATATCAAAAGAATATATATTCGCTTTATTTGCTGTATTTTTTTGGAGTTTTAATGTTATAGTTTCTAAATATTTTTCAAATTCATTCACTCCTTGGCAATTATCGTTTGGCAGATGGTTTTTTGCTATGATTGTAATTTTACCATTTACATTTTCTGACATTATAAAATATAGAAAGGAAATATGTAAAAATTTTGCATTTATTTTATCAAGTTCTATCATAGGTATTATGTTTCAAAATACTTTTATATATATTGCTGGACACACCATCTCAGCAATAGATATGTCTTTGATAGGCGTTCTCGGTCCAATATTTTTAATTGTCTTTTCTGTTATATTTTTAAAAGAAAAAATTAAAGTTGAACAAATGTTTGGATTAATTATTACAATATTTGGACTTGTCTTTGTAATATCAAGGGGAAATCTTATAAATTTAAAGAAGTTTGATTTTAAAATTGGTGATTTATGGATGCTTGCTAGCTCAATATTTTTTGGTATTTATGGAGCTTTTATGAATAAAAAACCAAAGGAATTATCAGAAATACTTATACTTTCAGTATCAATAATAGTTGGCGTAATTTTAATGACTCCATTTTTTGTTTTATCATTAAATATTAATCCTATTTTTCCACTGTCAAACAAATTCATTTTTATTATGATTTATATGGGTGTAGTTAATTCATTAATAGCCTTCTTGCTATGGAATACCGCAATTAACAAATACGGAAGCATTAAAATAGGTATAATATATTATTTAATGCCGATTTTTAGTATGATAGAATCACATTTCATATTAGGTGAAAAAATCACAATTAATCAAGTTTATGGCGGATTGTTAGTTATTCTTGGTATCTCAATAATACAATTTTATGGTAATTTTAAAATTAAAATTGTTAGAGCTTAATCAATTAATTTTAAAACTATTTCATTGTTTTTATATTCAATTAAATACTTGCGATTTAGTTTTATAAAATCTACATCTTCAATCTTAAAAATAGGTATGCTTATTCCGTTTTCTTTGAAATAATTATTGCAAGAATTTATTATATCACTTGTATTATATATATTTTTATTCGTTTCATTATTTATAATTATAGCTTTTGGTGTGTAATTATTATCAACAATAAAATTTATTAACTGAAATAATTCTCTGTAAAAAATTTTATGATTGCGAAAATTACAACTCAAAAATAAAATTTTGTTTTTAAAATTCAAGAAATTATTGCTACCAATGCTACTTGAAAGTGCTGTTAAATCGCTACCAACCATTTTTGATTTTATAAAATAATTGTTTTCCAAAGAAAAATCATTTATTAGATTTATCTTAAAAAGATTTTTTGTAAGAATATTATTTAAATCAACCATATTACCTTTTGATAACAAAAAATCTTTAAAATTTTTACCATAAATAATATGCCAATTCCATTTATCCTGTAAAAAATTCAATATGAAACTATTGTCTCCGCCACCAATAATTTCTTTGTTTTGCTTTATTTTTTTGATTTTATTCAATTTTTGCATAACTTCATTAATTTTATACGACTGAGACCAAAACCATAATAATTTAATATTTTTGGATAATATTGATTTTTCAAATTGAGAAATTTTTAAATCGTTAGAAAAAATAATTTTATTTTTATTGTCAACTAATGAAATCTTTTCACTTTCAAATAATGAAAATTTATATCCCGCATCATTAATAAAATTTTTAGCTTGTTTTAATTCATCTATCGTTGGTAAATCCGTTGTCAATAAAATTGCTATATCATCTTCATTTTTTAGATTAATATACTTTTTCTTAAACAAACTAAAAGAAAATTTGTTTTTGTACAACAACCATTTTTTATATAAAATAGCAAAATTTTTCATTAAAAAATTTATAGAATATGTAATGATAAATGGCAAAGAAATTATTAAAACATATTTTAATATAACTACTTGTATTGGCATTTTTGCTGTTATTGCTATCCATAATACAACACAAACAGACAAAAAATAATTGATTTTACGATTTATTGGCGAAACTAGGTTTAGAATCCACATTATAAAAGCAGTAGATAACAATAATATAAAAACTTTAAATCCTATAAAACCCAATATATCAACCACTGTTCCAATAATATCACCGATTGTTGACAAAATATCTTTAATCGTTAACATTGTTGACTTAATTCCATCAATCGTACTTTTTAAATAATCTAAAATACTTCTAATATAATCCACATTATTTCAATTTTATGAACTACAATAAAAATACTATCAATATTTTAAATATCAATATTATTGAGCGAATTGTTTTAAATATAGCAAGAAATGTTAATTGTCTTCAATAAAATTCTCACATAAAAATCTTGATTTTACCATTTTATTTTTTACCATTAAGTAATAAGTGAAATTTTTTATTATGCCGGATATTTTGGATGAATTAAACAAGGAACAAAAAGAAGCAGTCATTTATAATGACGGACCGTTGCTTGTATTAGCTGGCGCTGGTACAGGTAAAACAAAAGTTTTAACTTCCAAGATTGCATATTTATTGGAAACTGGACAAGCATTTCCGTCAGAGATTCTTGCTGTTACTTTTACAAATAAAGCTTCAAGAGAAATGCAAGAAAGGGTTGCTAATATGTTGAAAAAAGATATTTCCAATATGTGGATGGGAACCTTTCATTCTATTGCTAATAAAATTTTAAGAAAACACGCTGAACTCGTTGATTTGACTGATGATTTTACAATTATTGATCCAGATGATCAAAACAGGTTAATTAAACAAATTTTAAGCGATTTTGACATTGATATTAAAGAATATCCAGTAAAAAATTATACCAATAAAATCAACGAATGGAAAGATAAAGGTATTACCTATGAAAATTCACTAAATTTTGGCGTTGATTTTAATTATTATCCAGAAATTACGGAAATATATAAAGAATATCAAGCAAGATGCAAAAGCTTGAACTTATGTGATTTTGGCGATTTATTATTGTATAATGTTGAAATATTCAAAAAATATCCAGAAATTTTAAAAAAATATATTGATAAGTTTGAGTATATTTTAGTAGATGAATATCAAGATACAAACGCAATTCAACATACTTGGCTTAAAATGATTGCTGGCATTGGTATTAAAGAAAATATACATATTACCTGCGTTGGCGACGATGATCAATCAATTTATGGATGGCGTGGTGCTGAAATTGAAAATATTTTAAAATTTGAGAAAGAATTTAAAAATACAAAAATTGTTAGATTAGAAAGAAATTATAGATCCACATCAAACATTCTAAACGTTGCTTCAGCTGTTATTTCTCACAATAAAGACAGACATAAAAAAACATTATGGACTGATAGTCAAAATTGTGGTGAAAAGGTTTGTTTAAATTGTTTTGACAGGGAAGATGAAGAAATTTATTCAATAGCAAGTGAAATTACTGAACTTAACAAAAAAATACAATATAAAGATATGGCAATTCTTGTTAGAGCTGGCTATCAAACAAGATCATTTGAAAAAATATTTTTAAGTCAATCAATTCCTTATAAAATAGTTGGTGGATTAAAATTTTACGATAGAAAAGAAATCAAGGATTGTATAGCTTATCTTAAACTAGTAAAAAATCATTCGGATTTTTTAGCTTTTGAAAGAATTATTAATACTCCAAGACGTAGCGTTGGTAGCGTTACATTAAAAAAAATATTAGCAGAGGTAAAATGCCAAAATACAAACGTTTTAGATGTTTGTGAAGAATTATGTAAAGCTGGGACTCTAAAAGGCAAAACAGCTGACAATATTATGCAATTTGTTAAAAATATAAGAAATTGGAGTAATCAATTAACAGAAAAAGATCATATTACTTTAACAAAAGATATTATATATGGAAGTGGATATATTAATAATTTATCATCCGAAAAAACAGATGAATCAAAAAACGCTATTGAAAATATAAACGAATTTATAAGAGGATTAAGCGAATTTCAAAGTTTATCGGATTTTTTAGAATATGTAAGTTTAGCATCGGATAAAAGCAACATACAAAATGAAGATTCCGTAAATATAATGACAATTCACTCTGCAAAAGGACTAGAATTTGATACTGTATTCTTGCCGGGTTGGGAAGAAGGCATTTTCCCAAGCCCTAGATCCATTGATGAAAAAAATGGTTTGGAAGAGGAAAGGCGACTTGCATATGTTGCTATTACAAGAGCTAAAAATAGACTAATAATAAGTTATTCAAAAACAAGAAGTGAATATCAGGAACTCAAAATGATGCAACCATCACGTTTTGTAAAAGAATTACCAGAAGAAAATTTGCAAATAACAAACGAAATTACTTTTGTAGAAGATGATTATAATGAAGAAAGCGATGAGGAATACGAAAATAAAAGGGTTGGAAGATACAACAATTATTATACTCCAAAATGGTATAATAATAACAAAAAATATGACATTGATGATAATGGCGAACGCATAATACAAAGAAATACTGAAAATCAGGTAAAAAATATTGCAAAAATGGTTGTTCATCCAACTTTTGGCGAAGGCGTAGTTATTAAGTCTGATGGAAAAAAATTAACAATAGCCTTTAAAAGTTGTGGCTTAAAAACAATAATAAAAGATTTTGTAAAGTTTATATAAATTTATTAAACAAACATTCTTATTTAGATATTAATTATTCAACAGCATAATAAAAATGATGTGAACCATTACTATTTAAATTATCATAACTAATCCTACTTCTAAAATCTCCCATATTCCAAATTCCATCATCTATTTTTTCGTCAATTTTCATAAAATATTTCAACTTTCTTGTTGGAGAAGGATATTTTCTACATACAATAAATGTTTTTTCTGGCATTAAGTATTTAGGATGTTGAGGTGAATCATTACTTTTTCCCAACTCAAAATAATACCAACAATCTAGCGATTTTGATAATGGAGAACCACCATTTACATCATTTAGACCCCCAGTTCGTGGAACTGTTTTTTTAGGTTCAAAATCGCTAATATTATTAAGAAATAAATCAACAAAAGGTCCAACCATCTGTGTTGGAATACCATAATTTATATTATTTGAAACATAATTACCACCAAAACTATTGTTGTTGTAAGATTGATCACTACCATATCCAATTTTACCACTTCCATTTAAATCACCAGGCAACCTATTTTTTAATAATTTAAAAGAATATACTTCCTGTTTGAATTTTCTTAATTCACTAATTGCCGTATAAACTTTCGCGCTTTCAATCAAACTTTTTCCACCAATAATACCAGCAACTAACAAGCTAATAATTATCAAGACTATTGATAATTCTATGAGAGAAAAAGCTTTATCACTATTCATTTATTGTAAAAAAATAATTATATACATGACATTATCATAAATAATAATATTATATTTTTCAAGTGGATTATGTTATATGAGAATATTGGTATTGTTAGTTTTTTATATATATTGTTTAATTTTTCTTTTTATAAATTTTATCCTTCATTTTGTTAATGGGTACTCTTTTATCCTCCCGTTAATGAAGTAAACATCCACACTGATAAAAATACTCTCTATCTCCCCTGATAAGGGTTCCTCAATTCACACTGATAAGACCATCTCATTTCATCCTGGTAAAAGTACTCAACCCACATCCTGATAAGATCCCCTCTCTCCCCATGATAAAGTCCCCAAATCCCACCTGATAAGCCCCCTCATTCCCTCCCTCTGATAAGATCCTCTCATTCCCCCCATGATAAGACCCCTCATTCCCCCCCTGATAAGGGGGGCAAGGGGGGTTTAGGTCGGCTTTCTCCTTACAAATGGGAGAGCAAAGTGGGGATATTTTGTATCAATTTCCAGATAAATGGAAGTAAAAGAGAATATATTATGTTAAATTCTATTACTATTATTTACAAAACTACTATTATCTTTTATTTTATCACTACTACAATATTTATATTTAGATTGGTATATATAATTGGTTATACTATTATAATTAATACATTATAACTAAATTAAAAATTCATTAAAAGTTAACAATATCACAGTATTTATTTAGTGATTTTTGTTGAAATTTAAAATATATATTCTATATTTGTAATGTTAATGAAGGCGATCAATAATTTATTTATTGGTTCATTCTATTATTAATTAAATTAATTAGGAGTAGACCATGTCTTTTTATGAATTGGTATATGTAACTAGACAAGATTTGGCACCAAATGAGGTGGATAATCTTACAGAAAAATTTAAAAAAATTTTAGAGGAAGGAAAAGGAAAACTTGTTTCCAAAGAGTATTGGGGATTGAGAAAACTTGCTTATAAAATCAATAAAAATACAAAGGGACATTATGTTTTGATGAACATTGATGCACCTTATCCAGCTTTAGCTGAATTAGAAAGGGTTATGGGTTTTGATGAAAATATTATCAGAAAAGGAATTTTTAGAGTTGAAGAATTTTCAAAAGAACCTTCTAAATTGTTTGTATCAGTTAATGCTAAGGATAAAAAATAATAAGGAGAAAAAATGACAGAAGTTAAAAATGATATTCAAAACCAAGAGAAAGATGAATTTTTAAAGATTTCATTGGTAAATCAAGGAATTTCAATCAAAAAAAATAGAGTTGATCCATTATCAGATGTTCCAGATAAAGACATTGATTATAAAAATCTAGAATTATTAAACAAATATATTTCTGAAAGAGGAAAAATTACAGCAAGTAGAATTACTGGCGTTCCTTTGAAAAAGCAAAGAAAGTTATCAAAGGCTATTAAAAGAGCTAGAAACTTAGCTTTATTATCATTTATCGCAAAAGTTGACGAAGAATAGGAGATAAGTTATGAAAGTTATTTTAAAAAGTAAGATTAAAAAATTAGGAAATATTGGTGATATCGTTGAAGTTAAAGACGGATACGCTAGAAATATGCTTATACCTAACGGATTAGCTTTATTTTATACAGATAAAAATTACGAATCGTTCAAGATAAAAAAAGCTGAAATTGAAAAAGAAAATCAAGAAAATAAAGCAAAAGCAGAGGATTTAAAGAATAAAATTTTAACAAAAGAGATTATTCTTATTGAAAATGCTGGTGATGATGGAAAACTTTATGGTTCTATTACTGGTGCTAAATTAGCTAACTTTATTAATTTTGCAAACAAAATTGAAAACGCAGTTAAAAAGTCAAATATAACATTAAAAGAAGCTATTAAAAATGTTGGTAAATATGAAATTATGATTGAATTACATCCAGAAGTTTCTTTTGAAAAAATTGTTATAGTTGCAAGATCAAAAGAAGAAGCTAACAAAATCAAAAAAGGTGAATTTAAATTAGAATCAGAAAAGAAAGAAGAAAATTTAAATCAACCAGTTGAAGGTGAACCAGTTGAAGAAAATAAAAAAGAAAAGAAGTCAAAAGCTTCAAAATAATTGATTAAAAAATATATACAAAATTGTAAAAATCCCACTAAAATGTGGGGTTTTTTATTGTTGATTTTATTCTGCAAAATTATAATATTTTACTGTTATTATTGATTTTTACCAATATTACATAATCTTAAATAAAAATCTATTAAAAGAATACTGGACGTTGGTATTTTTGACTTTTAATATACTTTAATTTTTAGTTATAATATTAAATTATGATATTGTTTTGTATATGTATGCCAAAAATATAAATATTGTGGTAGTGATAAAATAAAGAATAAGGTTGTTTTGTGAATAAGTAATAATAAAATATTTATATTTAATAAATACACTCTTTCTTACTATATTTCTTAACTGTGGGTATGTACTCTCTTGTTCTTATTTTTTAGTGAGATAAACATACTCTCCACTTTATAAATGAAGTTAACACAATTAATACCTCTCGCCCCACTTGTAAGTGGAAAACTGATGTAGTTAGTATTCATCTCCGCCTCCCTTTATGAGAAGAAACTGACATAGTCAATATTCCTTTCTTGCCCCAATTTGTAATGGTAGCTAACCCAATTAATGTCCCTACTCCACCAAAATTTGTAAGAGTGAAGCTGATGTAATCAATGTATCCTCTCCTTGCCCCCTTCGTAAGGGGAGAGTCAGTCATAGACTGACAGGGGGGGGTTGAGAATATTCATTTTATTTTATAATAAAACAAAATGGATGATTAAAAATGAAAAATTAAAAATAAAGTTAAAGAGTTTGTATTTTAAATTTAAAACTAAGATTAAGAATTGTAATAATAATTAAAATTTGGATTAAAGATTAAAAAACATAGAATTAAAAATTTAAAATTAACAATTTAGAATAAAGAATGATAAAGTATTATTATATATTAGATAATATTATTTATTTTTAAACCCCCCTTACCCCCCTTATCAGGGGGGATGGAGGTAGTATCCATTATTATGGGGAATGGAAGAAGTACCGACTTAACGGAAAACAAGGAAGCAAAAACCCAAAATATCAGACAATGAAATACCTACACTTTAATTGAACAACTTATAAAGCAAAGAAATTTATTGAAAGAAAAAATAAAAATATAGAAAAAATATATATGAATTAGGACAAGTTTATATTTATTATTTGATAAATTATATATTGAAAATCCGATAATTAAGTAATGTATAAAATTAATAGTACTAGATATTTATTTAAATCAACTCTTGACAATAAATATAATTATTTTATAACTTTACATTATAAGATGTTATGCATTTAGCATAATATTATTAATAACAAATAATAATAAAATGAGTTTAGAGTCTTTTTTTGCTCCAAAAAGTGTAGCGGTTGTTGGTGTATCCGAAAATCCTGCAAAATTGGGAGCATTAGTATTTAAGAACCTGCAAAATGCAGGCTTTACTGGAAAATTATATCCAGTTAATCCAAAAAGTGCTGGACAAGTTTTGTATGGTGAAACTTGTGTTGCAAGTGTAAAAGATATTAAAGAACCACTTGATTTAGTTGTTCTCGTTGTTCCTGCAAAATTTTGTTCTGCAACGGTTGATGATTGTATAGCAAATGGTGCTAAAAATATTAGTATTATTACAGCTGGTTTTGCTGAAACAGGAAATAAAGAATTAGAAGCTGAAATTGCTAAAAAATGTATAGACAATGGAATCAATTTATTAGGCCCTAACTGTTTAGGTCATATTTCAACATTTGATAATTTAAATGCATCTTTTGCTGATGGTTTTCCTGCAAGAGGAAATGTTGCATTTATTTCTCAATCAGGTGCTTACTGTTCTGCAATGTTGGATTGGGCTGAAAAGAAAGGTATTGGTTTTTCACACTTCATTTCAATCGGTAATAAGGCAGTTTTAGGTGAAGATAAATTGCTTGATGCATTGAAAAATGATAAAAATACAACAGCTTTCGTTTTCTATCTTGAAAGTTTGAAAAATGGTAAAGAATTTTTGAAAGTTTTAAAAGAAGTTTCAAAAACAAAACCTTGTGTTATTATGGAACCAGGTAAATCAAAGAAGGCGCAAGCTGCATCTTTATCACACACAGGAAGTTTAGCTCCAAATTACAGAGTTTTGGAAATTGCTATTGAAAGATCAGGTGCAATTCAAGCTCATAATACTAGAGAATTGTTTGGTTTGTTGGAAGTTTTACAATACGCTCATCACCATGATTTTGATGGACAAATTGCAATTTTAACAAACGCTGGTGGTGTTGGTGTTTTAACTAGTGATTTATGCGAAGATAACGGTTTAGATCAAGCAAGACCAAGTGAAGCTACAATTGCAAAATTAAAAGAAGTATTGCCAGCTGAAGCTGCTTTCGGAAATCCTGTTGATGTAATTGGTGATGCAAAAGCTGACAGATATGAAAATGCTTTGAGAGTTCTTTGTGAAAGCGGTGAATTTAAAAACATTTTGGTTCTTTTAACTCCACAAATGGGTACTGACGCAAAAGGAACCGCTGAAGCAATAGTTAAATTGTATCCACAATTCCCTAATATTAATATTTTTGCTTCGTTTATTGGTGGTAAGAGAGTTCAACCAGGTGTTGATGTTCTTAACGAAAATCATATTGTTAATTTTGAATATCCAACAGATGCAACTACCCTACTCGGCTTATTGAAAGCTCAAATGAAGTTTAAATCTTTAAATACTGTTGAAGTTAAAACAAACGAAGTTCCTGCTGATATCAAAAAAGCAGTTAAAGAAGCAAAAGAACAAGGTTTAGCATCTTTACCACAAAATGTTGTCAATATGATTATGGATCATTATGGTATTGATTATCCAAAATCTGGCAACTTTACAGACAAGGCGCAAGCTTTAGATTTCTGTAAAAAGATTTTCCCTAGACCAGTTGTGTTAAAATTATCAGCTCCTGATGCTTTACATAAAACTGAAATGAAAGGAATTTACTTAAATGTTGACGATGAAGCTAAATTCAACGAAGGTTGGGAAGGCTTAATGGGTTCAATTAACAAATTCAACTTAAAAGGTGCAAGTATCCTTATTCAAGAAATGATTTGCAAAGCTACTGAAACAATTATCGGTGTAAACTCCGACAAAAACTTTGGAAGGGTTATGGTATTTGGTACAGGTGGTATTTACACGGAAATCATGAAAGATACAACTTTAAGAATTTTACCTGCAAATGACTTTGATGATATGATTAAAGAAACAAAAGTTGGTATAATTTTAAACGGTGTAAGAGGTGAAGAGCAAAAAGCTGTAAAACCTTTAGCTGAAACATTAGCTAAAATTCAACAAGTTGTTCTTGAAATTCCTGAAATTACAGCTATTGATGCAAACCCTGCATTGATTACAAAAGACAGAGCTGTTGTTGTTGATTTCAAAATGTTATTGAAATAATTTAATAATATCATAAATACCCACTTTGAGTATTTATGATATTTAATAGTAATATAAAAATATAAAAATGAATTACATAAAATACATTATAAATAATATATTTATAAAATATCTAAAATTTTGGATATTCTTTTTTATGTTATTCATTTTTTGTATATTTCTTTCTTATTTTAATAAAAATATTAGAACAAATAAAATAGCTACAAATATTTTAAACGGAGTATTTGTTTGTAATGGCATTGTGATTAATGATAAGGATGTTTTGGTGAATAAAACATTAATTGATAATAATTGTTTTGGTATTGCAACTGGTAAGATTGGAAATATTTATGTCATGGCTGAAAATATAGCTCATGGCGTTTTTATATATGCAACGGATAAAATTAATGATATGACTATTTTGAGACTTAAAGAATATAATGATAGCATCAAAAATCATGCAATTCTTCAAATTGATAGTCCATCATACAGTATAAATAGGAGATTATTAGTACCTTTTACCAAAAATCACGCTTCTCAATTTATTTTTAAAGAAATTAGGATAACCAACGTAAATAATAACAATTTTTTTCTTGCTACAAAAAATATTTTTAGAAAAAAAGAAATTGTCGGATCTCCATTATTTAGTAAAAATTTTTTACTGCAAGGTATAATAAAGGAAATAAACAATAATTATACATCAAAAACTTTTAGGGATAATTTATTAAATAAATTAAATATACAAGAAGTTTATTTAGCTAATAACCTTGAAATTATTAAAAATTTTTTAAATAATCATAATATAAAATATTCAATGGCTGGTAAAAATTTTCAACTAAATAACAGTATTTATAGCCCACAAAAAAGCGTTGTAAACGTAATTTGTGTAAAAAGATATTAAATAAAAAGAAAAGTATTGACTTATTTTTTAAACTTATTTTAAATATTTAAAGAATTATTTTAAGAAAGTGGATTTTAATTCATTTTTTACATTTAGTATTTTGATATGACAAATTTATTAGTAGTAGAATCACCAGCAAAAGCTAAAACAATTAACAAATATTTAGGTAAGAATTATAAGGTTCTTGCAAGTATGGGACATATTAGACAGTTGCCAAAAAAAGATGGGTCTGTTGATGTTAATAATGATTTTGAGATTAAGTACGAAATATCACCAAAATCCGCAAAGGCAGTCAAAGAATTGGTTGATACAGCAAAAACCTGTGATAAGTTATATCTAGCACCCGATCCAGATCGTGAAGGAGAGGCTATTGCTTGGCATGTTCTTGAAGTTTTAAAACAAAAAAAAGCTATAAAAAGTGGCGTACCTGTTGAAAGGGTCGTTTTTAACGCAATCACAAAAAGCGAAGTGGAAAATGCTATCAAAAACCCAAGGCAAATTGATATGGATTTAGTAAATGCACAACAAGCTAGAGTTGCATTAGATTATCTCGTCGGTTTTACATTATCACCTGTATTATGGAGAAAATTACCAGGTAGTAAATCTGCCGGTAGAGTTCAATCCGTAGCTTTAAGATTAATTTGCGAAAGAGAAGAAGAAATTGAAAAATTTAAAAAAGAAGAATATTGGACTATTGATGCTGATTTATTGACAGATAAAAAAGAAAAACTAAACGCTAATTTAACACACATAGACGGTAAAAAACTTGATAAATTTGCGATTAAAAATGAAAAAGAAGCTAAAGAAATTCAATCTATATTGGAGACAAAAAAATATAAAGTTTTAAGTATAGAAAGAAAGCAAACAAAAAAGAATCCATATGCACCATTTACAACTTCAACATTGCAACAAGAAGCAAACAAAAAATTAGGTTTTTCTGCTAAATTAACTATGTCGGTAGCTCAAAAATTGTACGAAGGTAAAGATGTTGGAAATGGTACACATGGTTTAATTACTTATATGAGAACGGATGGTGTATATACGGCACCAGAAGCTATAACATCAGCTAGAAATTTTATAAAAAATAAGTATGGCGAAAAATATTTGCCATCAAAGCCAATAATTTATCAAAATAAAGTAAAGAATGCACAAGAAGCCCACGAAGCTATAAGACCTACTGATCCAACAGCTACACCGGAAAGCTTAAAACAGTATTTGACAAATGAAGAATATAAGCTATATGACCTAATCTGGAAAAGATTAATTGCAAGTCAAATGACATCCGTTATTTTTGATCAGGTAGCTATAAACATAGAAACAGAAAGCAAATACGGAACATTAAGGGCTACCGGAAGTGTTGTAAAATTTGATGGTTTTTATATTTTATATAATATAAACAAAGAAGAAGATGAAGAAAAAGATTCCACAGATGATGAGAGAATTTTACCAAATGTAAACGAAGGAGAGTATTTAGATTTAAAGAAAATCAATTCATTACAACATTTTACAGAACCACCAGCAAGATATTCCGAAGCTAGCCTTGTTAAAAAAATGGAAGAATTGGGAATTGGTAGGCCTTCTACCTATGCAACAATTTTGAGTGTTATTCAAGAAAGGGAATATGTAAGACTTGAAAAGAAAAAATTTATTCCAGAAGAAAGAGGTAGAATCGTAATAGCGTTTTTAAAGAAATTTTTTGAAAAATATGTACAATATGACTACACTGCTAAACTTGAAGATGACTTGGATGAGATTTCCAACGGCAAAGAAAATTGGAAAAAGTTTTTACAAGAATTTTGGCAACCATTTAATGCTGAAATAAATCAAGCTTTAACAATACCGCCTAGCGAAGTTATAAACAGCATAATGCAAAACCTAAAAGAACATATTTTCGGTTTTGATAAAGATGGTAAATTGCAAGACACTTGCCCTGAATGCAAAACCGGCAAACTCACATTAAAAATGGGCAAATTCGGTGCATTTATAGGTTGCAGTAATTATCCACAATGTAATTATATAAAAAATATTCAAAGCTTATCCGTTGCAGATGATAGCGATGTTGAAAATAATGGCGAAAAATTTGAAAATAAACTTTTAGGTACTGATGAAGGACAAAATATTTATTTGAAAAAAGGACCATACGGATTTTATATTCAAAAAGGTGAAGATTCAACCGATAAAGCGAAAAAACCAAAAAGAGTCGGTGTTCCAAAAACAAATAAAGAGCCACAAAATATAACTTTTGAACAAGCAAAGGCACTATTAAGCTTACCTAGACTTATTGGCAATCATCCAGAAGATAATGGTGAAATCAAAGCCAATATTGGACCCTTTGGACCATATTTGATGTATAATAAAACTTTTTATTCAGTTAAAAATGATGACATTTTAACAATAGAATTACCAAAGGCTGTCATGATAATTGAAGAAGGTAAGAAAAATAAAAAAGCAAAAGAAGAGAAAAACACAAGTAATATAAAAGAAAAGAAAACTAAAACAGTAGCCAAGAAAACCAGTACAGTAAAAATAACAAAAAGTAAAGCTACTAAAAAATAGTTTAGTAATTAAAAATAATTGAAACTGATAGAGCATTGACGGCACTACCAGGAAAGATTCTGTAATATGAGAATTCTAACGAATAATCGTCAGAAAATTTATAACTATTTGAAAATTTTATTTTATTTGTTGTTTTTGGTTTATTGTAATTATAAGATTTATTTTTTGATAACAAAGTGTTTGGGTAATTATCATTTTTATACTGAATACTAAAAGAAGACGTTGTATTCAATCTAATTCCAAGTGTAGCATTAATTGCCAATTTATCTTCATTCATATTGTTTACAATTTTATAAGATCCTTTAAATTCAAAGAAATAATTTAAATAATCGGAAAAATTATTATTCCCACCATAAGATAAGGACATTTCGTAACCAAATCGCGCATCTACTGGATTAATCATTTTAGATAAATTAGAATACTTTATCGGAAAATAGACTGAATATTGTATTGACAAAGTATCTTTTGCTGTTTTATAAATATTTTGAGTTAAAAATAAATTTCCATAATAGTCATTATTAATATTCTTAACAATAATATCATCTTGACCGTAATATTTTGAATAAAAATTATATTTTTTTAAATATCCGCCAACAGTTAAGTTTTCAAATAATCCATACTCAAAATATGTTTGCAAATAATCCGTTTTATAAAAATTTGAATTTTTGTTTTTAAAATACGTACTAAGACTATTGGATTCTACATAATACTCAATATTGCCGAATATTTCTTTCTCGCTTTTTGTCCAAGCAGATGAATAAGAAATATTTGGCAATAATAGCAATATTATAAATGAAAGAGTAGAAATTTGTTTATCGGATAAATATTTCACTATTTTTTATTAATGTTTATTAATTAACCATACAAGATCTTCATCTAATATACCTCTATTTTTATCATTATTTTCTCCATTACTATTCTGCTCGTTAATATTTTCTTCATTATCATTTTTATTGTTATTCTCCTCATTATCACTTCCGCTCGTAACCCTTGATATAGCTCCATCCAAAGTTCTATCATTAAATTTAGAAGAAACTTTAGAAGAAATAGCATTACTCAAAAGTCCGCTAAGGGTTGATGTTCGTTGTAAATTAAAATACGACGAATTAAGCAACTCTGAACTTGTCATTCCACGTTCTTTTAAGGCTTTTAATAAATTATCATCTCCCGCAACAGCTAAATTAAAGTTTCCTTTTAATGTTTCCTCATATGTTTTTTTAATCTTGTCATTTCCTCCTTTTAAGGCATCCTGCCAACTTTCACCTTCTGACAACATATTAGATGTTAAAGCAGACATTTGTTCTGCCGTTTTTTGCTCAGCAGTATCAAAAGCTTTATCTCTGCCCGCCTTTAAAGTTCTATTTGTTTGATCAATTTTCTCTCTACCTTCTTTTGTTTCATAACCAAGTTTTCTACCAACACTAACTCCTAATTTTGTAGCGCTTTTCTTGGCCCAATCTTTAGTTACTCCAGCAGTAGAGCTAATTGTATCACTAATATCTTTTGTCATTCCACTTGAATTTAAATCTCCACCACCAAGTTTTGCTCCCAAATCAGCCATAAATTTAACAAATTGTTTCATTAAATATGCCAATAAGAATATTAATAATACTTGAAATAATCCAGGTATATCATTTTCGGATATTCTCCAAAATGTAAAAAAATTAATTTTTTTTGTTCCAAACGAAAAAGAGAATAATGGTTTTATGCAAACTTTGTAATTAAAAGTTGATTTGATAATGTTATAAGCCAATGAATTAAATAAACTAATACAAGTTATTAAAAATATTTGTTCAAGTGAAAATGATATCAAATTACTAATCCATTTATCAAACATGCCTTTTGTTTTTTCAAATACCAATAAAGCAAAGAATATTGGACCAAAGGCCAATAAGAAAGATATAAAGAATTGTGCAGTAATATAAAGCAATAAAGCCGTAAGGATGCTAACAAGAAAGAGCATAATTGCACAAAAAATAAGAATAAGATAAATTGGTCCAGCAAGACTACTAAAAAATACTCCCCATATTCTCGCTGTAATTTTATCTGATATTAACAACCTAAGACTACTATTTATACTATCAAATAAAATTGTCTTATCATACAATTTATTTTGCATAATAGCATTATTAATAGTATCGTCATCAGAAAAAGCAGCAGCTATTGAGAATGTTAAATAGTCAACACCTTCTTTAAAAAATCTTACAAAAAATCTATTATAAAATTCCCATCCATCCGTTCCTATCATTAAATACACAAAACTAATTTTAATGGCTTTCTTAATTAAATCTTCCTGTGTAAATTCTGCCATTCCAAGTAAAAAATACAAGCCATAAAAACTAAACATTAAAGCAAAACAGGTTTTTATAATTATTTTATAACTTCTATCACTAATAACAGACTTGTAAAAATTTTCAAGAAATCCACCACCATCATTAAATACTTTACATGAAATGTCGCCACTCTTTATGCATTTCTTAAAACATATAAGTTCAGCTAAATGACCATTTCTTGTCTTGGTACATCTATCTCCTACATTTAAATTATACAAGTTTCTATCCTTGTATTTGTAGAACACACGACAATCATTTTCTCCATCAGAATCCCCACATTTGACTGGATTTCCATCGGAATCGGTTTGAAGTAATACATTTGTTCCATCAACCAAATTTAAGATTGGATCCATAAAGTTTTTTATAGTTTCATTACCAGTTTTTTTAAGCAATTCTTCACCTTTTGACCCGTCTTCTCCTGAACTTGCTTCTATTCTAACGTTGTAATCGCCCCGATTATTTATATAAGTATTATTAGCACACTTATTTTGATATTTATTATAGCCACTCTTTTTATCAACTGCAAACTGTGGAATAATACCTTCTCCGCATTGTATTTCCTCGCAAGCTATTTCAGTGCTAGTATTATTTCCACATATACACAATGGACGTGTTTGTTGAACTCCTTTGGTAGTACCATCATTACATTCTTCTGATTTATCAATAATTTTAAAAAATAATCTATAATCTTTATTATCAAAATCAGCATTTGGGAAATCACTAAGCTTTATCACGCTATCGTTCTCATCATCATTTGATACCATCACACCTTCTGAATTAAAATGATAATAGCCAGAAATATTTTCATCAAAATTACCATTTGCATCATATTTCATAAATTCTTTAACTATCTTACTACTATCTTTGCTTCCATCCCAATCAGCTTCCGCCAATACTACCGCCAACTGTTGTCCATTAGAATAATAATCTGTTGCAGAAAAAAACAACTTATAATTAAGCCCTCTACAAGAACTATTGTTATCAGCAAAAACATTTGTTGAATCCCTCATAGAACCAGCATCGAGATTAACATTATTTATAGTTAAAAATGATAAATATTTAACCGAAGAAACTGGTAGCATAAGTTCAGAAGTATATGGCTGTTTAAAATTTGGATTATTATAATAAACTAAATTTGAAAGATTTCCATAAGTTCCATTATCAAAAATATTATTTAATTTTCTAGCACCAAGATCATAACTATCAACCCTCAAATCCCCATATTGTGCCACATTATTCTTTTTATCGCCTTTAAATAAATTCCTAAAAGCGCCTTTATAATTTTCTAAATCATAACACTGTACTATCCCTAATGGACTTTCAGCTGGATTACCATTGTTATATTTACCAATAACGAGTTCTTCAATCCCTTTATCTGATGAGCAAAATAAAGCTGGCCTATCTTCTATCTTTAAAACTAATCCATGAGACACATTCTTGTAAGCCCCATTTTCCATAACAAAAACTTTATTCTTTATTGTTCCATTACTTTCATCTATATCAAACCAGCTTTCCTCATCAAATCTTAAAATTTGCCCTTTTCTAACAAATATTTCATTACTCCAATTACCATTAGCAAAATTTATATTAAAAGTTTCTACTTTTGGCTGAAAATTACCACCATTTCCAATATTTTCATAAAAATTATTATTTATAATGTCTTCGTTCCAATCACCATACATAGGATTAATAACGGACAAAGAAATTCTATATGAATTATTAACGCAACTATATGATTGTTGACAAAGATTACTCGAATCAGTTTTACTTAATAAATTTTTAAAACTTACAAAACCCGATTTATTTATTAAAATCTCATTTTGAGGCATGAAAAAAGCAACAACCCCATCACCACATGTTATGCTATTGTTATTTTCGTCCTGCCAAGTTTCATTTTGTTTAAAAGTAATGTTTACGTTATACAATTTTGAATTATCAATATTAACTTTTTTATTCCTTGATGATAAAGCATTATGATTATTTTTATTTAGAATTATTTTTTTACCATTATTATCTTTAGCTAAATGCCATCCACCATCAGCAGGAATCTCTGTTTCGGCACCATTTATAAAAATAGTACATTTATTATTAGACGAAGTTCCTCCTACTACTTTAAATGCAACCGCTGTTGGATATAAAAATTTTTTTGTCAGACCTGCTGAACTTAACAAAAAATCATTTTTTAAAACTGTTGCAATTGAGGTATCATTTGATAAATCACCACTAACAGCATTTACAACTGATCCTTTTTTTTCACAAACAACTGCTCCATTTGTAAAAGCGCAACTAATATCACTAAAAGGAACTTCTGGTGTAATATAATTAATAAGGGGAACGGAAGTAGTTCCATTATCTAAAACATTATAAGTTGGAACAACTGAACCACCTAATGTTTTTTCAAAAGTATTTTCCATTCCATATAATTCATTATTTTTACTTAAATAATCATTAATGGAGATTTGGCTATAATCCGTAGTGCAATTATAATTAGCAGTACTATTTATGTTCCCTTCTTTACTATCATCTTCACATTTCCAAGTTGAAAAATCTGGCCTTAATTCTGGACCAACATATTCCTTATTATAATTCAAATAACCACCACTAGGCAACGGATTTAAAAATAAAACGCCTCTTCTTAAAAAACTATTTATATGTTTAGTATCTACATCAAGCTGTTGTTCAGAATGTATATTACATCCATCGTATTCTAATTTAATTGGATCGGCACTATCTAATAAAAATATTTTATTTTGATTAACTGGCGTATATTGCATTACATTTTTACTTGCTAAAAATCTCAAACTTTTTTCATTTGAATCCGTTAAAGTCAATACACCGCTTGTTTGTACAGAAAACATCCCATTTTTTTTAAAAGTAACGCCATCAATATTCGGATACCAAGTTGGTTCATATGAGGCAAATTTACAACTATTACTCCATATACTATTACAACCTATTCCAACAGAACTTACTGAAAATTTAATAGTATCATAATCGCCAAAATCATTTTTTTCTATACATTTTTCTTCACTACAAGATATTAAAAAGACCAAAATAAAGCCAAAATAAAAAAGATTTTTAATTTTTCCAAACATATAAGCCACTCTTTTAATTATACTAAAATTTTATCATTTAATTAATAATTTTCAACTAATTTTATTATCTTTACAAGAATTTCTTTTTAATATTAAATCTATTCTATTTTTTAATTTAACAGATAAAGATTTTGAAAAATTATTAATAATATTTTCCTCAAACGCATAATTTGCAAATCTCTCATTTGATATATTAATATCATCAACCACAAAAATTTTACCACTATCTATAACAATTTTTTCATTTTTATCATAAATCTCATAATTTACTATAAAATTAATATTTTCAGCATCAGTTGTGTTATTGTTTGATAATATTGACGCCTTTCTAACCATATCAATAGTTAATAAAATACTTTTTTTATTATCTTGATCTATATTTATTCCAGATTCACTAACTAATGAATTCATAATAATTTTTTTATTTAAATTACTTAAATTTCCACCAATCCCCCCAATACTAAAATTACTATTATCTATACAATATGTTTTATTGTTTTGATTAACAGTACAAGAATTTACAAAACATATCAAAAACAATAAAAATAAAAATTTTTTAAACATAATTTACCCTACTTTAAAGCAACATTAAGTACAGTTTCAATAGCAACACTTATATTTGATAATATATTACAAATAGCAATAACAAATGTAATTCCAACAAAAATTATTAAAGGCATCATCCGCACCGAACTTCTTAATTGAGCGGTGAACATATCAAAACTTTTATACCTTCTATATTCTGCACTCAAAAACTTAGATCTTGATTTCGCTTCATCTAATCGTTGTTCTTTTTGCTGTCTATAATAAGAAATATCCTTAATATCATTATTATATCTTGAATTATTTTCCTTAGTAAAACTGATAAAAGCCTCTCTAACACTTTTGCTTAGCATATAATAACTTTCATTGATACAAATATATCTTATAATTTATTTTTTAAAAGAAAAGAAATAATTTTAATTTTATTCATTAATTTTGTAATCGTATTAAAAAAATTTAAAAGAACTGTATATTTTTATAAATTTTGAGTATTTTCTATTTTTCTCTACCAAACATAATTGCGCCACATACTAAAAGTACCACTCCCACCTTCTGCTAAAATTTGTCCTCCATCCCTTCTGTTAAAAAACGTCCATCCACCACATGATAAGTGGCACTCATTCCCCCCTGATAAGGGGGGTAAGGGGGGTTAAAATACTTTGATTGTTTTAAACTATGTTTTTTATGTTAATATATTATTTATAAATTAATATGTTATAATATGTTATAATATATTAATTTATAATTCTTATAAAAAAATTATTAATTAATTATATATTTTTTTATATATAATAGTTTATATTATTTATATAATATTAATAATATATTTAATGTGTGATTATAGTA
>CAKVGI010000008.1 GCA_934747265.1 uncultured Rickettsiales bacterium
ATGAGAAATATCTTCTATTTAATAATTTTTTAATTTTTTCTTCTCTTTTCATATTTTCTTCTTCTTCTTTTAGCTTTTCTTCTTCTTCTTTTAGCTTTCTTTCTTTTTTTTCTTGTCTTTTTATTTTCCTTTTTTCGTTTTTCTTTTTACTTTTTGCCTTTTTTCTAGCTTCATCTTCATTTAATTCATTTATCAATTCTTCAATAAGAGAATCCTCTTCTTTCTTAGTATCTTCTGAATTTTTATTATTTTCTGGATTGTCGTATTTTTTATCTTTTTCTCTTTTTAATTTTTCTTCCTCCAATTTAGCTCTACGAGTATATTCGTCATTTTTTAACAATTCTAATTTTTTTGAAAAATTATCTAAAAATTCACAAATAAAATTATTTTGAATAATTTCATCTTTTGTTAGAGAAAAAATATTAAAACATTTTTGCATTTTACCAATATGTTTTTCTATGCCAACCTGTATTTCTTCAATCATATTCCGATTACTAATAAAAAAATTTTCAAAAGCGATTGATTGCAAAAAATGTAAAAATTTTTCCCGATTTTTTTCTGAATATAAATCAATTTTCAAACTTTTTGCAAAAAATTCTAAATTAATTTTTTTATCATTCATAAATTCGTATAAACATGGAATAAAAACTTCATTATAACATCTTTCATTAAATCTAGCCATTTGTACACGATATTCAAATATCTTATTTTGATTTAATAGACTATAAAATCCTAAAAACATAACTTCACATTTTATATAAAATTTAAAATAATATTTATTGTAATATAAAAAAAAGATAAAGTCAATTTAAAAAATCACTTTTTAAAAAATCCTTGATTATTTAATATCAAAATCTATAATATAATTGTATTTTAATAATAATCTTTAATAAAAAATGGCAAAATTTAAAATGAAGCCTATTGATGGTAATGAAGCAGTCGCAAGAATTGCTTACAAGATGAGTGATATGTTTGCAATATATCCTATTACACCATCATCACCAATGGGCGAATTGGCAGATCAATTTTCTGCAAGTGGAGAATTAAATATTTTTGGGTTAAAACCTACTGTTACCGAAATGCAAAGTGAAGCTGGTGCAGCAGGTGCTTTACACGGTGCTTTACAAACTGGAAGTTTAGCTTCTACATTTACATGTTCGCAAGGTCTTTTATTAATGATTCCTAATATGTACAAAATTGCTGGTGAAATGACACCTTGCGTTATTCACGTTGCAGCAAGAGCTTTGGCAGCACAAGGTTTATCAATTTTTGGTGATCATCAAGATGTTATGGCTGTTAGACAAACTGGCTTTGCTATGTTATCAAGTGGTTCAGTTCAAGAAGCTCATGATAGTGCTTTAATTGCACATTTATCAACTCTTGAAGCAAAAGTTCCATTTGTAAACTTCTTTGATGGTTTTAGAACATCACACGAAATCAACAAAATTGAATTAATTGATGACGAAACAATTAAATCAATGCTTAATGAAGATGCTATTTTGGAATGTAGAAATAGAGCTTTGAGACCAGATGATCCAGTTATGAGAGGTACTGCTCAAAACCCTGATGTATATTTCCAAGGTAGAGAATCTACAAACAAATATTATAATGAAATTCCTGCAATCGTTCAAGCTAAATTTGATGAATTTGCAAAATTAACTGGCAGACAATATAAATTATTTGACTACTACGGCGCACAAGATGCTGATAGAGTTATAGTTATGATGGGTTCAGGTGTTCAAGCAGTTAAAGAAACATTGGAAGTATTAAATAAAAATGGCGAAAAGGTTGGTGTATTACAAGTTAGATTATACAGACCATTCTCCGCAAAAGATTTGGCTAATGCTTTACCAAAAACTGTTAAAAAAATTGCCGTTCTTGACAGAACAAAAGAACCAGGTAGCGAAGGCGAACCTTTATTCTTGGATGTAGTAGCTGGTTTGAAAGAACAAGGCAGATCTGACATTGAAGTTATGAAAGGAAGATACGGTCTTTCTTCAAAAGAATTTACTCCTGCAATGGCAAAAGCTGTATTTGATAATTTAAAAGCAACTTCTCCTAAAAAAGAATTTACAGTTGGTATCAAAGATGATTTAACTAATTTGAGTTTAGATTATTCTAATGATTTCCACATTGCTTTGCCAGATGTAAAAGAAGCTATTTTCTTCGGTTTAGGTAGTGATGGTACAGTTGGTGCTAATAAAAACACTATTAAAATTATTACTGACAGAGAAGAATATTATGGTCAAGCTTATTTCGTTTATGATTCAAAGAAATCTGGTTCTGTTACAGAATCTCATTTAAGATTTGGTCCTAAACCAATTAATTCAACTTACTTAGTTCAAAAAGCTGACTTTATCGGTTGCCACCAATTCCCATTCTTGTTTAAACTTGATATTTTGGGAAGAATTAAAGATGGTGGAACATTACTTTTGAATACTCACTACTCAAAAGATGAAGTATGGAATCAATTACCAAAAGTTGTTCAACAAGTGATAATTGATAAACATGTTAAATTCTATATCATTGATGCTTATAAAGTAGCTGATGAAGCTCACATGGGTGCTAGAATTAACACAATTATGCAAACTTGTTATTTTAAGCTTGCTAATGTTATTCCTTTTGAAGAAGCCGTTGCTGATATTAAAAACGCTATTATTAAAACATATAGCAAAAAAGGACAAGAAATTGTTGACAATAATATTAAAGCAGTTGATGGTTCTATTGCAAACTTATTTGAAGTTAATTATCCAAAAACTGTATCAAGCAATATTGAAATGGAAGAAAAAGTTGGAAAAGATGCTCCTAAATTCATTCAAGAATTTACTGCTAAATTAATAGCTGGTAAAGGTGAAGAAATCACAACTTCTCAAATGCCATTTGATGGTACATTCCCAACTGATACTACAAAATACGAAAAGAGAGACGTTGCCGATAAGATTTCTGTATGGGATGAGAAAAAATGTATTCAATGCGGTCAATGTATTTTCTCATGTCCACACTCTTGTTTAGAATCAAAAATGTTCTCAGCAGAAGAATTGAAAAATGCTCCATCTTGCTTTAAAGCTGTTCCAGTAATGGGTGATAAAGAAGGCAAAATGCAATACAGAATTCAAATCTCTCCTGAAGATTGTACAGGTTGTTCAATTTGTGTATTAGCTTGTCCTGTTGGTGCTTTGTCAATGCAACCAAAACAAGAAGTTATTAAAGAAGAAAAAGAAAGTTTGAATTTCTTTAATACATTAGAAGGCAAAGAAGTTGAAGATCCAAAAGATATAAAGAATTTACAATTCAAAGATTCTTTATTCAAATATTCTGGTGCTTGTGCTGGTTGTGGTGAAACTCCTCACTTGTCAATGCTTTCTAAATTAGTTGGTGATAGAGGCGTATTCGCAAATGCTACAGGTTGTTCATCAATTTATGGTGGAAATTTACCTACAACACCTTGGGGTAAAAACAAGGCAGGAAGAGGTCCAGCTTGGTCTAACTCTTTATTTGAAGATGCAGCAGAATTTGGTCTTGGTTTTAAATTAAGTCAAGAAACACAATTAAGTGAAGCTTCTGACTTAATGGAAAAATTGAAGGATGTATTAGGTGCTGATTTAGTTAAAGATATTATGGACAACTACGGCAACAACACCGATGCAGGTGTAAAAGCTCAAGCTGAAAGATTAAAGAAAGCTAAAGAAATTTTAGCTAAAAACAATAGCTTTGAGGCTAAACATTTAGCATCTATAATTGATGTTATGCTTGAAAGAAGTGTATGGATTATAGGTGGTGATGGTTGGGCTTATGATATTGGTTTCGGTGGTCTAGACCATGTACTTGCTAGTGGTAAAAAAATTAGAGTATTGGTAATGGATACTGAAGTTTACTCTAACACTGGTGGTCAAGCTTCAAAAGCTACTAACTTGGGTGCAAGTGCTAAATTTGCCGTAAATGGTAAAAATACATTCAAGAAAGATTTAGGTGCAATAGCTATGACTTATGGCAATATCTACGTAGCACAAGTTGCAATCAGAGCTAACCCAGCACAAGCTTTAAAAGCTTTCAAAGAAGCAGAAGCTTATGATGGTCCATCTTTAATCATTGGTTATAGTTCATGTATCGCTCACGGTGCTCCACTTGAAAAGAGCTTTACACAACAAAAGAATTGTGTAGACTCTGGTATGTGGATGCTTTACAGATACAATCCAAGCTTGATAGAACAAGGTAAAAATCCTTTGATTATAGATAGTAAAGAACCTAAATTAGACTTGTTAGAAACATATTTATATGGTGAAACTAGATACAGCTCAATCAAAAAAGCTAATCCAGAACACGCTAAAGAAATCGTTGAAGAATTGAAAGATCATATTACTAGACGATGGAATAAATATAAATTGTTAGCTGACAATTTGAAATAATGCAAAATAATAAAGAGTCTTCGGACTCTTTATTTTTTATTACTAAAAATATCCCAAAAAAGAAAATTACAAAAACTAAAAATTATTTTGTTAAAACACCAACAATTTCTAAATGTTGTGTTCTGTAAAATTGATCTATACCAACAACTTTTTTCATTGAATAACCATTTTCTAACAGTTCTTCTACATCAGTAGAAAAAGTTTGTGGATTACATGAAACCATAACTACAATTTTTATATTACTTTTAGCAATAATTTGACACTGTGATTTTGCGCCATTTCTTGGCGGATTAATTACAACTCCATCATAATTATTAAGTTCATTTAATAATAACGGAGCTTCTACTAAATTCTTGCATTCAGCGGTTATTTTATTATTTAATTTATTACTAATAATATTTTGATTCATAATATTTACCATAGCATCACTTCCCTCGACAGCGTGAACTTTCGTATAAGTTGATAGTGGAAACGAATAAGTTCCTATTCCGCAATATAAATCCAATACATTCTTACAATATTTTAAATTGTCAATAACTATATTTGTAATTTCTTGCTGACCTTTTAATGTTGCTTGCAAAAATACATTTATTGGTAAATCAATTTTTATACCATTATTAAAAGTTAATTGTGGTAAACATTTCTGAATAAATAATGCTGGATATTCATTATTTATCTTACAACTTATAGTTATAATATTTTTTTCTATATTTGAAAAATTAGTCAATATTTCATTATCTTCTTTATTTAATGCTGTATTTAGTGTGAATAACAGCCCTACCCCATTTTCATATGAAGTAATGGAAATTTCAGTTATTTTTGTTATTTTTTGAACTAATTTTTTGAGATTATCTATCATTTTATTGATTTTTTCATCCAGCAATGGACATAAATTTAATTCAACAACATTATTTGTATTTTTTTGGAAAAAACCAATTTTTCCGTTTTTTACTTGAAGTGTTGCTCTTCTTCTGGAATTAAAACCAATATGTATTATATCAATATCTTCACTTTTTATAGAATTACAATTTGCCCGTTTCAACGCATTTTCTACAATATTTTTCTTAAAATTATAATAACTCTTATCGTTTAGATGCAATAAATTACATCCACCACAAAAGTCATATATTGGACAAATTTTATTATAATCAATTCTATCTTTTGAATATTCAATAACTTTCACAAGTTCGGCGTTGATAAAATTTTTATTTTCTTTTAAAGCTTTACATTCAACTATATCACCAATAGCGGTTTTCGGTACAATAACCTTTTTATTATTTAATATACCATATCCATCACCATAAGAATTAATCTTCTCAATTTCAATTTGCATTATTCATTTTTTAAATATTTAATTGGATCAACCGCTTCTCTTCCATTTCTTAAACTAAAATAAAGTTGCGGGGTTGAAACATTTCCACTATTTCCAACAGTTCCGATTATTTGACCTTTTTGAACTTTATCGCCTCTTGAAACTTTTGCTGTATCGCAATGAGCATAAGCTGATATCCAATTATTTTCGTGTTTTATTAATATAATTGTACCATACCCTCTCAATTCATTACCAACATAGGCAACAACACCATCCTCGCAAGCTCTAAAATCAGTTCCTTTTGGTGCGCTTATATTAATTCCATCATTATATAAACCATTTGATTTGCTTCCAAAACTGGAAACAACATTTCCTTTAATAGGCCATATAAAAGAATTTACTTTTGGTGCTTTTTTTACAACCTGTTTTTGTTCCGATTTAGCAATATTAATATTTTTATTATTACTTCGTTGTGTCGTATTTTTTATAACAACCTTTGGTTCATCTGTATTAATTTTTATTTTTTGACCAATTTTTACAACATATGGTTTATCTAAATCATTTAATTCAATAATTTCAGACAATGTCATATCATGTTTTCTTGCTATATTAGTCAAATTATCGCCACTTTTTACAGTATATGTTGATACATTTTTATCTGTATAATTATATGTCTTTTTTATTTTAAGATTTTGACCAATTCTAATTTTATATGGTTTTTTAAGATTATTTAGTTCGGCTAATTCGCTCGTTGTCATATCATATTTTTTAGCTATACCAATTAAATTATCACCACTTTTTACTTTATAAGTATCTAATTTTGTTGAAATTTGTGATTTTATAACAGCTTTATTATCATTATTGTTATTCTTTTTAACAATATTACCACCATTTGATATTCTTATCATTTGACCGGGTCTAATATTATAGGGTCTTCTCAAATTATTTAAATCAACTAATTCTTGGACTTTCATATCATATTTTCTTGATATAGACCACAAGCTATCACCGTATTGCACCATATAAAAATTTCTATTATCATTTGATGGTACATTATCTTTATTAATTATATCAATTTCTTGTGCTTTACTACTATCATTATTACCTCTTAAACTTCTGGCTAGTTTTCCATCTGGACTCTCAACATATGTTTCACTGTATGTTGGTTTATAAACACCAGTATTTTTGTACACAATTCTAGCTGGTTTTTGTGTACATCCAAAAGATATAAAAAATAAAAATAATATAGCAAAATATCTTTTCATAATAAAAGCATTAATTCTCCCAATTATATTTATATAGTACCCATTTTTAAAATGCAAAGAAAATTATAATCATTATATAAAATTTATTGCAATATTATTTTTGTATTAATATAATTACTTTTAGTTTTAAGAAAAATTTTTATATGTCGAACCTATCAGTTATTATAGTTGGTGCCGGTAAAGGCACCAGAATGAAATCAAATATTTCAAAATTATTACATAAAGTTGGTAATCTTGAAATGATTAACCATGTTATAAATACAGCAAAGCAACTTGATACACAAGAAATATGCGTTGTATGTTCAGAAGAAAATATAGAAGAAATTAAAAAAAATATTGATGATAATATAATTACAACAATTCAGCATGAAAGATTAGGAACTGGACACGCAACACAAATTGGATTGCAAGCATTAAAACACAAAGACAATGATATACTAGTTATGTATGGTGATATGCCTTTAATTAAAGCTAAAACATACCAGAAATTGCTAGATTTATTAAAGACAACAGATACATCTATTGCAAATTTAGGATATGAATGTGGAAATCCAGACAATAGGTGGGGAAGATTTATTACGGAAGGTGATAAATTAGAAAAAATCATAGAATACAAAGATGCCGATGAATCAGTTAGAAAAATAACATTAGTAAACGCTGGTATAGTTGCAATTAAAGGTGGTTTACTAGAAAAATTACTTTCACAAGTTAAAAACAACAATGCTAGCAAAGAATATTATTTAACTGATATTGTTCAAATAGCAAATGAAAATAAGCTAACTTGCAGATATGCAGTTGATGATGACGAAGGTATACTTGGTATCAATTCAAGAGAGGAATTATCTATTGCTGAAAAAGTTTTTCAAAATCAAAAACGAAAAGAATTTATGGCAAACGGTACAACATTAGTTGATCCAACATCCGTTTATTTTAGCTATGATACAGAAATCGGAAAAGATGTTGTTATAGAACCAAATGTAGTATTTTTACCAAAAGTAAAAATTGGCAATAATATTACAATTCACTCTTTTTCATATTTAGAAGATTGTATATTGGAAGACGGAGTTAGCGTTGGTCCTTTTGCAAGAATTAGACCAAAAACGACTTTAAAATCAAATTGTCATATAGGTAATTTTGTTGAAATTAAAAAATCAACAATAGGTGAAGGTACAAAAATAGGACATTTAACATATATAGGCGATACAAAAATTGGAAACAATACTAATATTGGTGCTGGTACTATAACATGCAATTATGATGGTTTTTCAAAATTTCAATCAAATATTGGAAATAATTGTTTTATTGGTTCCAATACGGTTATGATTTCTCCAATAAATATAGAGGACGGAGCAATGACTGGCGCAGGTTCAATAATTACAAAAAATGTTAATAAAGACGATATTGCAATAGCAAGAGCAAAGCAAGAAAATTTATCTGGTAAAGCTATAAATTACCGAAACAAAAGGAAGAAATAACCATGATAGATTATATAGTTTATTTTATACTAGCTGTATTAAGTTTATTGTTTTTGAGTTGTACTTTATTAGCTATATATTTAATATTTTTATTGATAATTAGCAGAGGATTTAAAATTTCTCCTACTGTTACATCTAACGGAAAGTCAATTAAATACATGGCAAAATATATAAAAAGTTATATAGAAAATTCCAATAAAACCAATATCAAAATACTTGATATTGGTAGCGGATATGGTACGCTATTATTCAAAATCAATAGATATTTAAAAAGAAAGCTAAGCAAAAAAGTTAATGTTGAACTTGATGGTTATGAAATATCAAAATTTATTTACAAAATTTCTAATTTTAGAAATATATATAGTAATATAAAATTATTTAATGACGATATTAATAATTTAAAAGATTTTAACTATGATATAGTTATTACTTTTATTTTAGCAAAACAACAAAAATTGTTTTTAGATATTTATAGAAAATTTCCAAAAGGAACAACTATAATAGCAAATTCTTTGCCAATTCCTTTTGCATCGGATGATGGATTCAAATTGGTAAAAACTATAAAAGTTCATTATCACTGGAATATTTATGTTTATCAAAATTAATTAGTTTTTGTAAAATAATTGATGGGTAGCTAAAATATTATTTTGCGTTAAATTTTAAAAATAATTATTTTAACATAAAATATATTAGCTACTATTCTATTAATTATCTGCAATTTGTTTTTTGTAATTAAATAATTTCTTGCTACACTATGCTTTACTACTTTATTAAAATTTTTTCTGAATTTTAATATATAAAATAAATACATTTTTTTAAAAATAACCTTGACTAATTAATAAAATAATTTTACTTTTTACTATATAAAATAATGTGTGGGATTACTATGTCAGATTTAAGAGATGCTTTAAATAGAGTTATTGTTCCAATTAATAAGGAAGGATATTTCATAATAGCTGTATCAGCTGTAATTACATTTTTGTTATTTATAATAGATGAATTTCTTGGTGAAATTGGTTTAATATTAACATTGTTTGTTGTTTATTTTTTTAGAGATCCAATTAGAGTTAGCCCTGATGAATCCAATGTTGTATTAGCGTCAGCTGATGGTGTTGTTGATAAAATAGAAGAAGCAGAGGCACCAAAAGAGTTAAAATTGGACTCTAATGAAAAATTTAATAGAGTAAGTATCTTTTTGAGTACCTTTAATGTTCACGTTCAAAGAATACCTATGTCCGGTAAAATTGAAAAACTTGAATATATACAAGGTAAATTTTTAAATATCACAAACGATAAATATCATGAAGACAATGAAAGACAATTATGTTTAATGAAAACAAAACAAGGTTTTGATGTAATTTTTGTTCAAATTGCTGGCATGGTTGCTAGAAGAATCGTATGCGACTTAAAAGAAGGACAAGAAGTGAAAGCTGGTGAAAAATTTGGTTGCATTAAATTTGGTAGTAGAGTTGATGTTTATTTACCAAAAAATATTGAATTAAAGGTGAAAGTTGGTCAAACAATGATTGCTGGTGAAACTGTTATAGGATTATTAAAATAATATAGGAATAATTATGAAAACTAAGAAAAAAAAGGAAAAAGGTCAATTATATTTTACAAAAATGATACCTACAATGTTATCATTATTGGCATTGTGTTTCTGTATTTCAACAATAAAATATGCATACAGTGGACATTTAATGTTAGCAACATCATTGCTTTTAATTGCTTGTTTTTTAGATGGTATAGATGGTAGAATTGCTAGATTGTTAAATGTTTCTAGTGATTTTGGCGCTCAAATAGATTCATTAGCTGATATGGTTAATTTTGGTATCGCTCCGGGATTTGTTTTATATTGTTGGAAATTGAGTGAAGTAGAATGGAATTTGTTTTCTTGGTTTGCTGTTTTATTATTGGCTTGTTGTATGGCAATTAGACTCGCTAGATTTAATGTTGATTTAGCAACAAAAGATTGGAATGATCCACTAGTAAAATACTTTTTTAGAGGTATGCCTGCACCAGCGGTAGCAGCTATGTCAATGTTCCCAATTGTATTAACTTTTAGATTTGGTTATGGTTTTTGGAATAACCCACTTCTTATAGTTATTTATACAATAATTTTAGCTCTTTTTGCAGGAAGTACATTACCAACACCTTGCTTTAAAAAAGTAAAAATTAGCGAAAAATATAAGAATTTAGTGTTAATTTTGGTTTCTATGTATATAATTTTACTTGTAATGGATCCTTGGTTGGCATTGTCTGTTTTGGGAATTTTATATACAATTAGTATAATAATTAGTATATTTTTATATTTAAATTTTAAGAAAAATAAGAAGTAATTATGATAGAAAATCCATTAAAAATTACAAATTTGAAGAAAAATTTTGCAAGTAAAGTTGTACTTGATAATATTAATTTTGAGCTTAAAAACAATGAAATTTTCGGTTTAATCGGCTTAAATGGAGCTGGAAAGACAACTTTAATAAAAATTATTTTAGACTTATTAGAAGCCGATTCTGGGACTGTTGATATAATGAATATTCAATCAACATCTCCAAAAAGTAGAGAATTTTTAAGATATCTACCAGAGAAATTTCAAGCTTCTTCAATGGTAAGTGGGATGGAATTTTTAAAAATTTTTAATGATTTTGATAAAACTTATAATGGAAATAAAAGTGAGTTAGTTAATGAAATATATAAATTGGCTGACTTACTTGCACTTGATAGAACCGCATTAAATCTAAAAGTTTCAAAATATTCAAAAGGTATGACACAAAAATTAGGTTTAATTTCCACTTTTTTGGGAAACTCTAAACTTATTATTCTAGACGAACCGATGACAGGTTTAGATCCAAAGGCTAGAATTTATCTTAAAAATTTATTAAAAGAAAGTAAAAAGGAGAACAAAACTGTATTTTTTAGTTCACACATTTTGGCTGATATAGATGAAATATGTGATAGAATTGGTATTTTAAATAATGGCAAGATATGTTTTGTTGGTACACCAGAAGAATTAAAAAATAAACATTCTGAAACTTCACTTGAAAAGGCTTTCTTAAAAGAAATAATGTAAAGCAAAAGATATAAAACAAATATATCTTTTGTTTTTACCTCTTTATATTTTTTGGAGGTCATTTTATACTTTTATATTTAGTGTAAAATTTGTAATATGATATTGTTTGTTTGATTTTATTAATAAATTATTAAATATAAATTAATTATATAAATAACAAAAATTCATTCAAAAAGGTTTATTATCTAAAATTAAATTAGATTTTGATAATCATCTAAATTATATATTGATCTCAACAAACTAAAAATTTCTTAAATATTTTATCAATTTATCCAAAGGAAAATCGTCAAACTGCAATAAAGATGATAAATTAATAATTTTTTCTTTAACTAAAATTGATAAAACTTCTATGTTTGATTTGTGTGATAAAAAATATTCTTTAATATCTTCATTATTATATTTTATATAATCAAAGTTCATATTCTTTATGTCTAAAAAATATTCAATATCTCTATTAATAAAAGTCTTTATAAAAACTTTCTCTGTTAATATTTTTAAAATAATTTCTTCTGTTATTATATTGTTTTTATTAACATTTTCATCCTTCTCTTTTATACATTGTATTTCATAATTATCAATTAAATCAAACAACGTATCTTCTTCTTTTATTAAAGATAAATTATTAAGAAAAGCATCAAGTTTTGATATTATGTTGCTTTTATTTAGCAAAATATCTCTATAAAAAAAATCGTACTTTGTATATTTTAAATCATTTTTTATCAAACAAAAATCAGTATTTTTAAACAATATTTTTTGCAATAAAAATGGTATTTGATATAACGAACAAAAAATTTCATCATTATCAACGGGGGATAATGTTGATGTATTTATATTTATGCTTTTAAAAAAATTAGAAGCTTTCAATATAACATTCATTTTATATGTCTCATCTTGATTCATTACAACTGTATGCGGAAACAATAAAAAATTGCATGGCATAAAATTTTCAGTTCTGTTTTGTAATGATTCTTTTATTTGTCTTGAATTTTCTTTATAAATATTAGTGTTTAATATTAAACAATCATTTTTTGTGAAAGGTAATGCTTTTATAATATTCTCATACTTTGAAAAGTCTATATTTAATATTATTATATCAGCTTGTTTAAGTAAATCTTGCAAAAGTAAATCAGAAGAATTTTCTATAATATTATTTCTCTTATAGAATAAAATTTTATCTATATCAAAGTCAAATCCAAATGCACTATACCCAAATTTTTTTATTATATTAAATATATCATTTGCTAATTCATTTAAACCAATAATTAAAACACTACTCATTAAAATTTTCTTGATAAATATTTTTTCTTAATATAGATTAATAATTACATTTATAAAAGTAAATAAAAATGCTGGATAGTGTAAAAAAAATTATTTATAAATTACAAAATTTATTGATTTTACTTTTTAGAAAGATTGTAGAATTTGCTTGTGATAGTAAACAAAAAATTGATAATTTATATAAAACAAACTATGATACAGCAATGTTTCATTTAAGGCATGGAAATTTTAGCGATGCTAATTTAAGACTTAAAATTATGGAGAAATTTTATCCGAACGATATTAATATAAAATATAATCGTGCAATTTGTTTTCTTGCAATGAATAAAAAAAACAAAGCAATTAAAAAATTGGAAGAAATTTTGAAAATAAATCCAGAAATTAAAGAAATACAAGATTTATTATCTGAAATCAATAATAATACTATTATTTTATATAATTTTAAAGAAGAATAAAATGAAAAAAAATATTAAAAAATATTTTAAATCACTTTTAGTCGTATTAATTTTGTTTTTTTATAATACGCAAGCATTCTCTGTTGAAATAAATTATAAAAAAGATATAGAGGACGATGATTATTTGGACTATGGAATGGATGAAGAAATTAATCAAAATATTTATGTTTGGGATCCATTAGAAAAAATAAATAGAAAAGTTTATAAATTTAATGAGTTTGTATTAAGAGATATAGCAAAACCTTTTTATTATAATATATATATCAAAATAACAACACCAGGAATCAGAAAATCAATCGGCAATGTATTAAATAATTTAAGAATGCCAATTAATTTTTTTAACTATGTTTTGCAATTAGATTTTAGAAATGCTATGGCATCATTATACAATTTTGCTATAAATACTGTATACGGAGTTGGCGGAATATTTGACGTAGCAGGACACCAAAAAGTGTTTGTTTCTGATACAAATTTAGGAATAACGCTTGCAAAATATAAAATTCCAGCAGGTCCATATTTAGTATTGCCATTTTTAGGTCCAAACGATTTAAGAGGTACAATATCTTGGGGTGCTGAATTAGCAATTGATCCATTTGGTTTTAATGTTCTTGAATTTGGTGGTGATAGCAAATTATTTGAAGATTGGGTATTATATACTCGTACAGTGTTTTACACGCTTGACAAAGCAAGTTATGCTGTTGTGAATTTATATGATTTAATGCAAGCATCATTTGATCCATACATTATGATGCGAGATGCTTATGGACAATCACAATATTATAAAATTAACAATAAATAGGAAGCCTTATGAAAAAAAATGTTTTAAAATTTTTATTATTTATAATACCATTTGTTTTTAACTGCTTAGCAGACGAACAAAAAGTAATAACTAGCGATGACGTGAAAAATTTTGTAATTAATATTTCAACAAAATCTAGCCAAATTTTAAATAATCCAGAGCTAAATGAACAGCAAAAAGAAATAGAATATAAGAATTTTGCCAATACAATAATTGACTCAAATTGGGTAGCTAAATTTATATTAGGTAGTAATTGGAAAAACCTAAATTTAGAACAAAAAGAAGAATTTACAACATTATACAAAGAATATTTGCTACAAAATTATATGCCAAAATTAAAAGATTATAGCAATAGCCTATCTATAACAAAAATAGAAAAAATAAAAGAGCAAGTTTATTTGGCATATACAAAAACAAAAGATAAAGATGATAGAAGTGTAAACGTAAATTTTAGAATTATAGAAAAAGACGGTAATTTATATATTATTGATATAATACCAGAAGGAATAAGTTTTATCAGTAGTCAAAGAACAGATGTGAACAGTTCTATTACAAAAAATGGATATAATAAATTTATTGAAGAATTAAAACAAAAAATTAAAAGCGAATAAATCTCCTTAAATATTAATAAAAAACACTTCAATATGATTTTTATAAATAAGTTAAATTATTATCAAAAAATTATTTTTTCCTTGAATAATAATAATATAATTTTAATCTTTAATTAGTTTAAAGAAGAAAGAATATATGTGGAAAAAGAAAATACCAAATTTTTTAACTGTAATGAGAATTATTTTAATTCCCTTGATAATATTGTCATTTTATGTACCATCAAAAATTACAAATATTATTGTAGCGGCATTGTTTATGAGTGCAAGTATTACTGATTATTTTGATGGATATTTAGCAAGAGCTTTTAAAGTACAGTCAAATTTTGGTAAATGTTTAGATCCCATCGCTGATAAATTATTAGTTTCCGTTTCATTGATAATGTTAACATATTTCTCAAACCAAAATATCTTGATATTAATACCATCAATAATTATTATTTGTAGAGAAATTATGGTATCTGGACTTAGGGAATTTCTTGCAACAATTAATGTTGGTGTTCCCGTTACAAGATTAGCAAAATGGAAAACCGCAATCCAAATGATGGCCATTACAGCATTATTATTAGCTAGCAATGGTTCCGAGTATGTTTATAATGAGATAATGGATATTGTTGAAGCGGAAGAATTTATTAGAATTAGTTTCGAGGGCGTTATTCAAACACTTGGAGAAATTTTCTTATGTGTTTCAGCGGTTTTAACTGTTATAACTGGTTATATATACTTTAAAGTTGGATTTAAGAATTTTTAATTTATATTATTAGGTAAAATTATGTCAAAAGTTCCAATTTATACAGAAGAAGATTTTAAAGGCATGCGAAAAGCTGGAAAGATTGCAGCTGAAATCTTGGATTATATTACTGATTTTGTTGAACCCGGTGTATCAACTGGTTATTTGGACGATTTATGTTATAAAAAAATATTAGAATATGGTGCAATTCCGGCTCCATTGGGTTATCATGGTTATCCAAAACCAACATGTATTTCTGTAAATCATGTTGTGTGTCATGGAATACCTAGTTATGATAAAAAATTAAAAAATGGTGATATTTTAAATATAGATGTTACAGTTATAGTTGATGGCTATTATGGAGATACAAGTAGGATGTATTATGCTGGCACACCATCTATAAAAGCAAAAAGACTGACGCAATGCACTTATGAATGTTTAATGTTAGGTATAGAACAAGTAAAGCCTGGTAATACATTAGGTGATATAGGCTATGCTATTCAAAGACATGCTGAAAAACAAGGCTTTTCTGTTGTTAGAGATTTTTGCGGACATGGTGTTGGTAAGGTATTCCATGATGAACCACAGGTTTTACATTATGGAAATAAAGGTAAAGGTCTTGTACTTGAAGAAGGTATGATTTTTACAATAGAACCTATGATTAATGCTGGTAAGTTTGATGTATTAATCAGCAAACTAGATGGTTGGACCACTACCACAAGAGATAAAAGCTTATCTGCACAGTTTGAACATTCTATGGCTGTTGTAAAAGATGGTGTTGAAATTTTTACTTTATCTCCAAAAGGTTATACTTGTCCGCCATATAAATAATTTTTAAAAAGCAATGTTGTTAAATTGGTTTAAAAATAGAAAAATAAGAAAAATATATAAAAAAATAATAAAGCTTGATAAGGAAAATCCAAGCAAGAAGAGGAGTCTTGCCACAATCAATAGCGATATTGACGAAGCTTATTATAAATTATCAGATATGGTTTTTGAAGCTTTAAGAAAAAAACAATACAAAACAATAAAAAAGATTTTAAAACTTGAAAAAATAGAATTAGACAAAATAAAAGATAATAATGGATATAATGTGGTTGTACATTCATTATACAAAGGTAATAGTGATATCTTTATTGAGTTGTACACAAAATGTTTTTCAGCCACTAAATCGTATTTTTTAAATGGTGCAGAGCTATACTCAATTATTTTAAATAAAAATAATACAAGATTAATGGAATTTTTTATAAAAACAAAAAATTTAAGAAATTCCTTAACGAAACAACTATTAACCCCAACATTGCTTTTATTACTAAAAAATAATAAGTTAGATTTAATTGATATATTACTTAAAGATTATATTAATGAATTTAACAGTAGAGATATAAAAGCTTATTTAATTTATTTTATTTCTTATAGCAGTCATAATGTATTAAAAGACTTATTATCATATAAAAATTTAATATATAAATTAAATCCACAAGACATAGCGGAATTGTTTACATTAGCATATACAAACAATAACTATCAAGCCTTTGAGCTGTTGACATTAAATGATTTTCTCATAAATTCATTAGACGAACCTTATTCAACAGCTATAAAAGCTTTTGTACTTGGAAAAAACGATTATAAAAAATTAAATAATTTATTTATTAGCAAATAAATTGTCATTTACTAATCGTAAAGTATTTACTAAATTGATAGCTTTTCCTTTTCTTATATTATCCATTACGCTCCATAAGTTTATACCATTTTGAACGGATGGATCTTTTCTTATTCTTGAAATATATATTTCATCTTGTCCTGCGCATTCTCTTGGAGTAGCGAATACATATTCTGATGGTTTATCTAATATCAAAATGCTATCAGCATCAGATAGTACATCTTTAATGTCATCAATTTCAACATTAGCGTCAAACTCTATATTAATCGATTGTGAATAGCAAGCAAAAACTGGAACCCTTACGCAAGTTGCTGAAATTTTAATATCCATATCCAATATTTTATTTGTTTCATTTATTATATAATTTTCTTCATCGTAATTATCATTTTCAGAAAATAATCCAACTTGCGGAATTAAATTAAACGGCATCTGTTTTGTAAAATGAACAGGCTTCATAAAATCATTTTCATAAATTTTTTTTGTCTGTTCAAATAATTCATCCATAGCATCTTGACCTTCACCAGAGACAGCTTGATATGTTGAAACAATAACCCTTTTGATTTTAGACAAGGTACTTAGTGGTTTTAAAATAGTAGCTAACTGTAAAGCCGAAGCGCTTGGAAGAGATATAATCGTATCTAAATTTTTGCATTGCTTTAATAAATCGCCATTAATTTCTGGAACAATTAAATGAATATCATTTTTATTCCTATAATATGAACTAGAATCTATAACAAAACATCCATTTTCTTTTGCTTTTTTACCATATATTTCAGATATTCCAGAATCCGTTATAAAAATAGCAACGTCAGTTCCATTAAAGTCATAATTTTGAAGACTTTTTACAATTAATCTTTCATAAAAACCATAGCTTACCTCCTTGCCAATTTCTTCCTCATTAGCACTTAAAACAACTATTTCGTCTATTTTTATTTTTTGCTCAGATAAAATTGATAAAAACTCTATTCCAGCAATACTTGTTGCACCAATAACCGCTAATTTTTTCATACTTATATAATATTAATTATTACTAAAAATAATATAATACTTATTTTTTAAAAATCTATAATGAATTACTTTTTAAATACATTCCAATTTGTAGTCTTGGATTTTCTTATTAAAATAACATAACAAACTTTTACAAATTATAGAATTTTTTTCTTGAAAAATTTTTTTTATAAAGTAGTATTTAGATGTACAACATAACGTATGGTAATATTTATGATAGATACAGTCTCATTAATCTACATGGTGGCATTCTTTATTTTGGCAATAGTTTTATTAATCTCAATTTCCGTATTAAAAAATGAAAAGTCAATAAGTAAACTTAGCGGAGGAGTTATAATGCCAGAAAATAATAAAAAGCAAAATTAAATTACAAATTGTCCAAAACATTTTGTATAAATAATAAATCACCCCAAGCATCTTTCTTTTTATTTGATTGTCTCAATAAATATGAAGGATGAAATAATGGGGTCGTTTTTATAATTTTTTCACCCAAATATTGATTGGTATAATCAAATAATTGTCTTCTAGCCTTCGTAATTGTAAGGTTTGTTTCTATTAAATCTTTAAGTGCAGTAGCTCCCATAAAAATAATAATTTTTGGGTTAACTAAAGAAATATGCTTTTCTACAAAAGGTCTACAAATTGCAATTTCTTCCTCAGTAGGTGTTCTATTTCCAGGTGGTCGCCAAAATAGTGTATTTGTTATATATAAGTCTTCTCTTTTTAATCCAATTGCTTTAAACATATTGTCTAATAATTGACCACTTTGCCCGCAAAATGGTCTTCCTTCTAAGTCTTCATTATTTCCGGGCGCTTCACCTATAATCATAATATCAGATTCTGGATTACCTTCACTAAATACAGTATTTGTTGCAAGGTTTTTAATATCAATATACCCATCAAAATTTTGTACAACTTTTCTTAAATCATCAATTGTATTTGAATTATCTGCAAGCTCTCTTGCTTTTTTAATAGCATCATCAACGCTTACGACATTATTTGCTGTTATCTTCATATTGTCATTTTTATACTTGTTTGCTAAATTTTGATAAATATAATTAAAATTAAATTCTTGTTTATTATCACCATTTGAGCTGATTTTTTTAACTTCTTTGGTTTGTATTTTAATTTTCTCACCTTTTATGGTTTCAGCTTCCATTTTAATTTTATTTTCAATAGTAATTGATGCGTTCTTAATTTTTGTATTTTGATCTAATTTTTGAACATTATTATTAATAGGTTTTATAACATCACATGGCGCATTAAAATGATTAAATGTAGTTTCTTCAACAACATTATCAATACCATTCTCTCTATACCAATCAATTATAAGTTCCTTATCCATTATCAGAAAATTTTTTATATATTTTAACAATATCATTTGATTTTTTAAAAAACAATATTACATTTAAATTTATATCCAAAAATTATTTAGTATGTTAAAAAAGTATATATTATCACCTTTGTTTGCGCCATTATCAATGGTTTTGTTATGCTCATTATTTTTAAATGTAATTTATATAGTGATGCCATTTGCGGTTCCACAGATTTCAGAAGAAGGACAACTTATAGATATTTTAACATACATCTCTTATTCAATATTGATATTTTTATTACTAATTTCGTTTAAAAATTTTAAAGATAAAAAACTTGATTATTTTACATACTTATTTTTATCAATATGTGCGTTTTTGAGAGAAATGGGGGCTCAGCATTGGTTAACTTCAACAGATACAACCGCTATTAAAATTAAATTCTTTACAAACCCAAATAATCCTATAAGTGAAAAAATCATAAGTGGAATAATAATTCTATCTGTACTAATTGCAATTTTATATATAGCAAAAAAGTATGCTATATACTTAATAAAAGGCGTTTTTAAAATGGATATAATATCTTGGTCAGTTGGAACAATGGTATTTTTTGGATTATTTAGTAAATTTATTGACAGATTACCATCTAATTTTAGAAAAGAGCATGGAGAAATGATTTCAGAGGTAATTAAAGACAATTTATCGGTTCTCGAAGAAACAAGTGAGATTTTTATACCTCTTACTGCAATACTTATATTAATTCAATACTATTTAATTAAACATAAAAATTAAAGACATTGTCCATCTACAGGATTGGTTGCATTTTTATATGATGGATTGCTTTTCTTTTTATCTTCAATATTGTTATCTGTTAGCTTACATACAGCAAGCGAACCTAATTTTAATGGCTTTTTAAAGACTTCATGTTTTTCTTCTTGGTTTATTTTTTTAGCATAATTCTGCTCATCTTCTGTTTTTTCAGACATTCTTTCTTTTTCATTTACTATTTTTGCAAATTTTTCTACTTTTCTTTTAATTTTATTAGCATCTTTAAGTAGTTCTTCCTTATCATCAAGAACTATTTTTTGTTTTAAATTCTCACTTTTCATTTCTAAAAGCCTATCAAAAGCATATTGCCTGTCATTTCTTCTAGTTGTTTCTACGCCCATCTTCTTTTTGCTTCTTTTATCATACATAATATTATATCATTTTTTAGTCAAAAGTCAAGGTGTATTTTAAGTTAAAAATATCAAATTAAAAATATAAACTTTTTCTTTATTTTTCTTTATAAAGTAAAGATTAACATGGTTAATACCTCACGCTCGTCCACATTTGTAATAGTAAAACTAGCAAGGTTAACCACCATCTCCGCCCCCCTTTGTAATTAAGAATTGATGAGGCTAATATATTCCCTCTCTCGCTCCCACTTCGTAAGGGGGGAGCTGACGTGAAGCGCCCTTCTCTACGCCCTCCCTGTAAGATGGGAACTGATGTAATCAATACCACCTACTCGCCCCTTTTGTAAAGGGAGAAGCTAATGTAGTCAATACTCCTTCCTTGCCCCCTTCGTAAAGGAAAAGCTGACGTAATCAATATCTCATGCTCGCCCCACTGTAAGGGTGGAGCTAGTCGTAGAACCCCCTCTTACCCCCCTTTGTAAGGGGAGAGTCAGTCGTAGACTGACAGGGGGGTTGATAACCATTTGTTTATTTTACAATAAAGCAAATTGAATAATTAAAAATTAAAAATTGAAAATAAAATATAAAGTCGAGGATTTGAATTTAAGAATTAAGAATTAAGAATTAAGAGTTAAGAATTATAATAATAATTAAAAATAGAGTAATATATCTATTTAATAAATAAAATAATAATTAATAATATAATACTACTACATATTATTAAATACTATAATCACACATTAAATATATTATTAATGTTATATAAATAATATAAACTATTATATATAAAAAATATATAATTAATAATTTTATAAGAATTATAAAATAATATATTAATATAAAAACATAGTTTAAAACAATTAAAGTATTTAAACCCCCCTTGCCCCCCTTATCAGAGGGGAATGAGAAGAATCTTATCAGGGGGGAATGGAAAGATATCCTTTATCAGGGGGTGGACTGGTACCCCTTAACATAGATGGATATAAGGGTACCCATTAGCAGAAGAAATAAAAGGGAATTTAGCATAAGAAATGTGAAGGAACTTAGCAAAATAATAAAGAAAAACAGATTAACAAATATAAATAGTTAATTTTTGAACCATAATAAAATAAAATCTATCAAAATTAGCAATTTTTAAAATAATGAAATATTTTGTAATAAAAATATGTTTGTATAAATAAAATGTATAACATATACTCATAGAGATAAGAAAAATAGTTAAAATATGTTAAATTATGTAGCAAAAAATAAAACCATCATTATTAATGATGTTATAAATAACAATAATATAGGTGAAAATTGCGAGATTCATCCGACTGCTATTATTGAAGACGGAGCAATTATAGGTAAAAACGTTAAGATTGGTCCTTATTCTGTAATAGGAAAAAATGTTAAGATTGGTGATAACTGTGTAATAAAGCCACACGTTGTTATTGAAGGCTACACAACTATTGGAAGTGGAAATACAATTTATTCTTTTGCTACAATAGGACAAAACCCACAAGATTTAAAATATCATGGCGAAAAATCAGAAATAATAATTGGCAATAATAATAGTATCAGAGAACATTGTACAATTCATCCAGGTACAGAAGGTGATCATTTGCTTACCAAAATAGGTAATGAAAACTTATTAATGGTTAATACACATGTAGCTCACGACTGCCTTATTGGTGATAAATGCGTTTTTGCTAATAATGCAACTTTAGCTGGTCATGTTCATATAGGAAATCACGTTGTGATTGGTGGTTTAAGTGCAATTCACCAATTTGTAAAAGTTGGCGATGGTGCAATGCTCGGCGGATTATCTGGACTTGCTGAGGATTTAATGCCGCACGGTATGGCATATGCTGATAGTGGCAGAAAAAGTGATTTGCAAGGACTCAATTTAGTTGGTTTAAAAAGATCTGGTTTTGATAAAAAAGATATTCAGGAGGCACTACATTTTTACAATGATGTTTTTGATTCAAAGGAAGCTGGTTCTGTTATAGATAGATCCAATGAATTTAGCAAAAAATATCCAAATAACAAAATAATACAAGATATAGTTGAATTTTTAAATAGCGATACAAGCAGAAGATTTTGTACAGCAAAAATAAAAAATTAATTATTTCTTGCAAAAATATAAATGAAGATTATTATCTTTCTTGTTAATAAAATTAATATGGTAGGTTTATAATATGGGCATTACTTCATTGATTTATGTAATCGCGTTTTTTATTTTAATAATAGTTTTATTGGTTTCTTTTTCCGTACTAAAAAACGAAAAAGCAATAGATAGATTATTTGAACACTGTGGCATTAAATGTAAAAGAAATGATAAAAAAGAATAAAATTAACTCATTATATTTTATTTTAAGAAGAGCAATATATTCGTTTATATTAATATATTTTGTTGCAAACTCAGTACATGCCGAGCAAACGCTAGATGGAATGTATTATGACTGGTCAGTTTTTACCTTAAATGATATCGGAGAAGAACAAAAATGTTATGTTGTCTCCTTTCCTAAAAAAAGCATAGGAAATTATAAAAATAAAAGAGAGCCTTATGTTTTAATTACAAAATTTAAAGATAAGAACGTTGAAGAAATCAGTATTTACTCTGGCTTTGAATACAAAATAGGTAGTGATATATATATTTCAATAGATGGTAAACAATATACATTATTTACAAAAGATGATATTGCTTGGGCAAGAAATAAAGAACAAGATAAAGAAATAATAACAAATTTATTAAATGGATACTCTCTAAAAATTAGAGCGGAATCATCAAAATCTGAATATGTTGTTGACGAATATTCTTTAAAAGGACTAACACGGGCCTATAAGAGAATGAAAGAACTATGTAAATAAAATTTATATAAAAAAGTATAAATATAAGAATAAATTTTATTTTTCATCAACTATATCATACTGTCCAGCATAATCTTGGAATTTACTTGTTGCGCTGTCAAATCTTAATACAACATTACCAATTGGACCATTTCTATGCTTTGCAACTATAATCTCTGTTTTATTTCTCAATTTGCCCATTTTTGCAATCCAAGCTTCCATTTTTGGATCTCCATCCATAGGTTTTTTTCTCTCTTCGTAATATTCTTCTCTATAAATAAACATAACAATATCAGCGTCTTGCTCTATTGTTCCAGATTCCCTTAAATCGGAAAGTTGTGGTTTTTTGTCTTCTCTTTGTTCCACTGTTCTTGATAATTGAGATAATGCAATTACAGGTATAGAAAACTCTTTTGCAATAGCTTTTAAACCCATTGTAATTTCACCTATTTCTAAAACTCTGTTTGATTTTGATTGAGCCGTGGTTCCTTGTGCTAATTGTAAATAGTCAATAAAAACCATGCCCAAATTTTTTTGTCTAACCATTTTTCTAATTCTGGTTCTAATTGCAGCAATAGACAATGCTGGCGTATCATCTATATAAAATGGCATTCTTGAAATTTCTTCTGCTTTATTTACTATTTTATCAAAATCTTCCTTTTCAATTTCGCCAGTTCTAAAATTTGTAGCATTTATGCCAGTTTCTCTTGATAATATCCTTGATGCTATTTGATCAGCTGGCATTTCTAATGAAAAAAATCCAACAGATTTTCTTACCTTGGAATTTCCAGCTTTATAATCTTCGTCAAAAAATTTTGAAGCATTATATGCAAAATTTATTGCAAGAGCAGATTTTCCCATAGAAGGTCTTCCAGCTAGTATTATCAAATCACCAGCCTGAAAACCACCAAGTAGTCTGTCCATATCCATATAGCTTGAAGGAATACCGCTAATATTACCCTCTCTTTCTATTGCTAACCTTGTTTTATTAACAGTTTCAGCCAATGAAGAAGCTATTCCAGTAAAACTTTTTTCACTATCGCCTAAAAAACTTAAACCAAATAATTCGCTTTCTGCTTCTTCTATTAATTTTTGAGCTGTATAAGAGGAACTATTTTTATAAGATTTATTTACGATTTCTTCACCAATTAACACTAGCTTTCTTTTTAGTGATAAATCTTTAATAATAATAGCATAATCAGCAATATCAACAATGCCAGCCCCCATATTCAGAAGAACAGATAAATAATTACTTCCGCCAAGCTTACTAATTGTTTCATCATTATCAAAAAACAATTTTAAAGTAATACTATCAGCAACTATATTGCTTCTTAAAGTTGTTTGTATTATATAATCATATATTTTTTGATGTGCTGGTTCGTAAAAATTTTCACTCTTCAAAATATCATTAACCTTACCCAAATAGTCATTATTTAAAATAATTGTACCAAGTACAATTTGTTCAGCTTCAATATTAAATAAGTTTGGTTTTTCTAATTTTATATCTTCAACATTTTCCATTTTAATGTACAAAATTTATATGATTACAAAAAAATTATAAAAATTAAAAATAAAAAATCTAGTATTATTAATCTGACATTTTAGTATTTTTAATATTATAGCTTATTTTTTAGTTGCATTTTAAATAAAAGCATATAATATATGTAGTATATTATTAATGTTTAGGTTCCTTTTATTTTTTGAATAAAAGGTTTTTTTATTGATAAAATGGGTAATAAAATGGCAAAAGGATTAGAAAATAGTGGAAATAAAGAAATTTTGTTTGTTATTGAGACAATAGCGCAAGAAAAAGATATTCCGGTTGATAGTGTTATTCAAGCGATGGAGGAAGGATTGAAATTGGCTGCTAGAAGAAAATATGGCCATGATTTATTAATTGAATGTAAGCTTGATAGAAAGACTGGAAAAATAAATTTATACAACAAATTGGAAATTGTTGACAATAAAGCCGACGCTGATGCTGAATTTGATTCAAAAAAACAAATTACATTATCAAAAGCAAAACAAGATGTTAAAAAAGGAAAAGTTGAAGTTGAGGGAGAAGTTGAAGTTGGAAATTTTGTTAAATTAGAATTACCTAATATTGATTTAAATAGGGTTGCAGTTCAGATTGCTAGAAATGAAATAATTAAAAAAATAAAAGAAGCTGAAAGAGATAAAGAATATAATGAATTTATTAATAGAGTTGGTACCATTATTAACGGTTCTATTAAAAAAATTGGCATCAAAAATACCGTTGTTGAGGTTGATGGTTTTGAAGCTTTATTAACAAGCGATGGTATGATACCCGGTGAAAGATTTAGAGTTGGCGATAGAATTAGAGCTTATATTAAAGAGGTTATTAAAGAACAAAAAGGAGCTCAAATATTCTTATCTAGAACAGACAATATGTTCCTAGCTGAATTATTTAGACAGGAAGTTCCAGAAATATATGATGGTATAATTGAAATCAGAGGAATTGCAAGAGATCCGGGCTCAAAAGCAAAGGTTGCAGTTTATTCTAGAAATGAGACATCGGATATTATCGGTGCAACTGTTGGTATTAGAGGTGTAAGAGTGCAAGCTGTTACAAATGAATTAAGAGGTGAAAAAATTGATGTTATTAGATGGTCTGAAAATCCTGTTGAATATATAGTAAATGCAATAGCTCCTGCAAAACCAATTAAAGTTATATTTAATGAAGAAAAAAATACAGCTGATGTTGTATTATCACAAGATCAGTTGAGTTTAGCTATTGGCAGAGGCGGTCAAAATGTTAAATTAGCATCAAAAATTACTGGCATTAAAATTGATGTTATGACTGAACAAGATGAAAAGGAGAGAAGATTAACAGAATTTAAAGAAGCAACAAAAGAATTGATGGATATTTTAAACGTTGAAGAAGTTATTGCTCAATTACTTGTTGTTGAAGGATTTGATAGTATTAAAACGATTGCGGAAAGCTCTATTGATTCATTAAAAAATATTGAAGGTTTTGATGAAGAAATAGCAAAAGAACTTCAAGAAAGAGCTATTGAATATATTAATGAAGAAAAATAATTTATATAAATTTTTTAAGGAAGAATAAATTGAGCGGAAATAATAGTGAAAGAAAGACTCTTAAATTAGGAAAAATAAATAATGATATTCAAAAGAATATTGAGTCTTATACGAAAGGAAATAAAGTTTTTAATAAAGGCAATAATGACGCAAATAAAAAAACGGAAATTGCTGATAGTAAAAATGCTACTGAATTTCTCAAATTTGCTAGAACGAATAGTTCTTTTGCGAATAATGATTTGATTAGACAAAGACAAGAAAATAAAACTTTTAGAAACTTGAACGCAAGGCCATTTCCAAATAAAATTCAAGAAAATCAAATAAGCTTTGTTTCAGAGAGGAAAAATGAAGAAAATATTGAGCAAAGTAAAAAAGAAGGAAGTTCGGGTAATAATAATTTTCAAAGCATTGATGCACATAAAATATTAAGTTCTTATGCTCAAAAACAAAAGGAAGAAGAAAAGGCTAAAAGAGAAGAAGAAAGAGCTAAAAGAGAAGCTGAAAATAAGAAAAAACAAGAAGAAGAGCTTAAAAAATTCAATGCAAAAGGGAAGAACAACCAAAACAACAGAAAAGATGAAGAAAATAATAATAATTTTCAACCACCAAAGAATGTAAAAGAGGAAGAAGTTAAAACTTTTTACAAGAAAGATAATCATAAAAAATATAGCAGAGACTATGATGATGAAGATGAGGAAAACAACTCAAATAAGATAAATAAAAAATCAATGCAGTCCTCTAATTATTCAAAAAACAAGAATATTCACACATATATTTTAAGTGATGACGATGATGAAGATGGCTTTGGTAGGAGAAGAAAAAGCAATAAGAGCTTTTTCAAAAATAAAGATAAATCACAAGAGGTTGTGCATCAAAAAATTATTCAAGATGTTGAGTTGCCTGAATTTATTACTGTTGGTGATTTAGCTGAAAAAATGAACGAAAAAAAGGCTGACGTTGTAAAAAAACTTATATCTATGGGCATGCCTTGTACAATTAATCAAACTATTGATGCTGATACAGCTGAGCTTGTTGTTGTTGAATTTGGACATAATGTTAAAAAAAGAACAACAGAACATGATGTTGAAAATAAATTAGGCGAGGAAAAAGGAACCAAATTTGTTTCAAGAGCTCCTGTTGTTACAATTATGGGACACGTAGATCATGGTAAAACCTCTTTGCTTGATGCTATTAGAACAACACATGTTGCAGAAGGTGAATCTGGTGGTATTACACAACATATTGGTGCTTCAAGAGTTGAGGTTGAAAAAGGTAAATTTATTACATTTATTGATACGCCTGGACATGAAGCATTTACTGAAATGAGGATGAGAGGAGCAAGTATTACAGATATAGTTGTTTTAGTTGTTGCTGCTGATGATGGTGTAAAAGACCAAACAATAGAAGCTATACATCACGCAAAAGCTGCTGGTGTTCCAATAATTCTTGCTATAAATAAAATTGATAAAGTTGGCGCTGATCCAATGAGAGTTAAGCAAGAGCTTTTACAATATGACATAATTACAGAAGATTTTGGTGGCGATGTTATGTCGGTTGAGGTTTCAGCTAAACAAAAAATAGGTCTTGAAAAATTAAGAGAAACTATTTTGTTGCAAGCTGAAATGATGGATTTAAAAGCTCCTATTGACGTTAAGCCTTGTGGTGCAATCATAGAAGCTAGAATGGATCAGAAAAAGGGGCCTATTGCAAGTTTATTGGTTCAAAAAGGTATCTTAAAATTTGGAGACTTGGTTTTGGCTGGTACATCTTATGGTAGGATTAAAAAAATGGTAGATGATAAACATAAAATTCAAAAAGAAGCAAGTCCATCTATGGCTGTTGAAATTCTTGGACTTGATAGCGTGCCTACCGCTGGTGATCAATTTTATGTTTTAGATGAAGAAAAAGAAGTTAGAGAAATTATTGCTTATAGGGAGAGAAAAGCGTTAGAAGCAAAAGTAGCAAAAAGAAGCGTAAAAAGTTTAGATTCAATGCTAAAAACTGTTGGTGGAAAGTCAGCAAAATTATTGCCAGTAATTATAAAAGCTGATGTTAATGGTTCTATTGAGGCTATAATTGGAACATTAAATAAATTAAACACACCAGAAGTTGAAATTGATGTTGTTCATTCTGCTACTGGTGCTATAAATGAAACAGATATTAACTTAGCATCCGTATCTGATGCATTAATTTTAGGCTTTAATGTTAGAGCTAATTCAAACGCTGTTGAAATGGCAAAATCAAAAGATGTAGAAATTAGGTACTACTCAATTATTTATAATATGGTTGATGATATTAAAAATATTTTAAGTGGTATGTTGGAACCTGTAAAAAAAGAAGAAATTACAGGACATGCAGAGGTTAGACAAGTATTTAAAATTACTGGTGCCGGAAAAGTTGCTGGATGTTTCGTTGTTGACGGCGAAATTTCTAGAAATAACAAAGTTAGATTAATTAGAGATGGTATTGTTATTTATAGCGGAGAATTAAAAGCTTTAAAGAGATTTAAAGATGATGTAAAAGAAGTTAAATCTGGCTATGAATGCGGTATGTCTATTGAAAACTATGATGATATAAAAGAAAAAGATATTATAGAAAGCTTTAAAATTATAGAAGAAAAAAGAGTTTTATAGAATAATATCTAATTTACAAAGTGTTGCAGTCAAAATTGCAACACTTTTTATTTTTGTGTTGAGTTTTTTGTTTTATATAATATACTTAAACTGTAAAATTTATTTTTTATATAATGAGCGATTACACATCAGAAGATACAATTTTTGTTCAAATAGCTTCTTATAGAGATCCAGAACTTCAATGGACATTAAAAGATTTGTTTGAAAAAGCAAAACGACCAGAAAATATATTTGTTGGAATTTGCCATCAATATGATATGAAAGGCGATGAAGATAAAAATCTTTTTGAAATACCTTTTTCTCATCCAAAACAATTAAGAATTGATGAAGTGGATTATAGAGATGCGAAAGGATTGTTTTTTGCTAGAAGCAAAACACAACAATTATATAAAAATGAAAAATGGACAGCGCAATTTGATAGCCATATGCGTTTCTATAAAAATTGGGATGAAATAGCAATTTTACAACTAAAGAAACTAATAAAGCAAGGTTATAAATATCCATTAATTACTTCATATCCACCAGGATATAATCCAGAAACTAATGAAATAGAACATAATAATACATCATTAATGACTGTAAAACTTTTTGATAAAAATACCGGAATTATTAGGATGACTAACTGTAATTATAATTGCTTTGAGTATTTTACGAATACAGCTTTTATATCTGGTAATAACTTTGTAACATTAGCTGAACAGATACTTAAAGTACCTTATGATAAATATATGTATTTTACAGATGAAGCAAATATTTCAGTAAGATCTTGGACCAACAATTTTGATTTTTTTAACTTAGAACACAATTATGTTGCTCATTTATGGAATGATAACAAGATAAAAAACACAAAAACGAATAGAAAAGTTATATCTGATGATAATAAAATTGGATATCATGACAATTCAAAATCAAATGCAAGAGAAAGAGCTTTATTTAATATGCAAAAATCTAACGATCCAGAAGTTTTAGAAAATATCAAAGAATATGATTTAGGAAATAAAAGAACATTAAGAGACTATGAAAGATTTTCTGGTGTTGATTTTAGAAGAAAAACAACAAGAGAACATACAAAGCAAGGTATTTTTGAAGATTGGAATGAAGTAAGTAAAATAAATGATATAAAGAATATTTTTAACAACGTAAGATATAAATATGCAAAATAATTACACATCAGAAGATACAATTTTTGTTCAAATAGCATCTTACAGAGATCCAGAACTTCAATGGACATTAAAAGATTTGTTTGAAAAAGCAAAACGACCAGAAAATATATTTGTCGGAATTTGCCATCAATATGATATGAAAGGAGATGAAGATAAACATCTTTTTGAAATACCTTTTTCTCATCCAAAACAATTAAGAATTGATGAAGTGGATTATAGGGAAAGTCAAGGATGTTGTTGGGCAAGAAATAGAGTACAAAAATTATGGAAAGGTGAAAAATGGACTTTAATGATTGATTCTCATATGAGGTTTGAAAAAGATTGGGATGAAATATTGGTTAAAAGACTAAAAAATAAGGACAACAATGAATTAATATCGCAAATTTGTGGAGATACGTTAAAAGATAAAAATTATACAGATTGTGTTTATTTACCAAACTTTAATCAAAAGCATTTTGATTACAATTCAATGATTTTATTTGGATATATCTGTTCTATTCATAATGATCAGCAAAACAAAGCAATGATTTCAGCAAGGTTCATTTTTGCAAATTCTTCAATAATATCAGCTGTTAAATACGATAAGTATTTATATTTTTTTGGTGAAGAAATTAATTTAGCTGTTAGACTTTGGACTCATGGTTATAATATTTTAACAGATCATAGAATTATAGCACATCATAAAAAAATTTGTGAAAGTAATAGAAATAAAAAAGATAACCCAAACAAAGATAAAAAAGATTATATAAGTTTTTCGAGAGTTAAACATTTACTAAATACTAGAAAATCTAACGATCCAGAAGTTTTAGAAAATATCAAAGAATATGGTTTAGGAAACAAAAGAACATTAAGAGATTATGAGAGATTTTCTGGTGTTGATTTTAGAAGAAAAACAACAAGAGAACATACAAAACAAGGTATTTTTGAGGATTGGAATGAAGTAAGCAAAATGAATGATATAAAGAATTTATTTAATAAAAAATATAATAATTAATTATAAATAAATATAGGAAAATATTAAATGATAAATAGCATATGTAAGAGTACGAATATAAGGGGCTATCAACTAAAATTGTTTGATATTGATAGTTCCAAAACAGTAGAAATTCTTAATTATGAGTTTAATAAATTTGGTGAATATAAATTAGCTGATTCAATTAATTTTAAGAAAAATGATGTTATTTTAGACATTGGTGCAAACGTTGGAACCACTTCAATTTATTTAGCTAAAAAATTCCCAATGACAAAAATTTATAGTTTCGAACCAGTTTTTTATACTTGGAAGAATTTAAAAAGAAATTTACATATAAATAGTGTCGAAAATATTGTGAAATGCAGAAATTTAGCGGTATCAGGACAAAACAATAGTTTTTTGACTTTAAGAATCGATCCTTATAATAGTGGAGCAAGCTCGTCTATCAATCAATTAAACCAAAACAAGACTACAATAAAGAAATTTAATGTAAAAACTATTTCTCTTGATAATATTTTTGAAAAATTTGGTATTCAAAAGGTGAAATTATTAAAAATTGATTGTGAAGGCGCAGAATTTGATATTCTATATAATTCAAAACAATTACAGGCTGGAAATATTGAATACATAGTTGGAGAAACACATAGTTTTGATAAAAAAAAGAATAATAGGGAATCTTTGTTAGAATATCTAGAAAAATATGTAGATAAAGAAAAAATGAGTTGGGTTGGATGGTAAAAATTGAATTTATTAACAAAAAAGTAAAAACCATGTTAGAAAGTGCTACAAAACAACATATTACACTATTAAAGAATTTTTTAGGTGAAAAGGTTAATAGTATTTTAGAAATTCAATGCGGAGACGGTTATGATATTGAAAACTGTATTGCATTGCAAGATAAAAACTTAAAATACATCGGAGTAGATGTAGTTGATGAAGTTATTCAAGATAATAGACAATATTTTAGAGAGGAAAAAAATAAGTTGTTTATGATATTGGATGCAAGCAACGAACCATTGCCACAATGCGATTTAGTGGTTTGTAGTGGTATGATGGAGTATTTGCCAATTGCAAATATTTGGTCTTTAATTGAAAATATTAGAGACAGTAAAGCAAAGTATGTTGCATTTGATTACTATCATTCACCAATTTCTGAATTAAAAATAAATGAAGATATAAAAATTGAGTCTGATGAAAGAGAAGATGAAAAGAAAAATAGTAAAGATAAAGATTTAAAGAAAGAAAAAGAAAATGACCACAAAAATGAACCTGTGAAAAGAGCAATAAATTTGACGCAGGCACCATTTTATTTTCCAAAACCAAAATTTCTTTTCCCAACAGATGACATTAATCATTCCATTGCTTTCTATGAAATCAAAGACATAGAATTTTTTATGGATTGGCACAATGATGATGTTTCATATTTGAGACATAAACTTGTTGATTATTTGGAAAGTGATTTTAACGAAATAAGATCTGTTTTTAAAAAACAAGAGGATGGTGAAAAATTATTTAAGGATGCTATAACTGAGGACTCAATAGATTGGAACAAGACATATTACAATGAACCATATAAAACAATAATTGATAGTAATGGTATTTTTACTAAATGGATAGATTTATTGATACTTTTGTATAAAACCGACAAGGTTGATAGGTTGCAAAATGATCAACCTGAAAGATATAAAGACTTATTAAATGAGGATAATTTCTTGTGGGCTTCAATTATAGCAAAAGATTATATTAAATGGAAATATAACGAGTTATTTTAATAGCGATAATGGGTTGCATAAAACAACCCATTGTTCATTAATTAATGCAATTTTTATTAAAATGGAATATCATCATCTATTTTTGTATCCACAAATTCACCAGCATCCATCATTTCTTTTTCATCAGGAAAAGCTTCTGCTTCTAATGGTTCGTTTGATTGAGAATTATTGTATGAAGATGATGCAACTCTATCTAAAATTTGCAACGTAGCATTAAAGCCTTGCAAAACTATTTCTGTTGTATATCTTTCTATGCCATCATTACTTACCCATTTTCTGGTTTGTAAAGATCCTTCTAAATATAATTTTGTGCCTTTTTTAACATATAATTTTACTATGTTTGCTAAACCTGGACTATACACAACTATTCTATGCCATTCAGTCTTTTCTTTCTTTTCGTGAGTTGTTTTGTCTTTCCAAGCATCAGTTGTTGCTAAACTAAAAGTTGCTATGTCATTACCATTACTCATAGTTCTGATTTCTGGATCTTTTCCGACATTTCCAACTAAAATTACTTTATTTATTGCCATTTTATCTAAAAATTTAATAACATAATACTTTTTTACCAAGAAAAAAATAAAAAGCAACACGAAAAATTACAAAAATCAATTTATGTAAAAAATAAAGATATTATCTTTGATAAATATAATTTATTAATTGAGGATAAATTAGATTAAAATATTGAAAATTGGTGATGTAATAAAAATATACACTAATTATCTACTGCCAATTATAATAACTGTTTTGCATATTAATTTTTTTTTATTTTAAATTTGTTAATATCTATGTTAATATTTTTTTAAAAACTCTTTATATTGATATTTTTCTTTTTTATAAAAAAATGCCAATCTTGAATGAAAATTCAAAATCTTTATAAACAATAAATATTTTAAAATTGAACAAACAAAACCTCCAAATTTTAACATGGAGGTTTAAATTGATTATGCTATAAATATACCCATAAAATGTAATTGCAATATTGACAAAACACCGGCCACCGCAACTAAAATTGACAGAAAATCAAAAAATAACATAAAAATATTTTTTAATCCGTCATTAATTTTACTGTGATTTGCAACGTATTTTACGTCAAAATTTAAATGGTATAATGATGTAAGTAAAAAAAACATACCAAATATTACATTAATTGGCGAATAGAAGAAAATTGGTAAATAACCAACTGGATCGGATATTATATAGAAAAATGATATTAAAAACCAAGCTAACAATGGTAATAAAATAAAACCAGATATTCCGTGTCTTGATAATTGTACCGTGCTCTTTGTAATCATATTTTCTCCTCTATAATATTATAAACATTGACAACAATGCCATTATAACAGCACTTAAAATATATATGCTATTATTTCTTTTTACAGCTTTTTCTTGTCCTCTATGTGAAAAATGCATAAATCTAAATCTTATTTCATTTAACATATAAAAGTATAAGAAAAACAACCAAGTTATCAATAAGCCTAATTTTATACTATGTGAAAGCAAACCACAATCAGCGCATAAAACATCATATGATTGTGTATTTATTGTATAAGCAAGATTTATAAAATACCAACAAATTATCAAAAGTCCAAAATATGTTGCAAACACTGACAAATTGTACAATTGATAGTAAGCAGGACTCAAACCTCTTAAATTTTCTAATGAATCATCGGAATATTTAATCATACCATTTTCATTTATTTTCATATTAATCATATTAGAACTAAAAATGGATATTGCAACTAAAATCTTTACTTATTCCAACAATTTAATTTAAAATACTTATTTTTTATTAATATTTTATTTTGATAATGTTGCTAGCAGAAAAATAACGCTAGATATTTTTAGCTAAGATGAAAATGAATAATTTAATTTATATAAATATTAAAAAATCAATAATTATCAAGAATTATTTTTTTTATTTTATCTTGTACTTCAAAATCAGCATCTATATCATTATTATCTTTCTTTTTAAATACTGATATTTTGAGATTCTTTTCGTCAATTTTTGTTCCTTTCACAACAACATTTATTTTATATAGACTATTATTATTGCTAATATTTGAAATTTTTCCCCAATCAGTTATAATTAAACCACTTTGCTGATCAGCAATTGAAATTGGTAATATGGATGAAATATTCTCAATACTTTTTTGCCATAATGTATTTTCATCATATTTATTTTTTTCTTTAAAAATTTCTATTCCATCTTTATTACCAAATAAGTTGCCAGCAAATTGTTTTCGTTTTAAAAACGGATCTTCTGGATAATTTTGTACTATATTATCATTGCTTGTCTTGCAGGCAAACATCCCAAATAACAAAATAAATATAGACAAAAATTTCTTCATATTTTAACTAAAAATTAATTATAATACCAGCCAAAATTACAGATCCTTTATTATTTTTTACTATTCCATCTTTTACCTTAAATTCAAAATTTGTATATTCTATGTAAGGTAAGAAACCTTTTGCTATTTTATAATCGGCACCTATTGAATATGCTGTATATTCATTATCTTGAAATTCACTTGTGAAGTAAGTTAAACTTGCGTTAAATCCAGCAAATTCATACGCTAGACCTAGTGTAGTGTATTTTCCATCACCTTTATCTACATCATATTCCTTGTTATATAAAGAATTACTCCAATTTCCGAGAGAACCACCAATTGTCAAGCCATAATAACCAATACTACCGCCAAATTGATAAGCTTTTAAATCTTCTCTAAAAGAAGTATAATTTCCGCTAGCATCTAACTTTTTACTTTCAGATTTTCCAACTTGTCCAGTAGCAGAAATAGCTATATTTATACCGTAAAAAGAGTTATTAAAGGTTGCACCAACTTCTATAACCTCATCAATATCACCAGTATCTAATTTTGATGATAATTGACCACTTACACCTTTATTTCCGGTGTCTGGTGTATAACTTGCACCAAATTGAAAACCATAAATTTCTGGTGTATAATAAGAAAATTTTGTTGCATTTTGTAATTCTCTAAAATTAAATCTGTAATTTTCATTTGCATTATTATTAAAGCAAACTAGTTCGTCTGGATCTATTTTATTGTTTCCGTTGTAATCACAAATATACAACAAATTATTATACCCAACACCAAAACCGCCATGAGCTGTTGGTAATTCAGGAATTAATATAAATAATGGTGAATTTACAGAACTTCCAGTTGCTATTGATGGTAAATTAATATAATTTAAATATTTACCATTTATACCACCAGCACCTCTCGCAAAAGTTGAGGCATCTATTTTCATTTTTTGACTTGCCCCTAATTCATTTCCAGCCTCAAATCTACCCAATAATCCTTCGCCATAAATAAAAGACCTAGTTGCATTCAAATCTTTATCCCAAGAGTTATATGTAGAATTAGCATTTAATTCCATAACGGCACCATACTTAAAACCGTAATCATTTATTCCATTTACAGTAAAAATTACAGAAGCCTCGCCAGCAAAATCTAAATCATCGGTTGCTCTATTTTTTATATTATTAGCAATAGATAATCCACTATTATCATAGCTAACAACATTATTTAAAGTATCTTTTGAGTAATCATCTTCTTGCTTTGCCAAACCTAAATTTACATCAATAAAACCACCAATAGAAACAGTTGGAACCTGTGTAAAACCTAAATTCCTATAAGAGTGATTACTTCTAACATCTTGCGAATAAGAAGGATGTACACAAAAAATTAAAAAAAATACGGACAGCAAAAAATATTTTCTTTTCATATATATTTTGTTATTTATTTACGAAATATCATTAAAGCAAGCTTATAATAACTTATTTAAAAATCAAGAAAAAGGATTATTAATAAATAAAGATGTTCAAAAATTTAACAAAAAATAAGACACTCCTCAGAAAATACGAGAAGTGTCTTAAAAATTAAAATAAAGAAATTATTCTATTATTTTTTCTCTGTGTAATCAGCGTCAACTACATCGTCATCGCCATTTCTGGATGCTTCTGCACCACCAGCTTGTTGTCCATTTGATGTAAAGCCACCATTAGTTTCTGGACCAGCACCGCCATTAGCGTTAGCATCAGTTTGGCTTTGTTGTTGAGTTTGTTGTTGTTTGTAAATAGCTTCTCCAAGTTTCATAGATGCATTTGTTAATTCTTCAGTTCCTTTCTTGATTGCATCAAGATTTTCGCCTTCATTAGCTTTCTTTAAGGCATCAATGTTTTCTTGAATCTTCTTTCTTTCTTCTTCGCTAACCTTATCACCGTAATCTTTCAAAGCTTTTTCAGTAGAATAGATTAAAGTATCAGCTTGGTTTTTAGCGTCAGCCATTTCTTTCTTTTCTTTATCAGCTTTTGCGTTAGCTTCAGCATCTTTCATCATTTTTTCAATTTCAGCTTCACTTAAACCACCAGAAGATTGAATTGTAATTCTTTGTTCTTTACCTGTACCAACATCTTTTGCAGATACATTAACAACACCGTTAGCATCAATATCAAATGTAACTTCAATTTGTGGCATACCTCTAGGTGCAGGTGGAATACCATCAAGATTGAATACACCTAACAATTTGTTGTAAACAGCTATGTCTCTTTCACCTTGATAAACCTTAATTGTAACAGCTGATTGATTATCTTCGGCAGTTGAGAAAATTTGACTCTTTTTTGTAGGAATTGTTGTATTTCTATCAATTAATCTAGTAAATACACCACCCATAGTTTCAATACCTAAAGATAATGGTGTAACATCAAGCAATAATACATCTGTAACATCACCTTTCAAAACACCACCTTGAATAGCTGCACCAACTGCAACAACTTCATCAGGGTTAACACCTTTGTGTGGTTCTTTTCCAAAGAAATTTTTAACAACTTCTTGAACTTTTGGCATTCTTGTCATACCACCAACAAGTACAACTTCATCAATATCACTGTTCTTTAAGCCAGCATCAGCCATAGCTTTCTTACAAGGTTCAATACTTCTTTGAATTAAATCATCAGTTAGTTGTTCTAATTTAGCTCTTGTAAGCTTCATATTTAAGTGTTTAGGACCTGTTGCATCAGCTGTAATGTATGGTAAGTTGATTTCAGTTTCCATAGTTGATGACAATTCTTTTTTAGCATTTTCAGCAGCTTCTTTTAATCTTTGAATAGCTAATTTATCATTAGATAAATCAATACCGCTTTGAGCTTTAAATTCGTCAATCATCCATTTTTGTATTCTAGCATCGAAGTCCTCACCACCAAGGAATGTATCACCGTTAGTAGCTTTAACTTCAAATACACCATCACCGATTTCAAGAATAGATACATCAAATGTACCACCACCTAAATCGTAAACTACAATTTTTTTATTTCCTTCTTTATCAAGACCATAAGCCAATGCAGCAGCAGTTGGTTCGTTAACAATTCTTTTAACATCTAAACCAGCGATTTTACCAGCATCTTTTGTAGCTTGTCTTTGAGCATCATTAAAGTATGCAGGAACAGTAATAACAGCTTCTGTTACTTTTTCGCCTAAATAAGCTTCTGCGGTTTCTTTCATTTTTTGTAAAATGAAAGCTGATACTTGTGATGGAGAATATTTTTCGCCTTGTGCTTCTACCCAAGCATCTCCATTGCCAGCTTCAACAATTTTGAAAGGAACTCTTTCTTTATCTTTTACAACTTCGGCATCAGTATATCTTCTACCAATCAATCTTTTTACTGAATAAATAGTGTTTTCAGCATTGGTAACCTGTTGTCTTTTTGCTGGTTCACCAACAATTTTTTCGCCACCTTTCAAGAAACCAACGATTGATGGAGTAGTTCTTCTGCCTTCACTATTTTCAATAACTTTTGTATTTTTACCTTCCATAACCGCAACACAAGAGTTTGTAGTACCAAGGTCAATACCTATAATCTTTCCCATTTTTCACCTCATAACATAAAGTTAATAAAACATCATAATTACCATATAGTTCATTATAGAAAAAATACAATAGGTTATTATGTAATATTATTAATTTATTTATTATATTGGCTTTTATATTTCTTAATAATTACTATAATACTATAAAAAAGTTAGCAATATTGCAAAATAATAATTATTTTTCTAGACTTTTAAAAAATTAATTTTATAATTTTATTTGGATAGATGGCTGAGTGGTCGAAAGCACTGGTCTTGAAAACCAGCGAGGGCGTAAGTCTTCCGGGGGTTCGAATCCCTCTCTATCCGCCACTGAATTTTATAATATTTTTCTTATAACAATAATTAAATTTCGGACTAAGACCAAAAAATTATTACGGTATTTTTAACTTTTAATATACTTTAAATTATAAATAATCCATATATGGCAAAAAATATAAATATTGTGTATTGATGATAAAATAAACAATACCACCTCATCTCCTTTTGTAATGTGGATGGAACTAGCCACAGAATCTCCTTTCTCTATCCTTACTTTGTAATACCCCCTTTTGCCTCACTTTGTAATGGAAAGAGTTAGTCATAAAACACATCTTCTATGCCCCTTTTGTAATAGTGGAGTCAGTCCCAGAGCACCTCATCACCGCCATCATTCGTAAGGAAGAGCTAATCGTAGAACATCCTCTCTTGCCCACCCTTGTAAGGTGAGGAGCCAACGTAGTCGATACCCATCTCGCCCCCCCTTCGTAAGAGGGGAGTCAGTCGTAGACTGACAGGGGGGGTTGAGAACATTCATTTGTTTTATGATAAAACAAATAAATAATTGAAATTAATCTAAATATTTTAATTTAAAATTAATAATCAAGAATAATATTATATATTAAACAGTAATCATTATATATAAAATATATAATTAATAAATTTATAAGAATTATAAATTAATATATTATAACATATTATAACATATTAATTTATAAATAATATATTAACATAAAAAACATAGTTTAAAATAATCAAAGTATTTTAAACCCCCCTTGCCCCCCTTATCAGGGGGGGAATGAAAGAAGGACCCCTTATCAGGGGCAGAATGAAGAAATATCACTTATCATGGGTAGGATGAAAGAGTACAACTTATTAGGTGGGAATAGAGAATATACTTAGCAGAGAATGGGTAGTTAAAAATTTATTATGCGATAAATTACATTAGAATATGGTGATTAAACAATATATTGGAAGTTAATAATACTATCATTATCAATTATATAATTCTTGACTTTAATAAAATAAATTGCAGAATATATTTAACCTCTATGCGGCTGATTTATAGAGTTAAAAATAAATTTATTTAGAAAAATGACAAAAAGAGTAAATGCAAAAAAGAAGATTAGTAGATCTTTGGGTGTAAATTTATGGGGAAGATCAAACGATACCTTTGCAAAAAGAGGTTATAGACCTGGACAACATGGTACAGCTCCAAAAAGAGATACTAACCATAGTATTCACTTAAAAGCAAAGCAAAAAGTTAGAAAATACTATGATATCAAAGAAAGTCAATTTAGAACTTTATTTGATAAAGCAAAGAGACTCAAAGGAAACACAGAGGACGTTTTTGCAGGTTTGTTGGAAAGCAGATTGGCTTCCGTTGTTTACAGAGCAAATTTTGCACCAACAGTATTTTCAGCTAGACAGTTAGTGAGTCATAAGCATATTTTAGTTAACGGAAAAGTAATCAACATTCCTTCATATATTTTAAAACCAGGTGATGTTGTGTCCGTTGCAGAAGGTGCTAAAAAAATTGCATTAATTAATGAAGCATTAGAAAATATGGAAAGAGATATTCCTAGCTATTTAGAATTAAATTCTGCAGAAAAATCTGTAAAATTCTTAAATAGACCAGTTTTAGCCGATATTCCATATCCATTTGAAGCTGAATTTAATATGATTGTTGAGTTCTACTCTAAATAATCAGTACAATTTAAAAGACCATTTTATTTTTATAAGGTGGTCTTTTTTATTTGAGAATATAAAATACTGATCTACACTTTGTTGCGTTCTCATATGATGTGTAATATTCTCTTGGCATACATTGTCCTCTTACTACTCCACTATCATATTGACCATCATCAATTTTTAAATCTAGTTTTTTAGAGAATTTTGCTGGCATATCTCTATATGGTTGTTCCTTAGCATGCCATCTTATTGTGTTATTTCCAATTATACTACATAAGGCATGATTCTTTTTACATGAACTTTGGAATTTTCCAGTGGCATCTAATCCATAATAAGTAAATAATATCATACCAAAACCTATTTTTAAATCTGGAAGATTACTGGTTAATATACTTAAATTCTTATTTGAAGATTCAGTTTTTTTAGGTTCAAAATCAATAACTTTTGCTAAATATAAATCAACAAAAGGCGCAGTATCTTCTGTTGGTATACCATAAAAATCTATATTTTTATTATATGGCGATGGAAAACTATTTTTGTTGTAAACTTGTCCCGAAGCTCTTCCGATTTTTCCGCTACCATTAAAATCTCCCGGTAATCTATTTTTTATTAATTTAAAAGAATATAAAGATTGTTCATAATATCTAAAATCATTAATTAATGATCTAATTCTAGTGCTTTCAATTAAGCTTTTTCCACCTATAATCCCAGCTACCAATAAACCAATAATTATTAATACTATTGAAAGTTCTATTAATGAAAAAGCTTTATTGTTATTCACACCATATAAAAATGATTGGTATATGACATAATTGTAAATCATAATATTTATTTTTCAAATAAATTATCTTATATGAGTTGATGCTATTAATTAAATATTGCAATAGTACTATAATTTTAGTTGAAAAATAAAATATTATATCTATCATTTACCTCACTAACATCAATTAAAAATTTATGAAAGTAATGAACTCTACATTCTTTACTGAAAATGAGGATTTAAACGAAATAATTTTTAGCAGTATCAATAATTGTAATAAAGATATAAAAAAAATTTCCAGTGGTTGGACCAATATTGTTTTTGATATAATATCAAATAATGAGCATTATATTGTAAAATTTCCACGTGATCAGTTTTGGAGTAATTGTATAGAAAAAGATGCTCTTATTTCCAATTTTGTTAATTTAAGTATCGGTATAAACAGCGCAAAAATCAATATTCATTATAACAATAATAGACCTTTTTTATTATACAAAAAGATAGATGGCGATGTTTTGACCGAAAAAATAAAAATTCTAGATAAGGATGAAATAAAAAATATTGTACAAGATTTAGCTAAAATCTTTTATAAATTTCATTCTTTTGATGTAAAAAAATTGCCAGATATAGCACAAAATAAATTCTATGATTTTATCACAAATATACCAAAACTTAATGAAGATTCATACGATTATTCACTATTTAATCAGATGAAAAATGATGAAAAAGATGAAAAAAAAGTTTTTATTCATGGAGATTTAAATATTGGAAATGTACTACTTGATAAAAACAAACGCATTTTAGCTATCATAGACTATGCGTTTGCTGGAATAGGTGATATTTATACTGATTTATCTAGGATGAGTTGTAGAACAAATGATTATTTTTTTGAGTTATTGTTAGAAGAGTACGAAAAAATATCTAATATAAAGTTAAATAGAGAAAAGATAGAAAATAGAAAAATACTTTGGAAATATATTGAAGAGGAATATATGAAATTTATGAAGATTGTACATCCAGAAGTTAAATTTTAGTCGTATTTTTACTTTATATAAAATCTATCAAAATACAGTATATATCACATAAACTATTTGAAAAATAAATATTGTAATTTACAATTATGTCATATATCAATCATTTTTATATGGTGTGAATAACAGTAAAGCTTTTTCATTAATAGAACTTTCAATAGTATTAATAATTATTGGTTTATTGGTAGCTGGTATTACTGGTGGACAGAGTTTGATTGAAAATGCAAAAAATAGAGCTTTAATTAATGAAATTAGGGGTTGGAAGCAAGCAGTTAATGCTTTTTATTTATTAAAAGAGAGATTACCTGGTGATTTAAATAATGATGGAAAAGTCGGCTATGGTTCCAATGAAACGTATAATAAGAATAGTTTCCCTTTTCCTTATAATGGAACTGATAATAATTATTCAATTCCAGATATTTTTTCTGCACCATTTGTGGATTTATATTTGGCAAAAATTACAACTTTTAAACCAACAAAAGCAAATAAAAGATTTAATATTAAATATTTTTATTCCACACTTGGTGGAACAGAAATACCAATTCTAAAAAATCTTAAAAATTACGTTATACATTTTGAATATAAACAAAGTGATGGTAAATTCTGGTTAAAAGATATAAAAAATCAACAACTTTTAGGTATAAGAACTGATGACAAAGAAGGATTACAATCACAAACAAGCAAGATATTTCAATACGTTGATCAAAAGATGGACGATGGTCGTCTAAATAGTGGTTTTATCAGGAGTTCTTGTGATGGAGATAACCGAAATGGCCTAGATTATGAAGAAATTATAAATCAAAATAAAAGATGTTTTTTGATGTTTATAAAAATATAATTTAACTTTCATCTATTTTTGACATTTTTGAAACAGCATCTTTTTCATCAACAAGCCCATCTCTAAGTAATTTTCCAATATATTCTTCCATTGTAACCATTCCGTATTTTGAACCAGTTTGTATAACGGAATCTATTTGGTAAATTTTGTTTTCTCTAATAAGATTTCTAAAAGCACCAGTAGCTATTGCAATTTCAAAAGCAGCAACTCTACCAGTATTATCGCTATTTTTTAACAATGTTTGTAGTACAATTGCTTGCAATGAAGTAGATAACATATTTCTAACAATATCTTTTTCTTCGGAATCAAAGGAATTAATAATTCTATCAACTGTTTTACTAGCTGACATTGTATGTAATGTAGATAAGACTAAATGACCAGTCTCTGCGGCGGTCAATGCCATTCTTATTGTCTCTCTATCTCTCATTTCACCAACAAGAATTATATCTGGATCTTCTCTTAAAGCCCCTCTCAAACCATCAGAAAAATTTTTAACACTCTTTCCAACTTCTCTTTGATCTACCAACGATTGTTTTGTTTCATGTAAGTATTCAACTGGATCCTCAATTGTGATTATGTGTTTGCTTTGATTTCTATTTATATAATCCAAAAGTATAGCCAAAGTAGTTGACTTACCACTACCAGTTGCACCGCATATTAATACTAGCCCCTTTTCTAAACTAACAATTTTTTTAAAGATACTTGGAAAATCACTATCTTCAAGTCTTGGAATAATTGTGTTTAATTTCCTAAAAACTATTGTTAAACCCTTTAAACTTTTAAATGCATTAACCCTGTATCTTGTATTATTTTCTTCATTATAATAAGCAAAGTCAGTTTGTAAATTTCGCAATAAAGTTTCTTGACTATATTTATCCATTATTTCAAGCAATATATTAGATATATCTTTTGAGGTCAATACAGTGTTAAATTCGGTTAATGGTATAATATCACCTTTTGTTCTAATTCGTGGAAGCACACCGCTAGATAAATGAATATCAGAAGCATTGAATTGACTTGCCAAATTTAATATATGATTTAAAGTTTTTTTGTCCACTTTTATTTTTCTTTATTATTCTTTAAATGTATTAATTCATTCATTCTTGCTTGAATTTCCGTTCTCGGTAAGATATAATCACTGTCAGGATTTATAGGATAAGACAACAAGTCATTGTATAAAAATCTAGCTCTTTTATTATCACCCTTTAAGTCATATAAGACAGCGAGATTATACTTATATTCTAAATTTTTATTGTCCAATTCAATAGCCTTTTCTATGTATTCTATAGCTTTATTATAGTTTTTAACTCTCGTATAAGCTAAACTTGCCTGCGCTTGAAATAAAGGAGATGTTTTGTTTTTATCTGCAATACTTGATAATAAATAAACAGCTTCATATGGGCTTTCGTCTATCACTATTGATAATAAATTAGCCATCGCTTGTTGATCCGTTGGAAAATCTTTTGTTGCCTGCAAAAATAAAGGCTTTGCCTGAGTATATTGTCCCAAATACTGATAAGCGGTAGCTAAACCTAGATTAGCATATGCGTCGTTTTTATTTTTTGCTAATACATTTTTATAAATTTGCACAGCAATTTCATATTGATTAAAATTAATAGCATCAAATGCTTTTCTTTTCATTGCTATTGCTTCTTTATCTTCCTTTGTTTCTTTAACTTCGGAAGAAATAGCGGTTTTGCCTTTGCTTGCCGTAATATCTTCAAGAACTGTCGTATCTTGGCTATTCCAACCACCTTTTTTAATGACAATATTGCCTACATCTTCTGGTTTTGCAACTTCCTTAGAGTAGATTAGATTTTCTTCAACCTTTTTAACAACATCCAGTGATTTGTTATCCTCAGCAAAACAAACATAAGGAATAGACACGGCATAAATACTTGCTAAATAAAATGCTATCTTTCTCAAAGTCAAATAATATTATTAAAACTCTTACATAAAGATAAATATATTTTTTATTTATTCAAGCAAAATTTATAAAATTTTAAAAAAATGTTTAATACTATTGAAAAATAATATTTATTATTTTATATTTTAAAGGTATTCTATAATTTTTATTAAAATTTTAAAGCATATGAGCAACACAAATAATAAACTAGGAAGAGGTTTAAGCTCTTTATTGGGTGAAAAAAAATTAAATTTAAGTAGTGGTTTAATTAATTTTGATTTGAACTCAAATAAAGTTCAAGAACTCTCTATAAAATCACTAAAACCAAACAGATTTCAACCTAGAAAATATTTTAATGAAGATGAATTACAAGAATTATCTGTTTCAATTAAAGAATACGGTATTTTACAACCTCTTGTTGCCAGAAAAACAAATGATACCTCTATATTCGAAATTATAGCTGGTGAAAGAAGATATAGAGCGGCTCAAATAGCTGGTTTGCAAGTTGTACCAGTAATAATAAAAGAATTTACAGATGAAGATGCTTTAAGCTTAGCTATAATAGAAAACGTGCAAAGAAGTGATTTGTCTGTAATAGAAGAAGCTGAGGCCTATAAATCATTGATAAGCGATTTTAATTATACACAACAAGATATTTCTGATTTTGTTGGAAAAAGTAGAAGCTATATAGCCAACATAATAAGGCTTTTGGATTTGCCAGAAGAAATAAAAGAAATGCTTTATAAAAAAGAAATTTCTATGGGACATGCAAGAGCTTTAATAAATTCAAATAATGCAGTTGAGATTGCGCATATAATTATTGATAAACAATTAAGCGTTAGAGAAACAGAAAGACTTGTCAAAGAATATAATTTAGTTGATAAAAGCAAAATGTTTAAACAAAACATTAAAAAGGCTCAACTTTCAATGTTAAATGAAGAATACTTTAAAAAAATAGAAAATACTATTTTTAACAAAATAAATTTAAAGTCAAAAATAGACTTTAATCCAACAAAAAAAGCTGGTAAAATTGTTATTAATTATAATTCATTAGATGAATTAGAGGATTTTTTAAAGAAATTAAGATAAAAAAAATTAAGGAGGTATATCTAAAATGTTAAAAAAAGATGTTTTAATAGCTATAATATTAAATATAGTTTGGGGTAGTTCTTTTACTTTTGCTGGTTATGCTATATTATTTTATGCGCCAATTTTTTTATATTCTTTAAGATTTTTATCAACTGGTGCAATTACAGTATGGTTTAATAAAGTACCAAAAAATGTTTTACCACTTATAGTTTTATTAGGAACTTTTCAGGCAATAGATTTTTTTGGAATTGCTATGGGTGTAAAGCATATAGATTCATCCACAACAGCAATATTAACAAGGCTTGATGTACCATTTACCATTATCTTGGGCGTTTTATTTTTTAAAGAAAAAATGACATTAAAGACCGCTATCGGTCTTTTTATATGTTTCTTAGCTGTATACATAATTTCCGGAGGTTTAGAGTTATCTCATATGAAATACATTTTCTTAATGATGTTTTCATCATTTTGTAGTGGATGTGCTAATATTGTAGCTAAAAAAATCAAAGGAATTAACAACAAAACTATCGTATCTTGGGCATCCTTGGTAATGGGAATAGAATTGTTTTTATTATCATTACTTACAGAAAAACAATTAATAATTAAACCATTAAACACATTAGCTGTGCTAGATGTAGTTTATCTTGGTATAATTTCAAGTTATTTGACATACCTTGTATTATATTATTTACTAAGAAAATATCAGACAAGCCAAATTATGCCTTACAACTTCCTAAGACCAATAGTATCAATAATATTTGGATTTATAGTATTGGGTGAGCCAATTACTTCAAATAAAGTTATTGGAGTTATTTTAATATTATCTGGCGTTTATTTATCCCAATATCATTATAATAAACAAAATCCTATGGTTAAAATGATCCGAAGAACAAAATATATGATGATTAAAAGACAACATCGTGTTGAATATAGAGGGGAAAGATAAATTTTATCTTTCTTCTATAACAATTCATTAAAATTCAAAAACATTTCAAATATTGTCTTTATTTTGTACAGTAAAAATAGCTTTCTGTTTGTATCTTTTTTATTTTTTGTTTTAATTATATTATTGTCAAAATAAGAATTTGTAATATTACTCATTTCTAGTAATATATCAAAACATTCATTATAATTTTTAATTTTAATAGCTTTTTTTATTTTTATTTTATTTTCTTTTATTGCGTTGTTTAATTCTTTTTCTTGAACATTTTTTATTACTTTTTTATTAAATATTTTTTTAAGTAAAATATTAATATTTGTATTATGAAAATCTTTTAAAATATTATTTAACCTTTTATATGTATTTTTTATAATTGTAAAATTACTATCATTTTCTTTTATATAATCTTGTACTTTTAATATTTTATCAAACATTACTATTAAATTAATAGATTGTTTCTTTATAGCGATATTTGTATTTAAAACCGCCAAAGCTACATCTGTATCATAATTATTTTTATATATAAAATTAATAAATCTCTTTTTGAATAAACAAATAATATTGTTTGCAATTAAATTAATTTTTTTCTTTATTTTTGTATTATCATTATTGTTTAATTTGTATATTTTTGTCTTAAATAAAGATATAGACTTATATACCAAAACGTTTAATGGAATATTAATTTTTCCTTCAATAATTATTCTTATTATAGAGGAAACATTTTTTCTTACAGAATATAAATCTTCCGAACCAGAAATATTTTCATTTATTATAAAAGCAGAAGTTATATTATCTATTTTATCAGCTATTGATAATACTTGCCCTATACTTGTGGATGGGAGTGTATCATTTAAACTTCTTGGCTTGTAATATTCTTTTAAAGCATCACAAACACTATCGGAATAAGAATTAACCTTTGCATAATAAGCGGATAAATGACCTTTTAGGTTAATATTATCTTTTGCAAAACTTGTTATATTATCTATTTTTGACAATTTTGAAGCCTGCTCTACTGCCAATAAATCCGTATGAGGTATCCATAAACACACAAATTTTGCTAATTCCGTTAGTCTTAAAACTTTATCATAAATTGTTCCAAAGCTATCATAATATGATATTTCTTTTAATTTATTTATTTTATTTTCTAAATTTTCTGATATAAATTTAGTTAATTCATTATTTACATAACTAAATCTATTATTAATGGTATTAGACAAGCAATTAATTATATATTTGCCATTATTATCAGTTTTTGTATCAGCAAATATAATAAATTTATTTGAAATAGAATTATTAGAATTATTTAATAAATATAAACATCCATATCTATTTTTTATTTCATTTATTAATATAAATTTTGGTAATTTTAAAAAATCGCTTTTAAATTCACCACACAAAATTAGTGGATATTCATTAGTATAAACAATTTCATCTAAAAATTCATTATTTTTATCGTTTAATGATGAAAGCAAATTATGTTGTTCTTCAATTTTTTTAATCTCAGTTTTTATTATATTTTCTCTTTCGTTTTGATCAAAAATTACAAAATTTTCTTTCATTTTATTTTTATAATCTTCAAAATTAGAGATTTTTATTTTATTATCTAAACCAGTTATAATTTTATGACCATATGTTGAATTATCTGCATTTAGACCACAAAAATTAAAATTCAAAACCTCATTGTCAAACAAACACAAAATATTTCTTAAAGGCGAAATCCATTTTATATTTTTATTATCCTTAATCCACCTTACATTTTCCGGAAATAAAGATGATATATTTGACAATATATTTGAAAATTGTTTTTCTAATAGTTGTTTTGTATTTAATTCTATATTTTTTCTTATTAGAATAAAATTGTCTTTACCCTTTTTTAAGTCATTTTTTGAAACATTAAAAGTATTTAAAAATTCATCAATTTTTTTATTCTCTGCATCAATTTTAGGGCCAACAATTTCCTCATATTCTATTTTTGTAATGCTATTGATTTTGTCTGAAAAAACAATAATTCTACAAGGTGTAATATATACTTTTAGATAATTATCTATATTATCATTATCTTTCATAATATGTAGAGATAAAAACCACTTACCAAAAACATTTTTAATAATATTTTCAATATTTTTTACAAAATAAAAAGGTATTTCTTCCGAATATAATTCCAATAATAATTCGCTCATTTTAATATATCATTTTTGTTTAATAAATATTTTTTACAACATTCATCTACTATATTTCTAAGAATTTTTTTGTATTTAATTTTATTTTCTTGAGTTAAAAGATTTTTATAATCAAACATATCTAAATAATACTTAGCTTTTAAAGAATAAATATAGGCTGATATTGTAATATTCTTTTCCAATAAATCTTTTGCAGTATCTATTAAAATATCAAATATTTCTAAAAATTGCTTTTCACTAGAAACGGTTTGCATAAAATCACAATAATCTTTTTCAACATCAAACATAATATCACTATACAAAATCTCTTCATTTGCTGAATTTTTGTTCCATTTAATATTCCAAATATTATCGCATTTTTGCAAAATTAAAGCCAAATTATCCAAATTATATGAAATAATTAAAGGTTTATCATTTTCATTTTTATTCTTAGCAATGTTTTGTACGTAATACATTGTAGCTATTAAATTTTCATTAAAATAAATCTTATAGCCATTTGCATTTAGTCTAAAAATAAAATTATCAAATTTCTCATTTTTAAACTTTATATCATTATTTTTTAAATCAAGGTTTATACTCTTTAAACTATCAAGAAATATTTTTTGTGGCAATTCAATCTTTGATTTTATTATTATTTGAAATTTTAAAAAACTATAACTTTGCATATTATGTCTATTATCTCCACTTTCCTTTGAAAGAGTGTAAGGTTGAAAATACATTATATCAAAATCTTTATTATCACCCAACATACCAAAAAACACATTTGGATGAAATATTGGAAATAATATTTCAGTTTGTGCTGGTGGAATTAGTATACATCCAAAATTATTCCAAAACTTAGTCAATGTTGTTAATATAGAGAAAAAACTATTATCTGATGACAACATTATTTATAAAATTATGTACCACTGCATTAATAATTATACAAAAATTTTTACTTTGCAAGATAAAATTGTAATTTATATTTTACTTATATTTTAAAATAATCATACTTTTTATTGATTTTATGAGAATAAAATATATTAACAATATTTTAGTTGATTTTAAATAAACTTATTTTATAACTTTAAGTAGATTTTTAAAACAAGTTAAAAATGCCTGAAACCGCAGTAAGTTTTTACAAAATAAAAAAATTTTTAATAATAAGAAATTTATTTTTCTTATTATTTAAAATATCTATGGTTGCATTTTCTTTCTTGTTTTTGTTTCTTGTTTTTTTTATAACTATATTATCTATAAAACCTAGAAAAATTAACATAATTAATGATTATTTATTGGAGAAATTGAATAATATCAAACAAATTGATTTTAGCTATGATACAAAAAATTCTCTTTTACAAATTAATAAAGAATTAGAGCTTGAATATGATATTGACAATTTTTCCGCAAAAAATGATAATATTAGCTTTTCAATTCCAAAAATAATTGTAAAAATAGATTTTTCAGATTTGCTTATTGGAAAAATAAATATCAAAAATGTTAGTTTTGTAGATGGAAATTTAAAAATTTTCTTAAATAACAAGACAAAAATAGATAAAAATGAAGAAAATATAAGATATAAAGATGTTTTGCAGAATATTCAAAATAAATTAGCTTTAACAAATGATTATTCTTTTATAGCTAAAAAATTGGATTTTGACAACTTTAAAATAGACCTTATAAAAAATAATAAACAATTACTGACAAGTCTTATAAATTCTAAATCAAACATAGATATTCGTGGCAAGAATTTTAATATTGATCAAAATATAAAAGTTGTATTAAATAACTCAGAAAAATCATCAGAATTAGACTTATTATGCAATATTAATATAAAAAATGACAAAAAATGTACAATAAAGTTGTATGATATTGATGTACAAGAGTTGAAAAATATTTTTAAGGAAAGAGCTAAACTTTATAGTTATTTGCAGAATATTTATTCAATTTTTAATTTAGAAACAAATATTTATATGGATAATGATTTCAATATTAAAAGCGGTAATTTAAATCTTTTTTCTTCCGGAGGTAATTTTTATTTGAAAGATTTTTTTGATGAAAAAATAGATTTTAAAAATCTAGCTATAAATACAACTTTCAACAATAATTTTAAAGAATTCAATATAGAATCTTTAAAAACAAAGTTTGATAATACAGATTTTTTTCTAAGTATGTTTATCAAAAATCTTACAAATTATAGCAATATTGATTTAAATCTTGAAGCTAATAATGTAATTTTGAAAGAATTAAAAAAACTATGGCCTAATTTTTTGGGTCAAGAAGACGGTATAAGACCTTGGGTTCTTACTCATATATTAAGTGGCAAATCGCCAAAAGCTATCGCCAATATGAATTTCAAATATTTCCATAATAATAATCATAAAAAAGAATCTGGACTACAAAAAATATATTCCAAAATTGAATTAAGTAATGTTTTATTAAATTACGATAACTATTTTCCAATAGTAAAAAATATAAATGGTAATGCTATTTTTACGAAAAACAACATGAAAATACAAATAAATTCTGCAAAAATATTAGATTCTTCAATCACAAAAGGTAATATTTCAATGAATTTTCATGATCAAATTCCGATCTTAAATATAAAAACCGATATAAAAGGCCCATCTTCTGATTTATTTATACATATTGATAAAAATGATGCAAAATTAATAAAAACATCAGCAAACAATGTAATTAGCGATTTTTATACAAAAAGTCATTTAGAATTAAGTATACCACTAGTTCATAATCTAGACTTTCATAAAGTTTCAATAGATGTTAATTCAAATATTTTTAATAAAATTGATTCAATATTTAAAAATAATTCCAATATATTAGTATCATTCAATAAACCAAAAAATTCTAACTCATTCTCTGGTAAAATAAATTTTAGCAATAGTTATATAGAATTTTTACCACTAAATATTGTAAAGGAAGCTGGAAGAACGCTTATTTTTGATTATGGTGCAGAGATACTTGATAATAATATAGTAAAATTAACAAAATTTAATCCTTTGGTAGATTATTTAAAATTTACAGCGGATGGCTATATTGATTTTAATAAAAAAGAACAAGAAATAACCTTACAAAATATTAAATACAATAATTCCAATTATAATCTATATTTTACATCATATACAGCAAACAATAAATTATTCAATAATATAATTATCAATGGAGATAACGTAAATTATAGCGATATAATAAATAGGATTAAAAATATTAAACTAGAAAAAATGAATAACAACGGTAATAATTTAATTAGTAATGAATTAAGTATTAAAGCTGACCTTAATTACATAAATTTCAATGATAATAAATTATATAAACCAACATTTTTAGCTATATTTAAAAATAACAAGCTTAATAATCTTGATTTTTATACTAAAATTGATAGAAAAAATTTTGTAAACGTATCATTTGATAAAAAGAAAGATATTTTCAAGATAAAATCAAACGACTTTGGTAAATTATTTAGTGCAATAGAATTAAGTAATTCAATAAAAAATGGCGACGGTTCAATAGAACTTAGTACAGGCAAAAATAATACAATATCTGGCAAAATTAATATAGAAAAAAGTTTTACAATTTTACCCGATGATAATGTCAAAAAAAGTGTAATAGAAGATGTTGATGATGATAAAAATTTTAAAGATTTAGAAAAAAAATTAAAAAAGAACAAAGGTATAACATTTGATAAACTTGTTGGACGATTCTCATATTTAAATGATATATTAACCCTTAAAGAGGTTGTAGCAAGTAGTAAATATATTGGTTTTCAAATTTTAGCTTCTGGTTTTATAAATGTAAATAACAACAATATGAATATAAAAGGATTATTTATGCCGGTAGGGCTTGTAAATGGACTATTTGGTATAAATAAAGTGCCAGTAATTAGTAATATTATCTTTGGACAAAAAAATGGCGGTCTATTTGCATCAAAGTTTGAAGCAACAAAAAATGGAAATGAAAAGATAAATATTAAAATCAACAAATTCTCTATGATCTTACCGGGATTTTTAAGAAATATTTTTACAGATTAACCAATAAAATTATTATTTAAGTCAATATTTTCAATACTTATTTCAATGAAGTTATATTTTTCAATATCTCATTGGTATTTATACTGAACTAAAATAATTTTAAAAAAATGTTTACTTATATAAAATAGTGTTTTAAACTGAGTTTAATGTTAATAATAAAGAATAAGAGAAATGTTTAAAACAGATTTAATAAATGCTTTGGCAACAAGAACAGGAAATACAAAAGTTGCTTCTGAATTTTTTCTTCAAGAATTTGTACAAATCGTTTTAGAAGCTTTAGCAAAAGGTGAAGATGTTTCATTGATCGGTTTTGGTGGCTTCAAAGTTGTTAACACAAAAGCAAAAACTGGTAGAAATCCAAGAACCGGAAAAGAAATCAAAATTCCAGCAAGCAAAAAAGTTAAATTTACTGTTGGTAAAGCTTTGAAAGATGCTGTAAAAAATAGCAAATAGTTTTATATAACATACAGTTTAATAAAGTAGTTAGATAGTCTAGCTACTTTTTTAATATATAACTGAATATAATTATTATTAATAAAAATTATTAAATTACTTGAAAATAATATTATTTTATTTTAAAATTATATTACTGCTGAACAGGACAGGGATTTAGATTTACACCCGAGGCAACGTTTTAAAAAACGGGAACTGTCGCTTGCAACAATTGCGTTGTTATCACAGTACCCACCTTTACAAAAAGGTCTCATTGTACTACTTTTCATCCTATTTGGCGGTATTGTTTAGTAGTACAATATCATTTCATTTTGTTTTACTGTATATTCTTTGAATTGATTTAAAAAATTCATACCAAGTAGTGATTCTCCGTTAAGATCTTTACTTATAAAAACCCACAACGATTTTAGATGAAAATTTCCAGCATTAATATTTTTAATTTGCGTGCTTGCGCCATATGAAATACCGTTTGCAGTATTTACTGGGATATTATACATAAAACCAGAAGTATTTATACCAAGCTTTCTTGCGTCTTTTAATGTTAAAGTTGTAGTTGTAGCTCCTGTATCTATTAAAAACAATATTTTTTTATTATTTACAATTAAAGAAATATAAAAATGTCCATCGTTAGATTTTCTTATTGTTAAACTATTATTCTGATTATCATAAGCTGAATATGGAATTATATTTTTAAATAATATATTTCTATTGTTATATGTAATTGTAATTACCAAAATAGCAAATATCCATATCAATAAAATTTTGATTTTATACCAAAAATTATCTTTTGTTCTAATAAAAAAACTAGATATCAAAAAAGAAAGCATTATTAAATTAAATATTATATTTCCCCAATCTCCAATATCTAAGCTAAACATAAAATTAAATTTATTGTATATAACAAATTTAAAATAAGTTTTATATTTTGCAATTAATAAGATTAAAATAACAATACAGATTATTAAAACTAATTATTGTTTACTTTTAAAATTTTTGTTTTATTATTGCCTTATCTAATAAAATGGTTAATGATGTCTAAGAAAATAGTGATTGCAAAGATTTTGACTTCACACGGAGTAAAAGGTTTTGTTAAGCTAGAAAGCTATATGGAAAAACCAAAGGATATCTTTAATTATTCAAACGTCTTGTATGATAAACATAACAAACAATTTAAAATAAAATTTATAGGTACAATAAAGCCTAATGTATTTATAACTCAAATTGATGGAATAAGTTCGCCAGAAGTTGCAAAAAGTTGGAGGAATACTGAATTATATATTGATATTAATTTACTTCCAAAAATTGATGATGAATTTTATTATAATGAATTAATTGGGATGGAAGTTGCTAGTTCCAACAGCAATAGTAGAGGTAAAATTATTGGCATTGACGATTATGGGGCGGGTACAGTCGTCGAAATAAAATGGCAAAATGAAAAAATGCCAGAAGTACTGCCTTTTATAGAGGATTACTTCAAAGAAATAAATGTTGAAAAAGGTTATATAATTGTTGAAAGACCAGAATATTTTTAGCAGAGGTTTAAAATGTCAGAAATGGAAAACGGTTATGGTATTACAAAAGGACTTGTTGAGAGATTTAAAAATGCCATAAGCATGAATTTAAAGACTCAAATTAAAAAAGTTTTTGCAAGTCTACATCCAGCAGATCAAGCAGAATTAATATACAATCTTACAAAAGAAGAAAGAAAAAAAATAATAGATATTTTAAAAGGAAGTATAGAACCTGAATTATTGGTTGAATTAGAGGGAGATGTTAGGCTAGAAATCGCTAGTTATCTAGGAAAAGATATTCTTGCCAATTTACTTGCTAGGCTTGATACTGATGATGCTGTTGATATATTGGAAGATTTTAAAGATGAATTGACGCAGGATACTATTGATTCCATAAAATCAAACGAAAAAAGAGAAGATATTGAAGAAGCTCTATCTTATCCGGAAGATAGTGTTGGAAGAATTATGAATCAAAACAAATTTATTGCCATTCCAAAGGATTGGGAAGTTGTTGAGATTATTAAATATTTAAGAAAAAATAAAAACGTCCCACAAGAATTTTCAAATATAGTTGTTGTGGATGAGTATTTTAGACCAGTATCAACAGTATCTATTGGAAGTGTTTTGAAGGCTGATGGAAAAACACCAATTTCAGAAATAATGAGAGATCCAGAAGACTTAAAAATGATTAATGCCGACGTTGATCAATCAGAGGCCGCAAATTTATTTATAAAATACGACTTGAAATTTATTCCAGTTGTAAATCATACAGGTGTATTAGTTGGTATTCTTAATTCTAATGACATTATGCATGTTATTAACGAAGAGACTAGGGAAGATATGATGTTAATAGCAAAGGTTAACGCCGATGATACAATACATGCAAATGTTTTTGATTCCGTAAAAAGAAGATTACCTTGGCTTGTTGGAACAATATTAACAGCTAGTGCTAGTACAATAGTTATAAATTATTTTTCTGGAACAATTCAAAAATTTGTTGTTTTATCAGCAATTATGCCTTTAATTGCCAATTTATCAGGCGTATCAGGTACCCAAACATTAACAATTTTAGTCAGAAATATTGCGAACAACGAGACAACAAAAACTGGTATTTTTAAAATTATCGCAAAGGAAACATTTATAGGATTTGTAGATGGTATTTTATTATCACTTATAGCTTCCGCAGTTTTATTTTTTTGGAAAGGAGACTTAAAACTAACAGTAATTTTTGCCACAACAATAATTGCTTTACAAACAATGTCTTGTTTTATAGGTAGTGTTGTTCCTTTAATTATAAATAAATTAAAGTTAGATCCTGCTGTTGGTTCTGGAACCTTTATTACTGCTACTCTCGATATGCTTTCATCATTGCTGTTATTAGGTATGGCTAGCACATTTTTAATGGAGGGATAAAATTAACATTTTGTTAACTTCCCCTCTTCCATCTTTTTATTTTTATATAATATATAGGAGACTGTGAAGAATATATTAACCCTCACTTTTTTATTTCATGTTAATATATTATCTATTCTCATCCAAGCTACCACATGATGGTAGTTTTCTGCATTTCTGTTGCTAAATCTAACATTTTATTCCTATACTAAAAGTATTCTTTGTTTCCCTCTGCTAAGGGTGAGTACCCCTCCCGCCCACATGATAAGGCGAGACCTCCTTATTTCTTCTATATTAAAGGTAAATACTCCTCCATATCCCCACTGATAAGGTCATCCAACCACCCATGATAAGGGATGTTCCTCCATCCCCCCTGATAAGGGGGGCAAGGGGGGTTTATTATAAAAAAATGTGGGGCAATGGAGGTTAAATAATTTAATTGTTTTAAACTATGTTTTTTATGTTATTATATTATTTTATAGTTCTTATAAATTTATTAATTAATTATAGTTTATATACAATAGTTATAACTCCACATCCTTAATTTAAGATAAAATACCATCCGTTCGGATTTTTATTAAATTTTAACTAAACGCATAATTTTTGATTATCTAGTGCAAACGTGGTGCCAAGAGGCAGAATCGAACTGCCGACACAAGGATTTTCAGTCCTTTGCTCTACCGACTGAGCTATCTTGGCATTAGCATAAATTAAATATATATGTTGTATTTTATTTTGCAAGAAAAAAATAAAATAATATTTGTTGCATTTTAAAAAATATATTCTTATAATTAAATTACTGTTTATCGCGGAGTGGAGCAGCTTGGTAGCTCGTCAGGCTCATAACCTGAAGGTCGTAGGTTCAAATCCTTCCTCCGCAACCAAAATCATAATAATTTTGATATGTTTCTATGCTTTAATATTATATTAAGGTATTGCAATTTTTGTATTATAATACCTTTTATAAATTATTTTACAATATCCAGAATATCTTTAACAATCAATTCTTTTGTTAAATGGTATCTTTTTGCTAATTCATCTTGACTAACTCTGTCTGTAAATTCTTTTTATGCACCAAAATTTAGAACTACAACTAAAATATTTTTCCATTATCAACATATAAATGTTCAAAACCAAATGCTTTAAAAATCATATTTTGATTAACCATTTTTTTTAATTCTTTTAAGATAATATTTATACTATATAAAATAAATACAATTAGTAATTTAAAAAGTTCAAATAAGTTGCTAAAAAGTTCAAATGTATTTACAATTAAAAAAATATATATTCATTACTCGTTAAACTATTTGTTTATTTACTTCATCAGAATAGTAAACAATATAAAACAACCAAAAAAAATTTTACACAGGATAATATTTAATTATTTTTTAAAATATTTTTTTGTATAATAAAAAATAATAAACTAAATACAGAAATATATAAAACAATTGTCGTTTGAATACTGAAATATTTTAGTAAAAATTTAAAAGATGATAAAAAGATCGCTGAAAATAACTTTGATGTTGAAAATATCACACTAGATACAGCCGATCTTCTTTTAAAAAATATTTGTTTATGTATATAGCTTACAGAAACCGTGTTAAACATAACTTCCAATGCTATTGCTATACAAGAAATAAAAATTGCAATTATTGTTAAACTTTTATTTAAATTTATTGAGCTTATTGATAATAAAAATAATGATACTACAAAGAATGTATATGTTATAAAAGATAATTGTGATAAACTGAACTTTTTTTCAAAACTATTTGCAAAAAGCCCACCAATAGATCTAAACAAATAATTTACAAAATAGACAGTTCCAAAAATATATATTGGAATTTTAACTATTTTCATAATTGGTTGAAATGAGTTTGCTGTTATTAATGTTGATGTACAAAAAATAGCGCATAAAAAAATAAAGCTATTTATATTATTATTTTTTAATGTTCTTTTTATGGTTAAAAACATTTCAAAAAATCTATATTTTAATTTTTTTTGACTAGCCTTATGAACTATTGGCAGATTTGGTAATAATGAAATTAAAAATATTGCAAATGATGTTAATATAAAGTCTAAAATCAATAGAAATATTACTCCAAACTTACTATAAAAAATTGAACTAAAAATTGATGAAATCGCTATACCAAATGAAAAATAAAAATTTAATTTTCCATATCTTTTTGACATTTCTTGTTCTTTTTTATTTAATGATAAATATTCATAAATATAACTATCCGATGTTGTAAAATAAAGTGATTTTGAAAAAGCATTTAAAAAAGTACCAATAAGTATAGATGTATAACCACTAACAAATATCCACAAAATTGTTTTTATTAAAAGACATAAAAAAGATATTAATAATATATATTTTTTATGACAAAAATCTGAAATATATCCAGATGGAATTAATAAAAATAAACCAATAAAAGCGGAAATTCCTTCAAATAGAAAAAAATCACCAGCATTTAACCCATTTTCTTGAAAAAATAAAAATAATACAGGTAATAAGAATTGAGCCCTACAAAATATTGATATATTTAATAATGTTAATGGACTTCTAACTTTCATAATTAATTTCTTTTTTGATACAACTTACCTTTAAAATGTTTAATTAAATCATAAAATACTTTAATGGTAATTAGAATAATAATTGTAAAAATAATTATTGTAAAACGTATCATTAAATAATGAAAATAATATTTATTTTTATATTGTTCATAAGTTTCACTATTTAAAACCAAATTTAAAAAATCAGTTTCTTCAACGTTATAAAACTCAACATGATTATAAACTTGTTCATTTATATAAATAAACAATTCTCTAATTTTTTTGTAATTTTCTACTTTCTTTGATAGAATAATTCTATAAAAACACAAATTTGCAAGTCTTCCACTATTCTCTAAATTATTATTCTTAAGGTAATTACTAAGCTCATATTGAGCATCAATAAACTCATCATAATTTCTTTTCTTTAAAAGAATATTAGATACAGAATCTTTTCTATATCTCCAATAATAAAAAGATTCTTTATTAATACCAACAATTTTTTGCGAATTAGCCATAAATTTTAAACTAAATATCGTATCATTAATTGATATATATTTATCATTAAAATAAATATTATGAGCTTTTTGTATACTAGTTCTAAATAATTTATTCCAAACAACTCCATCAATTATAGTAAATAAATAACTCTTATTATCTAATTCTTTGTTTTTAACGAAATTAAATATTGGTTTCTTATTAAATTTATTATAATAATGATAAACACCGAGGTTCATTACCACATCAGCCTCACTCTTTTCTGCTGCATCCACCATATTCTCTATATAATCACTATCAATCCAATCATCGGAATCTATAAAATACAAGTATTTTCCCGTTGCAACTCTTATACCAACATTTCTCGTTTCTGCATTTTGTAAATTTTTCTCATTTCTTATTAATTTAATTCTATTATCTTTTTTAGCATAATCTTCTAATATTTTATATGTACCATCAGTACTACAATCATCCACTAAAATAATTTCTAAATTCTTATAAGTCTGATTAATAACAGAATCTACTGCTTGATTAATAAATTTTTCACTATTCCATATAGGCATTATTACCGATACCAATGGAAGCTCCTTATTATCAGCATAACTACTTTTTGTATTAAAAATAGCGCAATAAAATACTAATGTTATTATTACCGTAACAACAGTGGTTTTTATTTTATTCATTAATAAATACTTATTACTTTTATACGAGAATATAACACAATTATAAATATGCAATAAAAATTATTGAAAAATACTAAATTATTTTGTATTTTTTAAAAAAACAAAAAACAAAAAGTATGTCAAATATAAAAATTTCACCATCAATACTATCTGCTGATTTTTCAAAGATTGGTGAAGAAATCATAAAAATAGATAATGCTGGCGCTGATTACATACATTTAGACGTTATGGACGGACATTTCGTTCCCAATATAACTTTTGGTCCTAAATTCATAAAAGATATTAGAAAATATTCAAAAAAAACATTTGATGCACATTTAATGATAGATAATCCTGATTTATATATTGAAGACTTTGCACGAGCTGGTTGTGATATAATTTCAATACAATATGAAAGCGTAATACATTTAGACAGAACAATTTCACAAATAAAAGCCTTTGGAAAAAAAGCAGGACTAGTATTAAATCCAACAACAAGTGAGAATGTATTGGAATATATAATTGATAAACTTGATTTAATTTTAGTAATGACAGTAAATCCTGGTTTTGGTGGACAACAATTTTTATCCAATCAATTAAAAAAGATAGAAAAAATTAGAAAAATGATTGAAAAAACTGGCAAAAATATTGATTTAGAGGTTGATGGTGGTATCAATAATATTACCGCAAAGGATGTTAAAAACGCCGGTGCAAATGTATTAGTATCCGGTTCATACATTTTCAATAACAAAAACTACAAAGAAGCTATTGAATCGTTAAAATAATCTCGGAAATCAATACTATATTTAATTTAAATTAAATATAGTATTTTTCCTTTATTTACTAAAACTCACTAACAAACTTTAAGCCAAACTTATATTCTGTTGGTTCTTTATATTGTTGAGTTGAATCTTTTGGCC
>CAKVGI010000009.1 GCA_934747265.1 uncultured Rickettsiales bacterium
ATAATATATTAATACAAAAAACATAGTTTAAAACAATTAAAGTATTTAAACCCCCCTTGCCCCCCTTATCAGGGGGGAATGGAAAGATATACCTTATCAGGGGGGATGAGGAGATCTTATTAGGGGGAGATGAGGGGACCTTATCAGGGGGGAATGAGAAGAATCTTATCAGGGGGGAATGGAGGAACATCCCTTATCAGGGAGGGATGGAAGGGGAACTTATCAGATGGAGGGAATGAGGAAACCTTATCGGGGTGGTGGGACTCCTATTAGTATGGAGTATGGATGGACATCCATTATCTTTGGGCAGAGGAGTATCCCCTATCGGGGGAAAAAATAGAGAATAATAAACCGGAATATAATTTATCTTTATTATTTAATAAATCATATTTGAATATGATAATTATATATAATATATTAACTATTAGTAGCAACATAAATATTTATAAATAGATTATTGACTATTATATTATTTTTTCTATTATAGTAAAAAACATAAATATTTTTTTATAATGAATACAGGATATATTACTTCTATAAATGGTAGTGTTATTCAAGCAAAGTTTGATAAATTACCAAAAATTCATAATAAGTTAACAGCAAAAAATATTGTTGTTGAGGTGTTGGAATTGGTTGATGAACATGAAATTAAAGGTGTTGCTTTAAATAGTACTTCTGGGTTGAGTTTAAATGATGAAATTATTGACACGGAGGAAGCTATTAAAGTTCCGGTTGGCGATGAACTTTTAGGTAGAATGCTAAATGTATTTGGTGAACCAATAGATAAAAAGGGTCCATTAAATGCAAAAGAGACAGCTTCAATACACCAAAAGCCAATTAAATTATTTCAACATGATACCAATCAAGGAATATTTAAGAGTGGAATTAAAATTATAGATTTATTGTGTCCTTTAGAGACTGGTGGAAAAGCTGGTTTATTTGGTGGTGCTGGTGTTGGTAAAACTGTTTTAATTACAGAAATGATTAACAACATGGCTTTAAATTACTCTGGTGTTAGTATTTTCTGTGGTGTAGGAGAAAGAAGTAGGGAGGGTGAAGAATTATATAATGAAATGATCGAAGCTGGCGTTCTTGATAAAACAATTATGTTTTTTGGTCAAATGAATGAACCATCTGGTACTAGATTTAGAGTTGGACATACAGCTTTAACTGTTGCAGAATATTTTAGAGATGTAAAGCAACAAAATGTTTTATTGCTTATAGATAATATTTTTAGGTTTGTTCAAGCTGGAAATGAGGTTTCAAGCTTAATGGGAAGAATACCATCACACGTTGGTTATCAATCAACATTAGCTAGCGATATTGCTGAATTACAAGAAAGAATCGCTGGAACAAAAGAGGCTTCTGTTACATCAATTCAAGCTGTTTATGTGCCAGCTGATGACTTTACTGATCCATCCGCAACCCACATTTTCTCACATTTATCAGCTTCTGTTGTTTTATCTAGAAAAAGGGCTAGTCAGTCATTATATCCAGCAGTTGATCCATTACAATCAACATCAAATATGTTATCACCTTCTGTTGTTTCAAAAGAACATTACGAGTGTGCTAGAAATGTTAAAAAGATGTTAGCTGAATATGAAGATTTAAAGAATATTATTGCTATGCTTGGTTTGGAGGAATTATCTACAAAAGATAGAAGAACTGTTGCAAGAGCTAGAAAATTAGAGAGATTTTTAACACAACCATTCTATACAACAACGCATTTCACAAATATACCAGGTGTGTTTGTTCCAGTTGAAAAGACAATTGAAGGATGTAATGCTATTATGAACGGTGATTATGATGATTATCCAGAACAAGCATTCTTTATGATAGGTGATATCAGTCAAGTAAAGAAAAATAAATAATATTTTTTACATAAAACAATAAAGGGAATTTATTATTAATAAGTTCCCCTTTTAGTTGTGTGGGCTATATTTATTATTACATTATAATGAATAAAATGGTTATCTAACAATAAATAAAATTATGAAAATAATTTTATATATAAATTACAGATTTTTCTAACTTTTATATATTGTTTAATTATTATATTATAATCTAATTTATTAGATAATAATAACTATATTCTAATTTATGTCTAATTTTCACTATATGTTTAATTTTTCTTTCAATAAAGTTTAACCTGCGCCAAGAATACCTTTTTTGTTTTTTCTTGCTAATAGTGAGTACCTCCTACTCTATTCTACTAAGGATATTTCTCTATTTTTCCTGCCAAGGAGAGGTATACCTTTATCACCCCCCCATGTTAACCCCCTCATCCCTCCTTGATAAGACTCCTTTATTCCACCTCTGATAAGGTCCTCTCACCCCCTGATAAGGTCTCTTCATTCCCCCTTTAATAAGGTTCCTTCATCCCACCATAATAAGGTCTTCTCACCCCCATGATAAGTTCCCCTCCCATCCCCCCTGATAAGCCTCTCATCCCCCCTGATAAGAGTACCTCCAATTCCCCCCCCTGATAAGGGGGGTAAGGGGGGTTTAAAATACTTTGATTGTTTTAAACTTTGTTTTTTATATTAATATATTATTTTATAATTCTTATAAAATTATTAATTATATATTTTATATAATAGTTATTGTTTGATATATAGTATATTGTTATTATTCTTAATTCTTAATTTAAGATACTTAATTTAACATTTTTATTTTTTAATTTTAATTTTTAAATTCTTAACTTTATGTTTTTTTAATCTTTAATCCAAATTTTAATTATTATTATAATTCTTAATTTTAGTTTTAAATCTTAAATTTAAATCTCCAATTCTATATTTTATTTTCAATTTTTAATTTTTAATTTTTAATTTTTAATTATTTATTTGTTTTATAATAAAACAAAATGAATACTATCAACCCCCCTGCTGACTTCGTCAGCTCCCCCCTTATCAGGGGGGCAATGGGATAGTATTTTACGTCAGCTCCCCCCTTATAAATGGAGGCAAAGAGAGGGTATTGACTACGTTGGCTTTCCCCCTACAAAGGGAAGCGAGAGAGGATATGCTGACTTCACAACTATCCCTTACAAAGGTTGGCGTGCAAGTGCATCTTATTTATTTTATCATCACCACAACATTTATATTTTCTGATATACATAATTAGCTATGATATTAATATTATAGCTAAAATTCAAAAGTGCATTAAAAGTTAGTAATACTAAATCACAAAAAATCTTGCAAAATATTTATATATAGATTATCTATTATAGTGCGGTTAATTTTATAAAAAATTATGGAAGAAATAGTAGAAAGACCTTGGGGTACATATCAAACAATATTGAGAGGAGAGACATATCAAGTTAAGAAAATCGTTGTTTTTCCCAATTCTCAGTTATCTTTACAATCTCATAACAAGAGATCTGAGCATTGGGTTATAGTTGAAGGCGAAGGTACTATAACTCTTGGCAAAAAAGAAATAAAGGCAAAGAAAGACGATTCTATTTATATACCAGTTCAGGAAAAACATAGAATGTCAAATTTTACCAATGAAAAAGTTGTGTTTATAGAAGTACAAAATGGCGATTATCTTGGCGAGGATGATATTGTTAGATATGAAGATATATATGGCAGAATTTAATAAATAATTATAGGTTAATCAATTTGATTAGCCTATTTTTATAAAAATTTTATGATAAAATTAAAATTTATAGAAGTATTTTTTTCTGTTTCGGTCAATGGGTTAGAATTACTGTATGAAATTTCCCATTTGGTACAACCTCCATCATATAATAATCCAATTCTACTTTCTAATAGTCTATTGTCATGTTGTAAATCCATAATACCAGATAAATCCAGTTTCCATTTATCAAAGATATTAAACAAAATACCAGAATTTATTTGCTGTTGCTTTTCGGTATTAAATAAGGAAGATTTTATATTTGTATAAGTTAAATATAAATTAAAATATTTAAAATTTAAATTAGTTGTTAATTCATCTTTTTTCATTTTAAAATCATCTTTATCAACTAAAAATCTATAATAAAAATCTACATTATTATTAAGAATATATGAAATATAACCAACATAATCGGACAAATTTTCCGTAAAACCGATTAAATAATTTTCATTAGTGTTTTTCTTTAAATTATCTCTATAACCTTGCGCAATTCCGATGTTAATATTATTAAATAAAATGCTTTCAAAACCATAAGTAATTCTATTTCCAAATTCTTGTCTATCATAACCCGAAAATCTATTGTTTGAAAAGATATTTTCAAAACTAATAACATCCGCTTTACTATCTTCGTTTGGAATCTTATTTTCAAAATTTTGAGAATTAGGACTACCGGAATATTTTATTATTGGCTGGAACAAAAAATTGTCGGAAATAAAAGATTTTTTCCATTCAATATTAAGTTGAGGAAACATCCTACTTTCATTATTCCTATATAGTTTTTGACCAGTATTTACTTCATTTAATAGATATACATCACCTCTGAATTGTATGTCTGCATTTATCATACCAATACTATCATTCTTTAACATATATTGAAAGCTTGGTGTCAATGAAAATCTATTATATTCTATACCTTTTCTCCTGAAAAGATTAGTTGTATTTGTTTTTATTTTATATAATAAATTGCTGTTTTCATTTTTAAATATATAATTTTGAATATTTAAATTTGAAACCGGTGCATATCTTGGATTATTAACATCTATCGGTTCCAATAATTCTTGATAGAACAAATTGATAAATTGAAAATAATTAAAGTCATAAATATCGTTCAAATTTGTTCTTGTAAGATTTATAAAGCTTTGTATATATTCGCTACTATCTCTGTAATAATCTCTTAAATAATATCTATCACCAACTATCTTTGAATTATAATCAATCTTCCATAAGTCGTCAACATTATAAAAGCCTTGAACAGACGCATAACCACGCCATTTTTTATAGCTTCCTTCATTTTCTTCTGTAATACCATAAGCATTTCTTAGCGTTTTAGATTGTCCATTATCATTGGTTATATCGCCTTGAAAATTAAAGTTCCATTTATTTTTTTTATTATTATCATTAATTGGATCAGAAAAAACATTATATTTTAAATTTGCTAAAAAATTTCCTTTCTCGTATATTTTTGGCGTAATCTTAAAAATTTGCCTCTGGGTTTTTATTTTATAAGGAATATCAACAGCATAACCATAATAGCTTGTTTTTTCTAAACTTGGCATACCAAAACCACTCATTTTTTCTTCGGTGGAATATGGCGTATTTATATATGGAATAAAAAAGAATGGTATTTTCCAAATCCAAAATGATGTTCCAACAAGTTTTATGGTTTTATTTTCTGTATTTGCAGTAGCTTTATAACTTTTTAATGAAAACAATGGTGTTTTTTGTTTAGATAATTCTCGTGTAATTTGTTCATAAGTAATGTCTTTATTATATAAATCCGTTGGACATACACTATAATTAGCTTTACTCATTGTTATTATATCTTCATTAATTCTATTCATATGCGGACTTGAAATATTTGATCCATTTTTGAATAACATTATTCCATTATAAAAATCAGCATTGCTTAAATCATCATTCATTACAGCTTTTTCTGAAAAAAATATATTTTCATATTTTTCATCATATAATTTAACATCGGAATTTGAAGTTATGGTTTTTGTTGTCTGATTATATTCAACCTCATTTGCATTTAAAATATTGGTGCCTCTTTTAATTTCAACATTACCAATAGCTTTTATAATATCAGTATCTTTTTTATTAATTTTGTTTGATTTTATAATTGTGGTTTCAGGTATTTGCTCCGCTGTTAATGGAAAATTCAAAAACAAAACAGTTGCAATACACCTTACAATATATTGCAAACACAAAATACACCTTTTGCGATTAAAACGCTCCATACAACTTCTTAATTATTAATAATAGTAAAATATTATAATATAATTAAAAAAACAAGAAATTAATGCATTTTTTCGCTCATTATATTTGCGTAATAATACTTATCTTACCAAAATAGTCAATTTCATTTGGATTAAATATCTATTTCTTAACAATTAAGAAACCACCAATATTTATATATTACTTAAACCACTTTCTAAAAAAACTATTTTCCGTCTTAATTTCTTTATCTTTAAGAATTTTATCTAATTTTAAATATAAATCCTTTTCTTCTTGGTTAGTTGGTTTTGGCATATCAACAGATACTTTAACAATCATATCACCTCTTCTACCGCCAGAATTCAATATTGGCATACCTTTGCCTTTTAATCTAAATTTAGTTTGACACTTTGTACCCTCTGGAACTTTTACGACTGCTTCACCGCCTTCTATTAGTTTAACACCAATTTCTCCACCTAAAATTGCTGTTGTAACTAAAATTGGAACTTCACACAGCAAATCGCTTCCATCTCTTGTAAAGAAATTATCTTGTTTTACGGTAATAAATACGTATAAATCACCATTTCTACCGCCTTTTGTACCAGCCTCGCCTTCGCCGGCAACTCTTATCCTACTACCATCTTGAACACCTGCCGGAATTTTAACTGTTAAAGTTCTATTCTTATTAATTTTACCACTGCCTTTACATTCATGACAAGGAGATTTATTAATTTCGCCACTTCCGCCACATCTTTTACAAGTATTTTCAACAACAAAAAATCCTTGTTGCTTTCTAACTGTTCCAGTACCTCCGCAATCCGGACAAACTTCCGGTTTGCTTCCGGGCTCTGCACCGCTACCATGACATACTGGACATACAACTGGCGCTGTAAAATTAATATCTATCGATGTACCATTGAAAGCTTCTTGTAAAGTGATAGTAGCATTATACCTAAGATCTGAACCATCCATAGCTCTACTTCTTTTAGCTCTTCCATTACTACTAAAACCACCTCTTCCGCCACCAAAATCACCAAATATATCACCAAAAGCGGAAAAAATATCTTGAAAATCGCCAAAATTACCTTGCTGAAAACCATTAAAGCCACTAAAACCACCAGTACCAGCACCGCCACCCATACCACCATCAAATGCGGAATGTCCATATCTATCATAAGCCGCTCTTTTATTGGCATCCTTCAATACCTCATAAGCTTCGTTAGCTTCTTTGAATTTAGCTTCTGCTTCTTTATTTCCGGGATTCCTATCTGGGTGAAACTCCATAGCCTTTTTTCTATAAGCTTTCTTTATTTCATCATCGGTAGCCGTTTTACTAACGCCCAAAACTTCATAATAATCTCTTTTTTCCATTTTAGCTTTCCAAGTAATCAAAATCTATATATTTTAATATAGTAATATTTTAAAAAAATTCAAGCAAAATAACTTAACAATTTGATATTATAATCAATCATATATAATTACAATGTCAAATACTAGAATATAAATATTACTAGATTTTTTAATTTTTATTTTTATAATTTCTAATAATTTATTAATTAAAAGTGAGATGAATAACAATAATTATAATGCCAGAATAATATTAGCAAGCGTAATATCAACATTTTTGATGGTAGTATGGATTAGATATTATGGAAAAAAAACCTTGCCACAAAATTTTAATACAGCTGTAAACAAAGCTGAACAAGAATACGTAGAAAATAAACAAGAACAAAATCTAGTTGAAAAACAATTATTAATTGAAGAAAAAAATATTAACACTGATAAAAATATTGATAATCAAGATATTGCTTATGTTAATATTGATACAGAAAAGTTGAGTGGTAATATAAATTTAAGGGGTTTAATATTTGATAATCTTATACTTAAAGATTATAATAAAGCAATAAATACAACAGATAAAGTACAGTTATTATCCAAACCAAATGATGAAAATAGTTATTATTTAAAACTTGGCTGGAAAAGTTCCAATAGTATAAAATTACCAAATGAGAATACTTTATGGAAATCTAATAAAACAACTTTAAGTGTTAATAATCCAGTTATTTTAACATATGATAACAATGATGGTATTATTTTTCAAATAATGATTTCAGTTGATGAAAATTATATGTTTACTTTTAAACAATATGTAATTAACAACACAAAAGATACTATTTCTTTTAATATAAATAATGAAATATCAAAGAAAATCGGCAAAGATAAAGACAAAACTGTTAGTGTCTATGAAGGATTTATTGGTTCTTTTAGTGGGAATATTGAAGAAATTCAGTATAATAAATTAGCAAAAAAACCTTACAGTTTTAATAAAGGTTTTAGTTGGGCTGGTTTTACTGATAAATATTGGCTAGTTTCTTTAGCGACAGAAAGAACAGAAAGTAATTTAATAAATGTTTCTACAAACTTTTTAGAAGGCAATTATACAATTAATTTTGAAAGCACGGATATAGTTGTTGTTCCAAATACAAAAGAAGGTATATCAAATTTTGTATTTACTGGTCCAAAAATATTAAAACTTCTTGATCAATATTCTTTTCAATATGATTTAATTTTATTTGATAGAGCCGTTGATTTTGGTTGGTTTTATTTTTTAACTAAACCTATATATATAGTATTAAAAGGTTTTTATGGAATTCTTGGTAATTTTGGTTTAGCTATTTTATTGTTAACCTTAATTGTAAAATTTGCAATGTATCCTTTTACAAAAAAATCTTTTGTTTCCATGGGAAAAATGAAATTATTGCAACCAAAAATTGAAAATCTAAGAGCTAGATATGCAAATGATAAAATGAAATTAAATATGGAGACAATGAAATTGTATAAAAAAGAAAACGTAAGCCCTTTGTCTGGATGTTTACCTATGTTGGTTCAAATTCCTGTTTTCTTTTCTTTATATAAAGTTTTGGCAATATCAATAGATATGAGGCAGGCTCCATTCTTTGGTTATATTAAAGATTTATCGGCGTCAGATCCTACCACAATATGGAATTTATTTGGATTATTACCATTTCAAGTAAATTTTTTACATATTGGATTTTTACCTTGCTTGATGGCTTTCACAATGTGGATACAACAAAAATTATCTTCACAGCAAACATCCGTAAATTCAGAAGCTCAAAGCGCTGCAAAATTGATGCCAATAATATTTTTGATAATGTTTGCAGGTATGCCTACTGGATTGTTAATTTATTGGACTTTTAGTAATATTATCAGTATCGCTCAACAATATTGGGTTGAAAAGAAAATATTAAAAATTGAAAAATAATGAAGAAAAGCGAAAAATTTGAGAATATTATTGATATATTAAAAGCAATAACTCCTCATAGTGAAAAACTGAATGTGAATTTATTTAGTGAATATTCAAAAAATATTTTCAAATTTAGAAGCTTAATTAAACAATTAAACAATATCATCAATAGCGGAAAAAGTTCTAAAAATAGAAATTTAATTACAAACTTTAATGATAATATAATCAAAAAGCTTGAAGAATTTTTGCTATCCTCTGAAAACTTTAATTTAAGTTTTGACGATCTTTTAAATAAAATAATAGAAATTACATCCGAAGAAGCCAATAAAAATAAAAGTGTTGACAGAGAGGAAAAAAAGGCAAAAGAAGAAGACAAACAAAAAGAAGAAAATAGAAGAAAAATTGAAGAGGAAGAGAAGAAAAAGATAGAGCAAGAAGAGCAGGATATAAAAGAGGTTCAATTAAAGGAAGAAAGAGAAAATAAAGAAAAACAGGATAAAGAAAAAGAGGAAAGAGAGAGAAAAGAACGTGAAGATAAAGAAAAAAAGGAAAAAGAGCAAAAAGAAAAGAAACAAAAGGAAGAAGAAAAGAAAAAAGAGAAGGAAGAAAAAGCTAAAAAAGAAAAGAAAGAACAAGAAAATAAGGATAATAAAAAAAATGATAAAGAAAAAGTAGATAAAATTAAAAAAATCCTAGAAGCACATAATATAAAAATAGAAAATGGAGAACAAAATGAAAAATTTGCTGAAAAAGTATTAAAAAATAAAGAAAAAATAACATTAGCGCAAGAAGTTCTCAAAAATAATCAAGTAAAAGATAAAAAGGAAGCTGAAAATAAAATACAATCTTTAAATTCATATATTGCTAGTCTACAAAGATTATTATCCTTTATTGAAAAACCAGCTGTAATTAATTTAATATCATACATTATTACGCAACTAAAATCGCAAGTATCTGAATTATCGTCGGCTGTTAATACGCTTACTGAAAATGGAATATCTAAATAAAATGTTGATATTTATTCATTAATATAAATATTAGATTTTTATTGACATTAATTGGAAAGATATTAAAATTTTGGATATTTTTGCATTAATAATACATTTTTCACTTAACAAATTACAACCTTGCACAATAAATCATTTGAAAAAATAAAATCATATTTTTATAATCGTATTGTATGTAATTTTATACTAATTAATGAAAAGTAATAGTTTAGGTTTTTCTCTTATAGAATTATCAATCGTATTAATTATAATTGGATTGTTAATTTCTGGAATTGTTGGTGGGGCTAGTTTAATTGAAAGTGCAAAAATGAGAAGCTTTATCAGTGAGATAAAAAACTGGAAACAAGCTGTAAATTCTTTCTATGTATCTAAAGGAAGACTACCTAGTGATGCGAATGATGATGGTAAAATAGGCGCTGGCGCTAATGAAGGACAGTTAGATCATTATTTTCCTGCACCGTTTAATGGATCTCAATATTGGGTTTGGAATACTTTTAGCGGACCTTTTGTTGATTTATATATAAATAAAATAACAGATTTTAAGCCAACTATGTCAAGAGGTAGTAGGAATATTTATAATATTTATGCAGAAAAAGGACTTCCAGAATCTACTGCGTTAAAAAATGATAACTTTTGGTATTTTGGTTATGCACCTGAAATAAAAAATGAAACTTCTTTAATATCCGGTACCAATATATCTGACATTACTTCAAATATATTAGTTTTAAACGCACATAAAAAAGCAATTAAATGCAGTTTTGCAAAAAAATTAGAAACTAAAATAGATGATAATATCATAGATACTGGCTCCATGAGAGCTTCTTGTGGTATCCGAAATTATGATACTTGTGATAAAAACACAACATGTATGGATTTAATGTTTAAATTAGATTTAGAAGATTTTTAATTATCTATTGTTATTATTAAACCATCTATTGAATCTCAAAGAAGAAAAAATAAATAAGCCAGTACCCATGCTTAGCATCCATGCTATTGGCTTCCAGGCTTCTTTTAATGTTGCTCCTCTAAATATTACAGCAAATGAAAAATCCATGCAATGTTTCAATGGAGACAAAAACATAAGTCTTTGTATAAATGGAGCCATAGATTCCATAGGAGTATACATGCCAGATAAAAATGTCATAGGCATCATAACCAAAATAATTAATAAGGCTAATTGAGCAGTATTATTTGCAAATGTTGATAAAACAATCCCTAATGATGTAATATTAAATTGAAATATTATAAAACCAATAAAGAATAACAATAAAGAACCTTGTATTTTTACATTAAAATATTTTTCCACAACAACAAACATAGACATAATTGAAAATAGCAGTATAATCAGTGCGTTTGACCATATTTTTGACAACATAATTTCTTGTGGCGTTATAGGCATTACAAGTAAATGTTCTATTGTTCCAGATTCTTTTTCTCTAACCAACGCAACAGCTGGAAGCATCATTGATAGCATTGTTCCCATAGTAATAAGTTGTGCTACAGACATAAACCATTCGGACACTGCGTTCGGATTATATTTAATCCTTATAACATTATCAAATGATTTAAATTCACTATTCTTTTTACCTTCATTTAAATAATTATTTATTTCCTGATTTATAATTTGTTTAATATATCCCGAACCAATATATGACTGACTAACAACGGTTGCATCTATATCTAACTGGATTTCTGCCAACTTATTTGACACTAAATTCGCTTGAAAATGTTCTGGAATAACTACTACAAATGTGTAATTTCCTAGATCCATATTTTTATCTATTTCACCAAAAGTTATATTTACCGGTTTTTTAAAAAATGGTTCTCTTAAACCTTGTACTATATTTCTAGACAAAACCGAATTATCTTCATCAACAACAGCAATTGACGCATTTTTTATTTCCATATTTCCAGCGTTTGCTGCAACTATAATGTTTAATGTAAAAGACCATATCACAAAAACAAAGAAAACTTTATCATTTATAAAACTTTTTATTTCTTTTAGTCCTAATTTGTAGGTATGTTTTAAAAAATTTCTCATAATAAATCAGTTCAATAAACCTTAATATATTTTAAGAATAAAGCAATATAAATAATTTACAATAAAATATTGCTATTTTTAATTTTTTTAATTACATTATATCTGAAATATTTATTTGGTATATAAAATGGAAAATATTGATAAAATTTATTCTTTATACAAAACTTCAAAAAATGGTTTAACTTCACAAGAAGCAAAAGAAAGACTTTTAAGGGATGGAAAAAATGAATTACCAGAAGAAAAAATACCATCAATTTTTAATATTTTCATTAAACAATTTGCGGATCCTTTAATTTATATTCTTATATTATCAGCTATTGTATCATTTCTTCTTGGTGAATTTATTGATAGTTATTTTATTTTTACTGTTGTTTTAATAAACGCAATTATAGGAACAATTCAGGAATACTCTGCAAATAAGTCAGCTCTATCTTTAAAAAAGATAGTTGAGGTAAAAAGTTCCGTTTTAAGAGATGGTAATGAAATTGAGGTTTTGTCAAAAAATATAGTTGTTGGCGATATTATTATATTAAAAGAAGGAAATAAAATTCCGGCAGACATAATTCTAACATATAATAATAAAAATTTTAAGGTTGATGAATCAATGTTAACTGGTGAGTCAATGGCAATTAATAAAGATTATAATTTTATTCCAAAGGAAAATTCCAATCTTCAAGATAAATTAAATGAAGTGTTCGCTGGTACAATTGTTATAAAAGGACAAGCAAGAGGCGTAGTGAAGTCTACCGGTTTAAATACAGAAATTGGAAAAATAGCCGATAAGATAACACAAAAATCAAAAGCTAAATCACCATTAGTTCATAGAATGGAAAATTTTACAACCAGATTAACAATTATTATGGGATTTTTTATAATTTTAATATCTGTTGTTGCGTTTCATTTAGGTCTTGGTTGGAAAGACACTTTAATGCTCGCAAGTAGCCTAGGCGTTGCAGCTATTCCAGAAGGTTTACCAATTGCTATTACCATATGTCTTGCAATTGGCATGAACAGAATGGCAAAGAAAAATGTTATTGTAAAAAACCTAGTAGCAGTTGAATCGCTTGGATCTTGTAGCGTAATAGCGTCGGATAAAACCGGCACATTAACCATTAATGAACTAAGTATTATTGAAATTATTACTCCAAAAGATAATACAATTTCTTTAATTGAAAAACCGAAGGATTTTAAGCCGATTGAAAAAGAGGAAAATTTTGAGCAAATGAGTCTAGAAAAAAAGATTCTTATGAGTTTTGTATTACCAAATGAAGCTAGCGAAAAAGATGGTAATTTTTATGGCGATCCAGTTGATGTTGCATTCTTAAAAGTTGCTGTGAATAAGGGATATAAAATTAAATCAATACATAAAAGATATCCGGAAGTCCGATTATTACCATATACCTCAGAAGCTAAATTTTCTGCAAGTTTTAATATGATTGATGGTCAAACGTATGCTTTTGCAAAAGGTGCTCCTGAAATTATAACTGGTATGTGTAATATTAATGAAAAAACATTAAAAGAAATAAAAAATAAATTGGATGACTTGACAAAGAAAGGATTAAGAGTTTTAGCTGTTGCTTGTGGACAAATTAATAATAAACTATCAGATGATGAAAATTTACTTAAAAATAGTTTATATGGATTAGAATTTTTATCATTAATCGCAATGTTGGATCCATTGAGACCAGAAGCAAAGCAAGCTGTAAAAGAATGTCAAGATGCAGGTATTAAAGTTGTTATGATTACCGGTGATAATCCAAAAACAGCTTTTGCTATTTCTAATGAATTAGGCTTCGTAAAAACTCAGAAAGAAGTTATTACTGGTGTTGAATTAAAGAAAGCTACGAATAATGGAAAAGAAGCTATTGATGAAATCACAAAAACAGCAAAAGTTTATGCAAGAGTAGAACCAACGCAAAAGCTTGACATAGTGCAATCAATGATAAGAAATGGAAATTTTGTTGCTGTTACAGGCGATGGTGTTAATGATGCGCCAGCATTAAAAAATGCAAATGTTGGTATTGCTATGGGCAAAAAAGGTACAGATATAGCAAGGGAAAGTGCAAGCATAATTTTAACCGATGATAATTTTGCATCAATAGTAAATGGTGTAGAACAAGGCAGATTGGCTTATTCAAATATTAGAAAATTAATTTTCTTTTTCTTATCCACAGCTTTTGCAGAAATAGGAATCTTTATATTAGCAATGTTATTTCAATTACCTTTACCATTTACAGCAATTCAACTCTTATGGATAAATTTAATCACAGAAGGTATTCAAGGTATAGCAATAGCAATGGAAAGTCCAGAAGGAAATGAAATGAAACAAAAACCAAGAAAACCAAATGAATCAATTTTTAACAAAATTATGATAAGTAGAATTATTGTTAGTTCATTTATAATGATATTTGGATGTTTTTTCGTGTTTAAATATTTTTATACCACATTAAATGACATAAAAATAGCTAGAAGCGCAACAATATTCTTATTAATTTTATTTCAAAATATGCAGATTTTTAATGCCAGATCCGAAACACAATCATTATTTAAAATTGGTTTTTTAAAAAATCCATTTTTAATTATCTCAATTATTATAGTTACATTAATTCATATAGTTGCTTCATATAATTCGCTATTTGATAGATTTTTAAAAATAGATCCATTAGATTGGTCTGAGCTAGCTCTGATAATTCCTATATCATTATTGATAATAATTGTAATAGAAGTAGAAAAACTAATAAGAAGAAAAATGTCTAAACTTTTATAATTTTAATTTTTACATTTCCATCAGGAAATTCTAATATATAATTTTTGTTTAATATTAGTTCATTTTTTAATTTTATTACATGTCCCAAAGTATTTTTTAAAATTGGGTATTTTTTCTGAAAATTTTGTACTTTTAGGTCAGCAAATTTTATTTTTGTTGATTTTTCTTTTATTACCTTAGAAATAATAGAATTGATATTTATTTTCTTAAAACAATTAACATTACTTTTATGTTTTTGAATTTTTAATTTAATAATTCCAAAAAGTCTTATCTTTAAAAAATTTAAAATATTTACTTTTCTTTTAAAAACACTCATTTTTTTCATTAAAAAATGAGAAAATATCGTTTTTAGATAATTCGTTTTTCTTATATTTTTTTCACACAAAACAGAATATAATTTAACAAAAAGATTATTAAGATTAATATAAGCTTGTTCTTTACTGATTGTTAAATACTCAGCAACAGAAGTTGGAGTTGGCAACCTTAAATCACTAGCATAGTCTATTAAAGTCCAGTCAACTTCATGCCCAACGGCGGATATAATTGGTATTTTTGAATTAGCAACAGCTCTTACTAAATTTTCATCATTAAAAGCCATTAGATCTTCAATAGAACCGCCACCTCTTGTTATAACCAAAACTTGTGGCTTATCTTTCAACGAATTAAAATATTTTATTGCTTCAATAATTTCTTCTGGTGCGTTTTTTCCTTGCATTAAAGATGAATATAAAAATATTGTAATCGGAGTTCTATTTTTTAGCCTTGATAAAATATCATGAATAGCAGCGCCACTCTCCGCTGTAATTATTCCTACATTTTTTGGCATTTTTGGTATAGGCTTTTTTCTGCTTGTGTCAAAAAGTCCTTCTTTTGCAAGTTTATTTTTTCTATCTTCTATAAGTTTTAAAAGAGCGCCAATTCCACTAATTTGTACAGATTCAACTAGCATTTGATAACTTGATCTTTCTTTATAAATACTTATTTTACCAACAGCTATAATTTCTACACCATCTTGTAAATCAATTTTACAGAAATCTGCATAATTTTTAAACATAACGGCATTAATCATTGCATTTTCATCTTTCAAAGAAAAATAAAAATGTCCACTGGGATGTTTTTTTAAACCGCTAATTTCACCCTTGATTTTGATATAGAAATACTTACTCTCTATTGTATTCTTGAGGTCTTTTACTATTTCAGAAACTGTATATTCTTTCACTAAATCCATAAATATTTACTCTATTCTTTCTATATATGGAACAACATTTAAAATTGGAACAATGTTTTCTAAAATTCTTGCAAAAACAGGTGCTGCAATTGTACCACCAGATATATTTTCTTTTAATTCTGGTACGTTTGGGCTTTCTATCATTATATAGATTAAATAATATGGATTATTCATTGGAAATACGCCAACGAAATTAGCCATAATATCACCTTCTTGATATTGTCCATTTTTTAATAATCGTGCTGAACCAGTTTTACCACCAACCGCATACCCTAAACTATTTGCACGCCAACCAGTACCGCTTTTAACCACACTTCTTAAAAAAGAGTTCATAATTTTTGAGGTTTTTTCGCTAATTATTTGTACATCATCAAACTTCTCACCTTGAACAAAATGCGGAGTTTTCATTACCCCATTGTTAACTATACCGCTAATTGCTCTAACAATATGTAAAGGCGTAACAGAAATACCATGCCCATAAGAACTTGTAATTGTGTTTATTTCTCTCCATTTTTTAGGCAACAATGGTTTTGCTAAAGACGGAAAATTTGTTGGAACTCTATCAAACATACCTATTAATTCCAGAAATTCTTTCATTCTATCGGTTCCTATTTCAAGTCCAATTAATCCAGCTCCAACATTAGATGATCTAACTAAAATTTCTTCTGGCGTTAACATCCTTTTAGTATAATCATCTTGTTTAATTTCATATTTTCCATAGCTTATAACCTGTGATACATCATATTTTTTGTTTGTTTTTATGATATTCTTATCCAACCCCAATGCAATTGTAAAAACTTTAAAAACAGAACCCATTTCATATACACCATAAGTTGCTTTATCATATAAACTTTTCTTGTTGCTAGCGTATGGCTGATTTGGATCAAAATCTGGTAAACTTACTATTGCTAAAACATCACCAGTTTTTACTTCACTTATTATACCAATAGCAGATTTAGCTTTATATTTTGATAAAGCTTTCAATAATTGTTGTCTTAATATTGATTGAAGCCTTATATCAAGTGTTAATTTTAATGTATTATTTGATTGCTGTTTTAAGAGATTATTATATTGCATTTCAAGACCAGCAATACCATTTCTATCCACATCAACGTATCCAATTGTATGAGAAAACAGATTTTTATGCGGATATATTCTACCCACACTATTATTAAATTCAAACCCTATAATTCCAGAATTTTTAATATCAATCTGTTGTTTTGGCGTAATATTTTTTTTAACTAAAATATATTTTGCTTTATTTTTAGTACTGATTAATTTTTCATATAATTTTTCTTCGTTTATTTCTGGAATAATCTTAGAAATTATAGAGGCAGTTTTTTTTGGATTTGAAATTAATTCTCTATTTAGATAAAAATTTACAAGCTCTATATCAGATGCCAAAATAACACCATTTCTATCAACTATATTCCCCCTACCCTGCAAGTCATTAATAACAGATAATTGAAATCTATCACCATTTTTCTTAAAATATACAGAAATGTAAATAAGTCTAAAAGCTAATATAAAAAATATGATAATTAAGATAGAAAAAATAAACTTTAATCTACCTTTCCGTATCTTGTTATCTTCGTAATTTTCATCTATAAAATTATATAAAAAGTTTCTCATATTCAATTATTCTTTCCATCTATTATGAACCCAAAACCATTGCTCTGGTTTTAATTTTATCCATTCCTCTATTTTTTTATTTATTTTTTCCGTAGTCTTTTCCACATCTTCTTGAAAATTACCGGTATTTATAACTTCAAATTCTTCAATCCTTACATCAAAAAAGCAAGATAAACTTCTTCTAAAAACAACTGCTGTATATATTTTATAACCATTTTTTAAAGCAAAAATAGCTGGTGCATCTGTTGTTTTTGACGGTATATTAAAAAATGGAACAGTTATACCATTATTCAATCTTTGATCCACAAGCATTAAAATTTTTTTACCACTCTTTAAACTTCTGGCTAATTTTATAACCCCCTTCTGTCCTTTTGGTATCATTTCTACATTACTTTTTGCTCTTGCTTTTAATACTATATCATCAGCATATTTGTTATTTAAATTTCTATATACAGCTGATATTGGAATATTATACTGTCTAAACACATTGGAAAAAATTTCCCAATTTCCAAAATGTGCCGTACAAATTATACCACCCTTATTATCATTTTTCATTTTTTCCAATACTTTTATTGATTCATCATCAATATTAATGTATTTTAAAAAATCTTCATTTTTTAATGAATGAAATCCAATAAATTCAGCCAAGTCTCTACCTAAATTATTCCACATCCCCAAAACTATCTTAAATCTTTGCAAAAATGTTAAGTTTGGCATAACTTTTTTTATATTTTTCATAGCTAAAAAACTAGGTTTAGTTAATGGGCCAAAAATTATAAATAAAGTCCCAATAAGAAAACTTGATAATCTAATCCCCAACAAAACAAAAATTTTCGATAAAATCAACAAACCAAACGCTTGCATTCTATAAATAAAATCTCTAAACCTTGTATTTTCATTATTAGTCATTTAACAATAACTCCTTTAATCTATCTTTATTTTCAAACATAACATTAATTTTCAAAATTTCAACTTTTCCTTTATAATTATTTGGAAGTTTTACAAAATCTTTTTCTGTTGTAATTACTTTTGCATTATTTTTCTCAGCAATATCAAGTATTTGCTTTAAATCTTTATCTTTATAATAATAATGATCTTCAAAAACTATTTCTTTTATCACATTGTAGTTTGCCTTTTTTAAACTATCAAAAAATTTCTGCGGTTTTCCAAGTCCACAAAAAGCTATATATTTGTCTTTACCAAAATTTTTATTTTCCTCTCGTATTGATGCATTTATTATTTCCTTTTTATTATTAATTTTTTCAAAAAAATTAGTCTCATCTTTATTTACAATAATAAAAAAACTAGCTCTTTTAATCGCGCTTGAAATTGTTTCCCTTAAAGCACCAGATGGCAATAATCTTCCATTTCCAATACCATTTTTTCCGTCAACAACAACAATACTTTTATCCTTAAAAATAGTTGGATTTTGAAAACCATCATCCATTATTATATATTTATAATCATAATTTTCTGACAATTTCATTAATGCTTCCTTTCTATTTTTACAAATAAAAGTATCATTATATTTTGCCAAAATTAATGGTTCATCTCCAACATCAATCGGACTATGTTTTGTTAAATCAACTTTTGTAAAGTTTTTTATTCTTCCTTTATAGCCTTTACTCAAATATGCAAAATGAATATTATTTTCTCTTAATATTTTACCAATCTCAATAGCTACTGGTGTTTTACCATTTCCACCAGCTGTGATATTTCCAATACAAATAATTTTTAAATTATTACTTTTGTATTCCTTAGAAAAAAAAACATCCAAAAATCTCAAAAAACCATAAATAAACGATAATGGCAACAATAAATTTGAGACAAAATTTTTACTATTCCAAAAATTAGGCGTTTTCATTTTTAAATTCCTCCAACATTTCTAGAAATTCATTATAATTCTTAAAATATAAAGCGTTCTTTTTTGGCTCAATTCCTTCTTTTGATAATATTTGCATCAGTAAATCATGGCCAAATATCACTGGCCTTATATGTGAATTATAAGCTGTATAAATATCCTGCATACTATTTCCAACCATCCATACAGTATCGGTATTTACATCATCAACATCAGCACCAATTAAAGCATAATCAACAACCTCTTTGCTTGGTTTCCTATAATCTATATCACCTTTTGTTCCTATAACATTCAATAAATACTTATCAATTTTAAACTTTTTTACAGTCCTATTTAAAAATGCAATATAAGTATTACTGATTATAGAAACAAAAATATTTAATTTATTTAATTTTTTCAATACTTGAAGAACATTTGGTAATAAATGTATAAGATTATCTTTATCATTATATACCAAAGTTCCGTTCCAATCAAAAATTATTACTTTTGGTTTTACAATTTTCATATCAATCAAAATCTAATTCACTATAATATTTTGAAGGCTTAAATCCTTCTATCTTATCTTTTAATATGCTTTGAAAAGCTGTTTTAGATTTTATTGTAGAATACCAATCCTTCAATATTTTATATTTATTCCAACTAATTTCTCCAAGATAATCAAGCGACGAAATTTGTGTCGCAGCAGAAATGTCTGCCATTGAAAAATTTTCACCAGCTAGCCATTTTCTGTTATCAAGCAAATATTCCATATATCTAATATGTGAATCTAAATTATTTTGTCCAGCTTTTAATCTTTTTGTATTTATATTGATTGTATTATCTGCAAATGTATTAAAAACCTTTTCTTCCAAAATATACTTACTTACTTCATTATAAAATTTTTTATCAAACCACATTTCAAGTCTTCTAATTTCAGCTTTTTCAATCTCATTATCAGATAAAAAAGAAAACTTTAATAAGTTATTACTATTATTATATTTCACATCAAGATATTCAGCAATTACAAAACTATCAACAATTACAGCATCATTTTCCATATCAATAAGAACTGGTACCTCGTGTGCTGGATTTAACCTCATTAATTCCATATCTTTTTTCCAAAATTTAACCTCTTTCAATTTATGCGAAAAGCCAAATTCAGTCAATAAAAACCTAACTTTTCTTGAAAAAGGGCAAAGTGGATAATGATACAAAACAAAATCAACCATAAATAATAATACCAATTAATAATAATTACCATTTCAATAATAAAAAACTAGAAAATAATAGTCTAGTTTTTTATTTTATAAAATCATAAAATATAATCTTTATGATTTTTTTAACTATAATATAGATTTAACATTAATGCAGTCTTTAAAAAATAGTGATATTCATAAAATTTCAATTAATATTTGCCTTTTTAAAAAATACTTCTTATATTATTAAGATAGTTTATTTATTAACAAAAAACATATATGTCAAAAGAAGATTTAATAGTAATGAATGGTACAGTTGTTGAAGTTTTACCAAATACAATATTTAAAGTTGAATTAGAGGAAATGAATAAATCAATAATAATTGCTCATGCATCTGGTAAAATCAGAAAAAATAAGATTAAAATTTTAAAAGGAGACAGAGTAGAAGTTGAAATGACCCCTTACGATTTAACAAAAGGTAGAATTACATTAAGATATAAAAAATAAAGGAAAGAATGCCAAAATTTGTACTTGGATCGTCTTCAAAAACAAGATTAAATTTATTGAAACAAATAAATTTTTATCCAGATATTATAGAAGGTGCTGATATTGATGAGAAACCATTTAAAAGAGAAAAGCCGATAGATTATGTAAAACGAATGGCGGAGACTAAGGCTAAAACTTTGTATAGTAAATATTTTGGTAATGTCATTTTGTGCGCTGACACAATAATAAGTAATGAAGCAAAAATTATTCAAAAGCCAAAAGATAATGAAGAACTTAAAGAAATGCTTAGATATTATTCTAGTAGAAATATCAAAGTAATAACCTCAATTTGTTTGATTACATCGGATCATAAATTTGTAAAAAAAACAGTATCTACATCATTGAAGTTTAAGCATCTAAACGAATTTGATATTAAAGAATATGTAAAATCCGGCCATGGTTTAGGCAAAGCTGGCGGAATAGCTATTGAAACAATGATGGATGCTTTTGTTATAAAAATTGTTGGTAGTTATTCTAATATACAAGGATTACCTTTGTATGAAACTAGAAATCTATTAATATCTACCGGCATTGAAAGTAAATAATTTATTCTACAAATACCCCCACTCTTCAACACGACTTAGATGCTTGTAATCGCTACTGTAATGATTATTATCATTTAAATCAAATGCGGTCGCTATGTATGAATTTTCATATATCTTAAAGTATTTAATTAATTTATAAATACCATTTTTTCCCTTATATATTAAATCTTGAAGATTATCTGTTTTTATTTCTGATATTTTATCATCATTTTTACCTTTTACTGACCAAAATGCCAATTTATCTACATTTTTATCTTGATTTTCCATAATTATAGCTTCAATTACAAGTTGTGGTTTCTTACCACTTAAAACATCAGTATTGCTAGGCTGTGTTCCAGTTTTGTAGTCGGCAATATTTATTATATTCGTATTTTGCTTTTCCTCAATCCTATCAACTATCGCCGATAAAGTAAAATCAAGATCTTGAATATACATTTCTTTTTCATTTTCTGCATAAATATTGTATCCAGCTTCTCTAATTTTTTTATCTTCTTCTACAAACCATCTTGCAATATTTATAAATCTTATAAAAAATAATTCTTTTGTAATTTCATCATTAAAATACTCATCAAAACTTTCTTTCCCATATTTAATTAATTTTTCATACAAATCGCCATCCTTATTTTTTTCATAATATTTTGTATACAATTCCAACGCCTTGTGCGTTGCTTGTCCAAAAAACGAAAATATTTTATCATCGTAAAAGCTATCCTTTTTTCTTAATTTTAAAATACTTTTAACATAAATATCATACGGATTATTCATTAGCTTTTCTATTTGCGTTGCATATAACTTCTTAGGTCTTTTTTCTAATGGCGGTGTCGGTTTTGGTCTTGAAATTGTGCTAAAATCTTTAACTTCATTATATTTTTTATAAATTTCTTTCCAAATATCATTTTCTTGAATTTTTTTATTTTGACATAATAAAAATGTTTCAAATCTCATTAAATATTTTGATTTTGTTGTGGGGGTACCATTATTTTTTAATGATCTTGTCAAAATAACTTTATTATTACACAATAATTGAGTAAAATCGTATGCATAATTGCCGATCATTTCTTCTTTTGCTGGCAAATTAAATTTTTTTCTCATTGATTTACTCATCCAAGGATCTGTTGTGATATGATTTGGAAATTCTCCATCATTTAAATTGGAAATAATTACCAGATCATAATTTATTAATTTAGCTTCCTGTGTTGATATTATATTTACCATTGGATGTATAGAATATTTTTCAGCGTAGGAATTTTCAGCAATTAAATAATCTAACAAATATGAATATTCTTCACAACTGTGAATATTACCATAATTTTTACTTTCTTCTAATAATTCATTAAAAAAAACTAATAGTTCACTACCATTTAATGTATTATTATTCCAAAAAATATCATCAGCATTTATATTATCATTTGAAGCTAATTTTTTTGCTATATCTATATGTTTTTGTAATATTGTCTGAAAATCAGAATTTTCACACTTTAATTCTCCGATAATATTACTAAAATTATCAAAAAAATTAATTAATTCTTGATTTTTAGTATGTTTTATTTTTTCTTTAATTTTTTTATATCTAATATTTCCAGAACCGCGTAAAATCTTGTCTTCAAGTATCAATATTAATTGATTTAATTTTGATTTTTCAAGGCCTATTAAAGTAAATTTGTGTTTTAACAAAGATAATAAAGCTATTGGTTCATAGTTGGCTTTCAAAACGTCCAGTATCAAAAACAAAAATTTCACATAATCCGTTCTTGAGATTTTATTACCAAAAACGTTATTTACTTTAATATTAAAATTATTCAATTTTACTTCTAACTGATTTGCAAAAATTTCATTATTTGTTATAATTGCTATTGTTTTGTTGGAATTTGAATAATTATATTTTGCAATAAATGAAATTATATCCAGCTCTTGAAAAATATCAGTACATTCAACTTTTGAAATATTTTCAAAATCAACATCGTTTATATTAATATTTTCTTGCCATTTATAGGTTTCACAATACGGCAACATTGAATATGATATTATTTTTTCCAATTTTTCATTTACAATATCATTTTTATAATCCAAGTCAATTATTTCATCTCTTTTTATACGAATATAATTTTCCAATAAATGTTTAAAAGAATACTGTGGATGAAAAATATTAATTTTTCCCCATTCATCGTCTGTTAGATTTTTATCCAACCCTTTAAAAATAAAATAGCAATTATCATATTGAATTAAACTTTTAATCAAATTACATGTACTAATTATATTTCCTGATACGCCAGCAATTAAGATTGGATTTGTTGGCTTATTATTTTTAAAATATTCAGCATTAAATGATAATATTTTTGTTCTAAAATCTATCATTGATACAATATTATTATTTTTTATAAATAAATTCCATCTTTTGCCAAAAGTCTGTAAAAAATTTAAAATTTCCTGCCAATGCTCAGAATATTCATCATCAACTATTTTACTCAGATCATCCAAACTTAAATTATTTTTAATAACCTCATTCAAAAATTTTTCCAATTCTAATGCTAAATTGGTAATTTGCTCCATGGTAATATTTTTGAATATACTTTTATTACTCGTTTTACTCCAAGATAATAATTCTTTAATAAGTAATATTTTGTACTTTATTCTTGACGTGTTGGCTGTAAAATCAATATAATTATTTAAATCATCTTTATTTGGTATTTTTAATATCAAATCATCATAATCTATATCACCAATAGCTCTAATATTTGGTAATATTATTGCTTCATTTTTTGATTGCTCTAAGAATATTCTTTTTAATTCATTGCAACTTCTTCTACTTGGCAATAGAACCGTAAAATTAGATACATCTATTTCATTTTGCGATTTCTCAATTATAAAACTGTATAATGATTTTAAAAAATAAGAATATGATGGTATATTAAAAATATTCATTTTTATTTTATTATTTTATTTAATAGTTATAAATTATATAAAAAAAAATAAAAGTATATATTTATTTCTTGACTTATATAATTTTTGTGGGTTATATTAGTTCTAGTTTACTAAGAAAGTTTATGTAGAAAGTGAAGAAATTAGCTAGTTTATTTGCCTTAATTGTATTTACAATATCTTGCGAAAGAAGTGTTATAGATACTGATAGAGAATCTACAAGAAAAGAGGTCAGAGAGGCCGTTTTATTTAACAACAAAAATAGTACAAAGGTAAATTTACCTAGAAGAATAACGCCACCAAATGTTTCTAAATTATTGGTTGCACCACCTCCACCACCTATGGGTAATGGCGATTTAATATCTTTTGCTACAACAGAGGAAGTTCCTATTAAGGATGTTTTGGTTGAATTAGGAAGATTATCTGGTGTAGATATTGAAGTTGATCCGGGTATAACGGGTGGTATAATTTTAAAAGTTACAAACAAACCGTTAAACGTTATAGTACAAAGAATATCAGACTTAGGAAATTTAAGATATAGTTATTCAAATAATATTTTAAGATTTGAAAGAGATACACCTTATGCAAAAACATATAATGTTGATTTTTTGATAGAGAATGAGGTCTGGAATTCAATAGAAAGCTCGTTAAATAGTATAATATCTTTAGGTAATATGTCAAGAATATCAATGACAGCAAATACAGATGTAGATACAACTGGTGATACTGGTTCAATGATTGAAGAACCAAAAGTTATAATTAACAAACCAGCAAGCACTATTACAGTTTATGCAAACCAAAAAACACAAAGAGCAGTTGAAAAATATATAGAGCATGTAAAAGTTAATTATGCATCACAGGTTTTAATTGAAGCAAAAGTTGTTGAAGTTGCTCTTAATGATAAATACAAAACTGGTATAGATTGGAGTTTTGTAAACGATTCTGGTTCTTCTACCGGTAATTTACAATTCGGTTATTTAGATGGGATAGTAGGTACAGCACCAGGTGGATTACAAGGTTCTCTTACAACAAAGGTATTTGGTGGTAGTTTAACAGCTGCAATAAATGCCCTAGACAAATTTGGTTTAACAAAAACTCTTTCCAGCCCTAGGGTTCATGCTATGAATAATCAAAAATCAGAGTTAAAATTTATTAGTAAGTTAATTTACTTCAATGTTGAAAAAGAAGAAGAAGATAGATATGAAAATAACATAACAACGACAACTTACACATCCACAAAACAAGAAGAAGAAGTTGGTGTTACGATGGCAATTATACCATCTATTGATTTAGAAAAAAATGAGATAACATTGAATGTTACACCAGAATTAAAGGTTAAGATTGGTGAGGTTGAAGATCCAGTTGAGGCTAAAAATATAGTTCCAGTTGTTCAAAGTAGATCTGTACAAACAACGCTTAAAATAAAATCCGGCAATGTTCTTGTAATTGGTGGTTTAATGTCAGAAGAACATGCTAACACGGATACAGGTATTCCTTTCTTATCTGGTATTCCTATTTTAGGAAATTTATTTAAGAGTACAGAAAGAAATAAGGAAGTGACAGAAACTGTTATCTTTATAAAAGCAACAATTGTAAAGCCTAATGGTGAAGTAAATGATTATGATAGAAATATGTATGATTTCTTAGGAAATAAAGACAATTATATGTGGGAGTAAACATGAAAACATTATTCAAATTTATACTTCTAACTGGTTTAAGAGATAAATTGTATTTAAGCTTGTTAATAATATTAGGTGGTATTTTTGGTTTATCAAACTTAGTTGGTTTTTCAGCTCTCTCAGAAGAAACACAAATGCAATTGGTTTATTTTTCCTTTTTATCAAGGGTGGTTATAGTTTGTGGTATGATTCTTTTTATTTGTTTTTATATAAATAAAGAATTTGAAAATAAAGAAATAGATTTTATTCTTTCTAAACCAATATCCAGAAGTACACTAATTTTGTCTTATTGGACTAGTTTTAACTTGATTTCCTTAATATTAATAGTACCAGTCGTATTGATAATGTTATTTTTTAATCACCCAAATTCATTAGGTCTTTTGTGGTGGTGTATTAGTGTTATTCTTGAAATGATGCTTATATCAACTTTTGCAATAGTTTCATCTTTAATTTTAAGAAGTGCCGTTGTTTCGGTTTTGGCTACATTTTCATTTTATTTTATTTGCCGAATGATGGGTTTTTTCGTTTATAGTATTTCTATACCAAAAAACATTAATACAGCCGTTTCAAGTTGGAGTGATTTTGCTGAAATTTTATTGAAGTTTCTTTCAAGCGTATTTCCTAGACTTGATTTATATGGAAAAAGCGAATGGTTGATTTATGGCATAAACAATATGAATGATGTTTGGATAGTATTAATACAATCATTGATTTATATATCTTTAATGCTATTTGTAGCGTTTTATGATTTTAGAAGAAAACAATTTTAATTCTTGAAAAGGCGGACGTATGAATAATATTTTGCTATTAAAATTAAAAAATATGTCAAAAAAAGATTTATTAAGAATTAATCTTATGCTCGTTGTTTTATTTTTATGCTTTCAAATATTGTTTTGGCTGAAAACTGAAAAAATAAAACCAAATCTCGGCATAGTTCCAGAAGTACCAACATTATCAACGGTTAAAGCATTTTCTTTTGGCGATGAGGAATTTTATTTTAGATTTAAGGGACTTAGAATACAGAATACTGGTGATACATTTGGTAGATTTAGTCCGCTAAAAGATTATGACTACAATAAACTATCAAAGTGGTTTTATTTGCTTGATGGACTTGATAGTAAATCCAATTATATACCATCATTAGCCGCTTATTATTATTCTTTAACCCAGAATCATGATGATGTAATTTATGTTATAAATTATTTAAATGATCATGCCGATAAAGATCCAAAAAATAAATGGTGGTGGTATTATCAAGCTACATATTTGGCAAATAATGTTTACAATAATAAAGATTTAGCTATAAAGATGGCTGAGAAATTAAAAAAATACTCACCAGATTCCGCGCCAATTTGGACAAAACAGATGTTAGCTATACTTTTATCAGATAAAGGTGAAAATTGTGAAGCAATTAGAATTATTTCTGGAATATTAGAAGAATATGAAAAACCGGATAATCAAAAGTCAATTAGTGATAATGAACTTAATTTTATGAAATTTTTTATACAACAAAGATTAGAAGAGCTAAAAAAAGATAAAAATTTTAATCCAGCGTCTTGCTTTTAAAATTTTGTTTTAAATTTGTAAAAATAAATTGTGATTTTTGCAATTTTTACTTGATTAAATAAAAAAGCATTTTATTATAGTCAAATATGAACATTTAAAAATATTAGGAAAATAAGATGGCACAAAAAGATATTCATCCAGATTATCACACAATAGTAGTTATGACAACTAATGGTGATAAATTTGAGACAAAATCAGCTTATGGAAAAGAAGGAAGTGTAATAACCTTAGACTTAGATCCATACAATCATCCAGCTTGGAAGGATGGAAAGCAAGCTTTCGTTAATACAAAAGATGATCAAATTACTAAATTCAATAAAAAATGGAAATTTGGTAATTAATCTGTTCTTTTGAATCATAAAATTTAGCCACATTTTGTGGCTTTTTTTATTTGATTAATTTTGTATTCATTACTCATATTATCTGTACCACGTTTATAGTATGTGTTATTTTAATTGTACACACAATAAGAAGTTTTGGTTTTTAAAATTGATTTTTCTATTTCATTTTAAAATATTTTTTATTTTTTAAATCCATCCAGAATACATTTCTGTCATATTTTTACTCTAAGTCTCTATTGAACTACGCTAAGTTTTCTTTACCATCCTCCAATTTTTACCAATAGTATTTACTATATTCTCCACTAAGAATATTCTCTCGTTTTTCCTTTTGTTAATGGTAAATATCTTTTCATTCCATCATACTAAATAATGGATACCATCCCCTTGTTAATTGGTGCTTTTCTACTTTACCACTATTAAGAACTTTTCATTCCCTAGCTAAGAAAATATCTATCTATTCCTCCCTATTAAGAAGCACTCCTATATTCCCCAATCTTGTTGGAAACTTCTAGAGCTCCCCTCATACAAAGAATACCATTTCATTTTACTCTATTAAGAGCATCCTTTTATTTTTCCTCTATTAAAAATTTCTTCCTCCTCTTGCTGTAAAAAAATCTCTCGCTTTTCCATCTATACTAACAATGAACTCTTCACGCCCCATACGCTAAGAACTCCTCTCCACTCCATGCTAAGGCTTCACTATATCACCTGTCCAGCTAAGTAGGTATCTATCCCCCATGCTAATAGATATCCTCTCATTCCCCCTATTGAGGATGGTACCCATCAATCCCCCATGATAAGGATACTACTTCGCTAAATCTAATTTCATCTCCCATAATAAAGATATTCTCTGTCTCACACACCAAGAAGATATCCGCTCTCCCCCTCTATGATAAGGATACTCTCTATCCTCTTCCTGATAAGTGATAACCCCATATTCCCCCTTGACAAGGTGGGTAGTTTTCTCCTTACAAGTGATGACAAAGATGAAATATATTGACTTCGCCAGCTCCACCCTTACGGTGGAGTAAAGAAGAAAGTGCTCCACATTAACTCCCTTTACAAAGGTAGGCGAGGAATGAAATATTAGAAAGGGGACAAGGGGAAGGATATTCTGCGATTGACTTTCCTCTTACAAGGATGGTAGCGAGAAGATATTTTATATCAGCCCTCCCCTTGCAAAGAAAAATAATAAGAAATGTTTTATATTGGTTCCCATCTTATGAAAGGACACAAAAAAGAAGTATTTAACATCAACTTCATTAAGAATTGTGGGTAAGAGAGAAGTATATGGAATTAGTTAGCTTTTCCATTACAAAACGAGGCAAGATAGAATATATTAATTTTGTCAGATTTCACATTACAAAGTAAGAAGAGAAAGTGTGTATCTTGCTAAGAAATGAGAGTAAGAGAGTACATATCCACACTATTAAGAAAAAGTGTATTATATTAAAATATAAATATTTTGATTATGGCTATTTATTTATAAAACCATTCTCATTTTTTATCTTATTACTATTGAAATATTTATATTTTAAATTAACAAACATAATTAATTATAATATCATAATTTAAATATTATAATTAGAATTAAAACATACTAAAAGTTAGAAATACCGCAATTAAATATTATTAATTACTTAATCTTCTTTAATTGTTTATTTATACCTTTTTTTAAATCTTTGTATGGAGCATAGCCAACAAGAATTTCTTTATCTATTATAAACAATGGCGTTGCAAGAAAATTAGCAAAATATTTAACCTCTTCCATTTCCTTGTCTTTCAATTTACTATCATTTTCTTTTGCATTAAAGCAAGTCATAAATTCAGTATCAGTAATACCATATTTCATTGCAATTTTTAATAACACATTCTTTTGTTCATTTTCATTAAGTTGTATCCATTGTTTATATTTAAAAGAATAATTCAAAAAATTATATGCTTTCTTTGTATCTTTAACACAATTAAACACTCTTGATAAAGCGTAAGACTGTGGAATATCCAAAACAATTCTTGTTGTATATTTTATTCGTCCAGTATTTATAAAATCACGCATTAGATTTGGGAAAGATTCTAGATGAGATCTATATGAATATGGGCATCTAATACTAATATATTCAACAACTTCCATTTTAGCACTGGTAGAACCCAAAACATGTTCTTTATCTGAAATTTTAAATGGTAAGTTTTCATAAAATTCTTTCATAAATAATTCTTTTGCTTGTTTAATTTCATTTTTTCTACTCCAACGAGCTTTCCAACTATCTTTTCTAAAATCTATATACTTATATAAAGCAAAACCCAAAATCAAAAAAGCAATTATAAATCTCAATTTTAATAATAAAATTGTACTGCGCTTAGAATCTATCATAAATTTTTTTCTATTATTATTTTTAATTCATCGTATGGAATATTTCCAGATATCTTCTTACCGTTAATAAATAACGTTGGAGTTGAAAATATTTTTAAACTTCTAGCTTCACTTTGTTGTCTTTTTATAATTTTATTGGCTAGTTTATCATTTTTAATACATTGATTAAAACTATTTTCCGTAAAACCATGTTTTAAAGCTATTTTTTTCAATTCGTCTTTCTGATTTTTTGAGTTTATCCAAGAATTAAGATTATTATATAAATCTTCAACGAGTGAATACCTATTTATTCCATCTGCACAATATGGAAGCAATACAGCAAACATTGTATTTTTTTGAACAAATATATTCTTAACATATTTAACTTTTCCAGTATCTATAAAATCCTTTTTTATTTTAGCCATTGTGTTTTGATGTAAGCTAATACAATGTGGGCAATTATAACTTGAATATTCAATAATCGTACCTTTTGCATCGCTAGAGCCAAAAAAATACACATCATCAGAATTTTCCAATAAAATTTCTTGTTTTGTTGTTGGTCTTAAGCTTGGTTTTCTAACAGAACTTACTAATTCCGCATTAACATTTCCATGAATCTGCTTATTATTGATATTTTTTTTACTAGCAAAAACACCAACTCCACACAAAAATAATAACATAAAACTTAATATAAATCTTTTCTTCATATTGGAAAAATTATTATCTGGTAATATAAAATATATAAAAGAAATAAAATATCAATATAAATCAAAAAAAATAATTAATATTTATTTATATACGAAATACATATAAATTAAATTATATACCACGAGACAAACAATAAAATCAAATACCAATATACCGCAAGAATTAAATTAGATGGTGCCACAACTCGGATTTGAACCAAGGACCTACTGATTACAAATCAGTTGCTCTACCAGCTGAGCTATTGTGGCATAAATAAAATTTTATAGACCTTTTTTATAAAGTCAATAAAATTTTTTCATTAAATAATATTTATTATTTTAACTTATTCTTTAAAATATCGTTGATAATCTTTGGGTTAGCTTTACCACCGCTTAATTTCATAGTCTGTCCTACAAAAAAGCCAAACAATCTTTCATTTCCACCTTTATATTGTTCAACTTGTTTTGGATTATTTGCTATAACTTCATCAACAACTTTTTCAATTGCCCCCATATCAACAACTTGTTTTAAGCCTTTTTCTTCAACTATTTTTGTAGGTGATTCTTTTGTTTCCATCATTACGTCCAAAACATCTTTTGCAATCTTACCTGAAATTGTATTATCTTTTATCAAATTAAGCAATTCAATCATCATCTCAGCAGATACCGGCGTATTTTCCATAGTTAAAGCCATTTTATTTAATCTACCGAATAATTCCGATGTAATCCAAGTTGTAGCAAGTTTTGGATCATGTTTTGCAACAACAGTTTCAAAATATGAGCTAATAAATGTAGATGCTGTCAAAACGCCCGCGTCATATTCACTAATACCATATTCTTGCATATATCTAGCTTTTTTAGCTTCTGGCAATTCAGGCAATTCTTTTCTTATCTCCTCTATTAATTCATTGGTAATTATTAAAGGAGCTAAATCTGGATCTGGGAAATATCTATAATCAATAGCATCTTCTTTACTTCTCATTGTTGATGTTTCGCCAGTTAAAGCATTAAATCTTCTTGTTTCTTGTGATATTTTACCGCCGTCTTCTAATATTTCTATTTGTCTTTTCGCCTCAATTTCTATTGCTTCTCCAACGTTTTTTATTGAGTTCATGTTTTTAACTTCACACCTTGTACCCAACTTTTCATCCCCTACCCTTCTAACTGAAATATTAGCATCACATCTCATACTACCTTTTTCCATATCCGCATTAGATGTATCAAGTGCTCTTAAAAGCGTTCTCAGTTCCTTTAAATACTCCATAGCTTCATAAGGGCTTCTTAAATCAGGTTCAGATACAATTTCCAACAAACAAACACCGCTTCTATTTAAATCAACCAACGTTAACGTAGGATGTTGATCGTGAATTGATTTTCCAGCATCCTGTTCCATATGAGCTTCATGTATTCTAATTTTCTTTTTTGTTTTGTCTTCTAATTCTATTTCTAACCAACCGTTCTTAATTATAGGATAATAAAATTGTGTAATTTGATAGCCAGATGGTAAATCTTGATAAAAATAATTTTTTCTATCAAAAACACTCTTCATATTAAACTCAGCATTTAAACCAAGACCAGTCTTAATCGCTTGTCTTACAGCAAAACCGTTTATAACTGGTAATTGACCAGGCATAGCATTATCATAAAAAGACACATGAGTATTTTGTGGACTTCCAAACTCTGTTGAACTTCTTGAAAATAATTTAGATTTCGTCTTTACTTGACAATGAACTTCCAAACCAATAACAACTTCCCATTTTCCAGTTTTACCTTCTAAAATATAAGACATTTTTACAATATTTTTTACCACTAAATCAATATTAAGATATATTTTTTTCTTTTCAAGAAATAAATATTTTTCTTGACTAATTTTATAATATTTTTATAATTTATTTGTTTAATATAGAAAACACTATGAAAATTGAAATTAAAAGACTTGAAGGAAATGATTTAGACCTACCAAAATATGAAACAAGTAGCAGTGCAGGAATGGATTTAAGGGCTTGCATTACTGAAAATATTACGATAAAAACAGGCGAAAGAAAATTAATAAAAACTGGTTTAGCTATTGCGTTGCCAGAAAATTATGAAGCTCAAATACGACCTAGAAGCGGATTAGCTTTAAAAAATGGAATTACTGTTTTAAATACACCAGGCACGATTGATGCTGATTATAGGGGCGAAATTGGAGTAATTCTAATTAATTTAGGTGAAAATGATTTTACTGTTGAGAGAGGTATGCGAATTGCACAAATGATTATTTCTCCAATAGTTCAAGCTAATATAATTGAAGTTAAAGAGTTAAATGAAACAAGTAGAGGCAAGGGGGGCTTTGGTTCGACTGGTGTTTAGAAAAATTTTTGTATTTTTATGTATTATATTTTCAAGTCTTAATTTAAGTATAGCCAATGAAAATAGCGAAATACTTAATAATGTTGAAAAATATTTAAATGATATAAAATATTTTAAAGCTAATTTCATACAGGATAATAAGGACAATTCTGAATTATCAGAAGGTGTTTTTTATTTATCTAGACCTGGTAAATTAAGAATTGATTATTTAAATCCTTTTGAAGCTAGTTTATACACAAACAATCAAACAACAACATATTACGATAAGGAGCTTGACGAGATTACAACAATTAAAACCTCAAAAACGCCATTACACTTTTTATTAAATGAAAATATTACATTTAAAGATAATTCTTTTAAAATAGTTGATATTGAAAATAAAAAAGAAAATGTTATGATATCTTTTATTGAAAACAAAAAAGAAGATCAAGGTAAATTAATTTTAAACTTTAAGAAAAATCCTTTAATATTAAGTTCTATAAAATTAATAACAGAAGATAAGCAAGAAATAGAAATGTCTTTATTTGATATTTCTAATTTACCAATTAAAAATTCTACTTTTAATTTTATTAATCCAAGAATGAAGAGTAAAGTCAATAAATGAAAAATATTATAAAGTATTTTCTATTATTTTTATGTTTTATTAACAATATTTTTGCCAATGAAAAAATATCACTAATAAGAGATACAGAAATAGAAAATTTTTTATACGAAATTTCATTACCAATATTTAAATCAGCAAACTTAAATCCAAATGATATACATTTTTATATAATTAATGATAATAATATAAACGCTTTTGTGATGGGTGGACAAAATATTTTTGTAAATACTGGCACAATCATTGACTTTGATACACCAGATGCTTTGCTTGGTATTATAGCTCACGAAACTGGACATATATCTGGCGGTCATTTAGCTAGATTTAATGAGCAAATTGGTAGCATGCAAAATATTAGTATAGGCTCAATCCTTTTGGGAATTGGAGCATTAATTGCTGGTGTTCCAGAATTAGGACAAGCAATTATATACGCCGGTTTACAAACACAACAACAAACAATATTAAGCTATACAAGAGGACAAGAAGAAATGGCCGATGAATTAGCTACAAAATATTTAAATGAAAATAATTTGTCCGCATCAGCTTTATTATATTCAATGAATAAATTTTATATAGACGAGTTAAGCTATTCAAATAATATGGAATATTATTCAACACATCCTTTAAGCAGAAATAGAAAACAATTTATAGAAAATAAAATAAAAAATGAACATTACTTAAACGATAACTTTAACAAAAAATATCAAGATAAATTCAACTTCATTAAATACAAAATATTAGCTTATAATAATCAAATTGAAATTAAAAATGGTAATTCCGATTATCAAAAATATGCAAATAGCATAATATATATGAAAAATAACAATATCAAAAAGGCTTTATCAGAAATTAACGATTTAATAAAAAAATACAAAAATAATCCGTATTTTTATGAATTAAAAGGGGATATTTTTTTAAAAAATAACAATATAAAAGAAGCTTTAATAAATTATAATATAGCTGATAATATTATACAAAATAATACTTTAATTAAAAAAATGATTGCGTTTATAATTATAAAATATGATCAACAAGATTTATATCAAACAGCTATCAACAATTTAAATTATATTTCACAAAAAGATACTAATGATAATAGTATTTTCAGATTACTAGCTGAGGTTTATTACAAAAACAATGAAACAGCTATGTCATATCTTAATTTATCCAAATATTATGTAAATCTAAAAAAATATGATAAAGCTAATGATTATTTAAAATTAGCTTTAAAAAATACGTCTGATAAAAAAATTATCAATCAAATAGATGATTTAAGATTAAGTATCAATAAAGAATAATTTAAAATTAATCAATTGACTTTTACTTGTAGTGTCATAATCTATAAGTAGAAAAATTACATTTATACTCTATGAAGGTAGTTAATATAATGTCTAGTAAGGTACTTGGGGGTGTAGAGCAAGTATTTTTAGATTATAATGAGGCATTAAGCCTTAAAAATCACGAAGTGTATGCTTTTTATAACAAGTTTGGAAAAATTAAAACAAAGTTAAAAACTTTAAAAAATGTAAAATATATTCCAACACTCTTCATAAAACCATATTTTCTATTTTTACCATATTTATTACTTAAAATATTTTTAATAAAACCTGATATTATAATAGTTCAAAGCAGAAAAGTTATATCACTATTTTCTTTTATAGGAAAAATATTGAAAATTCCGGTTATTTTAGTATGCCATAATCCAAAAACCAGTTTGATAAATAAAGCAGACTATATATTTTCTATAACACAAAATCAAAAAGATATTTTTGTAAAAAATGGGGTATCCGAGAATAAAATCTTCGTTGTTCCAAATATAGTTCCATTTAAATTACCATTTAAAGAAATCAATAGTTTTTCAAAACCACCAATATTTGGTATTATTGGAAGATTTGATCCGGTAAAAGGTTTTCCGACTTTTATTCAAGCTTGTTCAAAGCTAAATAATAAAGGTATAGATTTTTCAGCAAAAATTGGTGGTACACCTCAGAGACAATATATCGCTGAATATAAAAGAATCAAATATTTGATTAATTATTATAGATTGCAGGATAAAGTTGAATTAATTGGATGGATTGATAAAAAAAATAATTTTTATAATAATATAGACATTTTTGTTTTACCTTCAAGAGAAGAGCCTTTTGGTTTAGTTTTATTGGAGGCAATGATGTACAGCAAACCAATCATCTCTTCAAATGCTTCTGGTCCTAGCGAAATTTTTAATAATCAAGATTCAGCTCTAATGTTTGATGCTGGAAATGCAGAAAATTTAGCAGAAAAAATGGAAGAAATGTTGAATAATTTTGAAATGGCAAAAAGAATGGCAAAAAATGGTTATAATTTAGTTAACAGTAAATATACATTAGATAGAATTGCGGTTCAAATAGATAATGTAATTACAGAAATAAAAAATGGAGAAATAAAATGAAATTACCAAAAACAAAAGGTAAAATTACCCTTAACAAAAAATTAGATAAATATTCTTGGTTTGGTGTAGGCGGTGAAGGTGAGGTTATCTTTGAACCAGAAGATATTAATGATTTACAAAATTTCTTACAAAATATAGATAAAGATATTCCTATTACAATTATAGGTGGAGGTTCAAATTTATTAATTAGAGATGGTGGAATTGATGGTATTATTATCGTCTTAAAAAATATGAAAAAAATTGAGCTTTTGAATAATAATATAGTAGCCGAATGTGGCGCATTGAACTATCAATTATATGAATTTACAAAAAATAAATCTATTGATGGATATGAGTTTTTAGGTACAATACCCGGCACTATCGGTGGAGCTATTAGTGGTAATGCTGGCTGTTATGGAAGCGAAGTAAAAGATGTATTAATATCAGTTGAAGTTATGGATTTAAGGGGGAATATTAAAACCTTTACAAATAAAGATTGTAATTTTGAATATAGAAAAAATAATTTACCAAAAGATTTAATTTTTATAAAAGCAACGTTTGATGCATCAAAAAATAAAGCACCAGAAGAAATAGAACAAGAATTTTTAGCTATGCAAGAGAAAAGAAAAAACTCACAGCCATACGGCGTAAAAACTTGTGGTTCAACTTTTAAAAATCCAACAGAAAAACCCGCTTGGAAAATTGTGCAAGAATTAGGATATCAAAACAAAGAAATAAATAATGCCGTAATGTCATTAAAACATGCAAATTTTATGGTAAATATGGGAAACGCAAAAGCTAAAGATCTTGAAAATTTGGGAAATACAATTATAAAGGATGCAAAAGAAAAACTTAATATAAATTTGGAATGGGAAATAAAAATAATTGGAAAAGATAAATAATATAATGATGTTATTTGACAATTGTGAAAAAATAATATTAATATGAACAACTGAGTGTAATTAAAAATAATTAATTCTCTTAATCTTTTTTGATAGGAAAAAATTACCATTAGCATAGAAGTTTAAAATTCTTAATAGCAAAAATTAAGAAATACATTAACACGGAGCAGTATTTTTGATGGTGAAATAAAAACATTACTAGACTGAGAATAAAAGAGTTTTAGTGAAATTATCAGGTAAGGATTATTTTACAATTAATGTTTTCTCACAAAAAATAGGCAAAGATGAGTCATTATTATTCGTTTTCTACAATTATAAAAATAAGTTGACAGAATAATATTTATTGTTATTATTTTAGAGTTAACAAAAATATTGATATGAATAGTAAGGTTGATTACGATAGCAGTTTTTATATATTAAAGAGGATTTTAAAAGAGGCAATTATGCCAAATATATTGCCATTTGGAATAGCAATATTGTTAATGTTAATTGGATCTGCGTCTGTTGCTTATAGAGCATATTTGATTAAACCAGCAATAGATGAGGTTTTTACTGATAAAAATACAACTGCACTTATTATTATTCCTTTACAGTTGATTGGTATAGCGGTAATAATCGGTTTTTCAACATTTCTTGATGGTTATTTAATGAATAAAACCACAACAAATATTAGTTTATCTTACCAAAGAAAACTATTTGTAAAGTTTTTATATTCCGATCTAGATTATTTTCAAAATAAATCTTCGCATAAAATATTAGATCAGATGGGTGATATAAGTGGTTTAATGACCACAGTAGGGCTAATTCTTAATGGGTTAATAAAACAATTATTTACAATGATATCTTTGATTGGATTAATGTTTTATCAGAGTTTCACATTGTCAATTCTAGCTTTTATTGGCTTTCCAATAATTATTTATCCAATTTATTTAGTTGGAAGAAAATTAAAAAGTCTTGCTGTTAAGGGTAGAGAATTATCTGCGAACACTAGTGCATCAATGGGTGAAACGATTAACTTAATAAAATTGGTAAAGGCAAGCGGTTCTGAAGAATATGAAATATCAAAATTTGACAATATTATTCAAAAAAATTATAAATTAGCTATGGCAACAATTAGGAAATCATTAATAACATCTCCAATGATGGAAATGGCGGGAAGTATAGGTTTTGCCGGAGTTATTTGGTATGGTGGTTGGTCTGTTATAAATGGTGCAATGACAACAGGATCTTTTTTTACTTTTATGACAGCGTTGCTGAGTGTTTATAAACCTGCTAAATCGTTTGCTGGATTAAATGTGCAAATACAAACCGCATTAGTTTCAGCAAGAAGGTTATTTATTGTTTTAGATAAAGAAAATAAAATTAAAGATAGCAAAAATGCAATAGAGCTAAATAATGTAAAAGGAGATATAAAATTCAGTAATGTTCATTTTTCGTATCCTTTTCATGATAAAAATGAAGCGTTGGTTGTTTTAGAGGATAATAATTTACTATCTGAAAAACCTGCTCTTGATGGAATTGATTTAGATATACATCATGGTACAAGTGTTGCTTTGGTTGGACATTCTGGAAGTGGAAAATCTACAATTTTTAATTTAATTCTTAGATTTTATGATCCGACAAAAGGCGAAATTCTGTTAGACAATCATAATATAAAAGATATAACTTTAAAATCTTTAAGGCAAAATATTTCAATAGTTAGCCAAGATGTTCTTATTTTTAATGCTAGCGTTAAGGAAAATATTAGATACGGGCATAAAGATATTACCGATAAGCAAATTATTGAAGCTTGTAAAAAGGCTAATGCGGATGAATTTATTCAAGATCTGGAAGATGGTTATGATACCATTTTAGGTCCAAATGGTTGTTTATTGTCTGGTGGACAAAAGCAAAGAATTTCTATTGCAAGAGCTATAATTCATAACTCGCCAATTTTATTGTTGGATGAAGCAACATCAGCTCTTGATCCAATTTCCGAAAAATTAATCCAAAAAGCTTTGGCTGAGTTAATGAAAGATAAAACAACTATAATTATAGCTCATAGGCTTACAACTGTACAAAATTGTGATAAAATTTTCGTATTGCAAGAGGGTAAAATAATGGAAGTTGGTACACATAATGAGCTATTGAAATGCAATGGTTTATATGCAAACTTATATAAAAAACAATTTGAAAAGGCTATATAATGAAAGATAAATTAAAACAATTTTTTAAAGATTTTTTTGCAAACAAATATGTTAGAAATACTATAGCTAGATTGGTTCATTTTTACATATATTTTGTATATAAAACATCCAAAATAATAATTAAGGGTGATTTTGAGAATATATTAAAATATGTCAATAATGGAAAAGGAATTATTCTATTTACATGGCATGGAAGAATCATAATGTCTCCGCCAGAGTTAAATAGATTATTCAAAAAACAGATTAAGAATGGTAAAAAAATGAAAGTTTTAGCGTCTCTGCATAGAGATGGCAAGATTGCATCGCAAATAATGTCTACATTTAACCTCGAAGTTATAGAAGGTTCAAGTATAAAAAACAAGAAAGGTAGATCTAAAAGCAATAACAGCTTGACATCAATTAGACATATTATGAAATCACTATCTGATGGCGATATTTGCGTTTTGGCAGCAGACGGCCCAAGAGGTCCAAAGTTTAAAATGATAACAAAAGTTGTAGAACTAGTAAAAAAAACAAATACAGCAATAGCTTATGCGTCATTGTCATATAAGCACAAAAAGCAATTTAATACTTGGGATGAGTTTCAACTTCCATATCCTTTTAATACTATTATTATAGAATATGGTAAATTATTACAACCAAAAATTAATGATGATCTTGATGTTTTAAATAAAAAACTTGAAGATGGATTAAATAAAGCTACAAAAAAGAACGATAAGGATTTTTAAATTGAAAAAGCGAGGCAGAACCTCGCTTAAATACTACAATAAATTGTAATAGCCCACTGAAAAAGGATGGGCGACCTTACATAAAATTCATTTATTATAGCAAGTCGTTTTTAATTCCCTATGTTAAAAACAATTTAATTATAAAAAACAATATTAATAAATCAAGCATTTTTTAAAAATATTGCAATTTAAAATATATTTTTTACAATAAATACATTAATATCTACCATAAAGACTATGTTAAAAAGAATTTTGGGCCTAGATTTAGGAATTTCCAGTATTGGCTGGGCTTTGATTGAAACCAATGATAATATAGATGATCTAAAAAACATTAATTATGATTTAATTAAAGTTCCAACCTTTAAAATTATTGACTGCGGTGTTAGATTATTTGACGAACCAATCGCAAGAAATAATAGCGGTATAGCTGATGGAACATCTAATTCAAAACGAAGAGAAAAAAGATTAAATAGAAGAAGATTAAAAAGAAAAAAACAAATAATGTTGCAATTAAAGCAAACTTTCGCAGAAAAGGGGTTGGCAACAAAAGAACAGTTGGGCATTTATTTAGATGAAAAAAATGAATTGAATAATAATCTATTGATGTTGCCAAAAGGTGAGGCTGATAAAAATATTGATATTTGGCAACTGAGAAGTGAAGCATTGGAGAGAAAAATAACGGATTTTGAATTATGTAGAATTTTGTTACATATAGCAAAACATAGAGGCCCGGATTTTGAAAAAAATGCAACGCTTGAAGAATTGGAAGATTTAAGAAAAAAAGAAGAAGAAAATAAAAAGCAAAAAGATGGCAAAGAAGCTACTGAAAGCGAAAAAATGAAGAACAGTATGCTGAATTTAAGAATTGAATATAAAAATGCCAAAAATGAAAATTCAAATATAACAATAGGTAAATTATTGTTTGATAAAAGAGAAAAATCAAAAACAAAAGATAATGAAGATAAATATAAAGATGGGCATGCTGTTTACAAATTAAAAGATCATATAAGAAATCAAAAATCAGAATACAGATATATTATTTCAAGAGAATTTTTAAGAGAAGAAATTGATAAAATTTTTGAAATACAAAGTAAATATCAAGATTCAGCAATTCATAAATTGGACAAAGACGAAATAAAAAATTTAATTTTTTCAGAAAAAGAACCACAAAATATAGAAAATATGATTGGTATATGTGATTTAGAATTTAAAACAATCATAAAAGAAAGAAAAAATAAAAAAGGAAAAATTGTTAAGTATGAAATTATAGATATTCAAAATTCACAAAAAAGGATAAGTAAAGATACATTTACAGGTCAATTATTTTCAGCAATAAATTCAATTAATACATTAAAAATTAAAGGTGAAGATTATAGCGGATTACTGATTGATTACATTAACAAAGACAATAAAAAAGAAGCGATAAAGCAGATTCTAAAATATGCAATATTTAACAATGATGAGATAAGAAATGAATTAACTTATAATCAATTAAAGAAAAAATTTTTAAACGATGGTTTTATATTTTGTAATTTATCATATAAGGATAATTCAAAAAAAGATAAAAATAGCAACAAAAAAGAAAAAACAGAAGAAGAAATTATTAAAACTGTAGAAGGCAAAAAATTTATTTCATTTTCATCTTTATTTAGATTAAATAAATTTTTATCCAGCACAAAAGATTGGAATAATATTATTGAAGAAATAAAAGATATAGATAAAATTATAGATTTTTATTTTGATAAAAACATTAAATTAAAAATAGACGAATTAGTTGAAATAATACATTTAAACAATAAAAGTGAAGCGAAAGAAAAATTAAAAAATTTAGGATATAGCCAAGATTTTATAGAGAAAGCCGTTAATTTGAATTTTTCAAAAACTCTTAATTTATCATACAAAGCAATTAAAAAAATTTTACCCTTCATGTTGAAAGGTAAACAATATATGAATGCTATTGATGAAATACCAGAGTATAAAAAAAGATTTGAAAAAGAAAAAGACTATTTATTAAAAGATTACGCTGAATTAGAACTTGTAAAAAATCCAGTAATTAGGAGGATTTTTGCGGAAACAAAAAAAGTTATTAACGCAATTATTCAAAAATATAAAATTGATAATAAAACAGCCTTTCATCAAATAAATATTGAAACTACAAGAGAGTTAAAAACAATTTTGTCGAAATCAAAATCAGTAGTTAAAAGAGATGAAAATTCTTATGAAATATTAAAAAAAGAATATTTGGAATTATTAGGTTTGTCACAAGAAACTTTTGTTTCAAAAAATGAACTTTTTAAGTTTAAACTTTTAAAACAACAGGATTACAAATCTATTTATAGTGGCGAAAGTTTAATGGAAAATGGAACAAAAGAAAGTGCTTGTAAATTAATTAGAAGTAATAGTTTTTTATTGCAAATAGATCATATTTTACCATATCATAGAAGTTTTGATGATTCACAAAATAATAAAGTCTTAGTTAAATGGACGGAAAATCAAGAAAAGGGAAATAAAACTCCCTATGAATGGTTTAAAAATAAATATAAAAATGAATTAGAATTTAATGAAAAATGGAATATTTTTAAAGATAGAATTTTAAAATGTAGTGGTTTGACAAAAGAAAAACGAAGTAATCTGTTAAATAAGACTTTTGCAGAACAAGAAGGAGATTTTCAAGCAAGAAATTTAAATGACACCGGCTATATTTCTAAATTTATGGGAACATATTTGGAAAAACATTTAAAATTCTTAGAGCTAAAAAGTTTAAAAAATCATGTTCAAAGAAGAAGTGGAAATTTAACTTCCACACTTAGGGAGTGTTGGTCTGACGAATTTGATTACGAAAAAAATGGATTTAGTAAGTTAAAAGAATTTTTGTTAAACGAAATTTTTAAATTAAATGAAAAAATGGACAATTTAACTGGTGAAGTTTTTGAAAAATATACTATTAATAGAAAAGAAATAAATGAAAATAAAAATATAAAATATGTTTTAAATGACAAAGAAAAAGAAAAAATCGTAAACTTTTTTGATGAAAATTTAGTAGTTAAGAATAATTTTATATTAGAAAAATTATTAGAAACTTTACCAGAATATGGAACATATAAAAATTACTTAACAAAATCTTCTATAATACGAAAAATAAAAGATTCTATGAAATGGTCTGGTTTTTGGAAAAAAGAGGGTAAAGATAGAAAATTTAGTGATAAACACCATGCATTAGATGCAATTTTAATCTCATTAGCAGATCAAAGTATGGTTCAAATTTTATCTGTTTGCAATTCAAACGAGGCTAAAAAATTACAGAAAGAATTAAATGAAAATAGAAATAATAAAGAAATTATAGAAAATAGTAAAAGAAGATTTAAAAATTTATTGAAAAAGATTTTTAAAACTCCAATTGTTCAAGATAAAATAGAGGATGAAGGAAAAAAGTTAAGGGATTATATTGAAGAATTTCTAGAAGAAAGAAAAATAAAGGAAGACAAAGAATATTTTGAAGATTATTTAAAGGAATTAGAAAAAAATCCCGATAAAAAACCAAATAGAAAATGTAGATTATTTATTTCTCATTCCTCAAATAATAAAGTAAATGGAAAATTATTTGATGACATCGTTTTTACAAATAATAAAAAATATAAAATCCAAAAACCATCAAAAAATTATAAAAATAAAGAAATTGATAATGACAAAAAGGGTATTTTATTTGAGTTTACAAGCAATAATAAGCTAAGAAGCAAAGAAGAAAGCTGTAATTTTGCGGATAAACAATCTTGGGCTAGAGCCGATATTTTTAAAATAACAAATCTAGATAAAAAAGGTAATATAAAAATTTCATATAAAATACAGGAAGTATTTAAAAAAGATTTAAAAAATCCAAATACACCAAAAGCAAACAATAATGAAAAGATTGAATTTTTATTTAGTTTATATTACAACAATTATGTTATAATTAAAAAAGATAATAATTTTGATTGTTGTATTGGATTGTATAAAAGTTCTCATTTAAATAGAAATTGTTTTAAAATTAATCCAATTGAAAATACATCCAACAATACTGGATTGCCTAAAAATTTTGAAGATATAGGCATTTCAAATTTAAAAATATTTAAAAAATTTCAAATAGATGTATTGGGTTATATAAATGAAATAAAAAATGAAAAAAGACAAAATATAAACACTTAGAATCACGGCACCTTTTGGTGCCTTTTTTATTAACAATAATAAGGTAAAGTATGGCTTGGAGAATAATTTTAATTACAAAACCTTGTAAACTATCATTTAAAAATAAACAGCTTGTTTACCAACCGCAGGATGAAGGGGAAATACAAGTTCCATTGGATGATATAAGTTCAATTGTGATTGATACAAAACAAGTTAATATCACTGGATATTTACTATCTGAAATGGCAAATAATAAAATAACAATTCTGACAACAGATGATTCTCATACTCCAAATGGAATATTTTTGCCATATATGCAATACTATAAGAATGCTGATACTGCATTTTTGCAAAGAGACTGGAGTGAACCTTTTAAAAAACGATTATGGCAAAAAATAGTACAACAAAAAATCCAAAATCAAGCCTATGTTATAAAAAATGATAATCCAAAATTATATAAATATTTAATAAATTTGTCAAAGGATGTACTTTCTGGCGACACATCAAATATAGAAGGGAGATCGGCAAAAGAATATTGGAATGAATATTATAAAGGTTTTATTAGACATTCAGAGACAAAAGTAAACTCTGCATTAAATTATGCTTATATGATTATTAGAAGTTTGATAGCAAAAAATATTTCGGCTTTAGGCTTTATTGGATGTTTTGGATTGCATCATTGTAGTACATATAACGCTTTCAATTTAGCTGATGACTTAATAGAACCATTTAGAGGAATAATAGATTATAATGTTAGAAAAATTTATTCAAAAGATAGTAATGATAATGCACTTAGTATTGAAGAAAAGCAGAAATTAATAGAAATTATGTTTTATGAAGTAAATTTTGGCGGACAAAAATATAACATGATGTATGCAACACAATTAATAGTTGAAAATTTATTAAATATTACAAAAAGTGGAGATATAAAAGGTTTGATTTTACCAAAGTTTCCGGAAGATTTATTGTTTTGAGGTTTTTATGGATTTTACAAGAGATAAATTTATGAGAATGATAGTATTTTTTGATTTGCCAGTTAAAACAAAAGAAATGATGAAACAGGCAAATAAATTTAGAAAACTATTATTGAATGATGGTTTTCAAATGTTGCAATTATCTGTTTATTCAAGAATTATAAGAAACGACTGTAATGTTGAAACACATTTACAAGCTATAAAAAAACATATTCCACCACATGGAAGTATTAGGGTCTTAACTGTTACAGAAAAACAATATGCGAGTATGGAAATTTTGGTTGGTGAGCAAACTACACAAGAAAAGAAAGTTGGACCGCAACAGTTATTGCTATTTTAACATAATTTAAATTACTATACTATAAAAGTTATTATATATAAAAATTTAGCAAAATGTAAAATAAAAAATGAAACCAATTTTATTTTTAAAGGCTTATTTTATTCATTTTTTATTTTAAAAAATATGTAATAAACCATTGAAAAATAATGGATAAAAAGCTTGCTATTCTAACATAGGGAATTAAAAATGCAAGCTATAACTGCGCAAGTGCTGGCAAATAATAATCAAATATTCTAACATAGGGAATTAAAAATGCAAGCTATAACTCTTCTAACGATTTAATCGTTGTTTCATATATTCTAACATAGGGAATTAAAAATGCAAGCTATAACGTTAATGTTCCATTATCTCTTATCATTCTAATTCTAACATAGGGAATTAAAAATGCAAGCTATAACTTAATAAAGTGATTATATAGTCTATCGTTTATTCTAACATAGGGAATTAAAAATGCAAGCTATAACCGCCCAAAAAGGCGACCCAGTATTGCTACCATTCTAACATAGGGAATTAAAAATGCAAGCTATAACATACTACTGGTTATATACCATTAGGTGAATATTCTAACATAGGGAATTAAAAATGCAAGCTATAACAATAAATATGTTAAATAAAAATAAATATTTATTCTAACATAGGGAATTAAAAATGCAAGCTATAAATAATAGAAAATCATTGTCATTAATTTTCAAATTTTAGCGAATATATTTATTTTTAATTTAGACACCACAATAATTAATAAATTTTTATTTTTAATTATGATATTAAATTCTACAGCATATAATAAATATATATTAT
>CAKVGI010000010.1 GCA_934747265.1 uncultured Rickettsiales bacterium
TTTCATTATAAAACATATAATGGTGGTTTCTTTAAAAATAAGGAGTATGTAGGCAATAATAAGTGAACAGTGTGCCTGATAAGGGGGGCAAGGGGGGTTTAGAATACTTTGATTATATTTAAGCTTTGTTTTTTATATTAATGTATTATTTTATAATTCTTATAAAATTATTAATTATATACTTTATATAATAATAATTACTGTTTAATATATAGTATTATTCTTAATTCTTAATTCTTAATTTTAAATCTTGAATTTAAGCTCCTCAACTTTATATTCATTTTCAATTTTTAATTACAAAAAAATGTGTGGAGGTGGTCTTATTTATTTTATCACTACTACAATATTTATATTTTAAATTGATATATATTATAATTAATTATATAATATAATATCTTCACAATTTAATATTATAAATAAAATTTAAAATATATTAAAGTTAAAGACGCCTAACATTTTTATTTATGCTTTAAATTTATAATACATAATTAATTATGTTATTAAGTTGTTGTAATATAGGATATATATAAATATTTTCTTGCTTTTTAATATTGTTTTTATATCATTTTATCAAGTTAATATTTATTTTGTAAATGATAGTTTGGGCTTTGACAGATGAAAGAGTTGGTGGAAATAATCAATCAATTGCAGTTGCTGAAAAATTATCACCATATTATATAATTAAAAAAATCAATTATAATTCCTTAATATTTTTGCCAAATATTATAAGAGGATGTAGTTTATTAGGAGTAGATAAGGGAACTAGTGATAATATAGAACAGGATTTACCAGATGTTGTTGTATGTGCTGGTAGAAGATTATCAAGTGTTGCTTTAAATATAAAAAAAAGGTCTGGTGGTAGAACTTTTGTAATAAATATAATGAATCCAAATATGTCTTTTAAGTATTTTGATTTAGTTATATTACCTAAACATGATAACACTCCAAAATATTTATTAAAAAATAATATTATTGAGACAAACGGTAGTTTAAGCAGAGTAAATTCAAAGAAAATGCATGAAGAATCCATAAAGTGGAAGGCATTTTTTAGAGATTATAATAGACCATTAGTTTCTTTAATTATAGGTGGCGATACAAAAGATTATAAATTTAATCCAGATGAATTTGGAGTTATGATTTCAAACGTATCCAATTTAGTAAATAAAATGTCTGGAACGTTATTAATTACAAGCAGTAGAAGAACTAGTGATGAATGTATTAAAAAGATTAGGCAAAAAGTAAATTGTGATTATTTCTTTTATGATTGGAAATGGGAAAACGATCCAAATAATATGAAGAAAAATCAACTTGGTAATCCATACTTTGCTTTATTGGGTCTTTCCGATTTTTTAATAGTTACTGGCGATTCAATGTCTATGGTATCAGAAGCTTGTTCTACTGGTAAGCCATCTTATGTCTATATGCCTAAAAAATCATTAAGCAAAAAGCATTTAAGATTTTTAAAAGCTTTAATGAAGGACGGATATATAAAAGAATTTAGTAAAGATACTAATAATTTAGAAAAATATAATTACAGAGAATTAAATGAACTTGAAAGAGTTGCTGATATTATAGAAGAAAAAATAAAGGAGAGGAAATAATATGTATATTAAACTATATCAATTTATAACTATTTTATTTTCACCTATCATTGATTTATTTATGATGATTAGGTTCTTCTTGAAAAAAGAAAGTAAGAATAGATTTTTGGAAAGATTTGGTTATACCCAAATAAAAAGACCAGAAGGTAAGGTTATTTGGTTTCAATGTGCAAGTGTTGGAGAAAGTAATTCAGCATTACCTTTAATATATAAAATTATTGAAAAATATGATGAAAAAGTAACAGTACTTTTGACTAGCGGTACCATTACTAGTGCAAATACAATTAGCAAAAAAATTGCAGATAAAGCACATATAATACATCAATTTACACCAATTGATAAATATTTTGTCATAAAGAGATTTTTGAAAAATTGGAAACCTGATGCTTTAATTACCGTTGAATCTGAAATATGGCCAAATATGATCGCTATGACTCACAAGACTGGCGTTAAAGTTATGATTGCTAATGCAAAAATTTCAGAAAGATCTTTTAATAGATGGAAAAAATTTAAAGGATTAAAAGAAGAAGTATTTGACTCTATTGATATTTGCTATCCACAATCACAAGAAGATCAAAATAGATTGATTAATCTTGGTGTTCAAAATACTGTTTATCTTGGTAATTTAAAATTTGATATACCAAAATTAAAGGTAAATCCAGAGTTTTTAGAATTTTTAAAAGCATCATTTAAAGGAAGAAGGATGATCTGTTGCGCTTCAACACATAAGAAAGAAGAGGAAATTCTTATTAAACTATACAATAAATTAAAAGAACAATTTTCTGACTTGATTTTTTTGATAGCTTTAAGACACCCAAATAGAAGTAATGAGGTTTATAACTTATTACAACAAAATGGATTAAATACAAAAAGAAAAAGCTTTAATGAAATTGTTGATTTAGATACAAATGTTTATATGTATGATGAAATGGGAGAAATGGGTACTCTTTATGAAGCTAGTGATATAGTTCTAATGTGTGGATCTTTGGTTGATGAAATAGGTGGACATACACCTGTAGAACCAGCAAAACATATGTGTGCAATTTATACTGGACCATTTATAAAGAACAATGCTTCTTTGTTTTTAGAACTAGAAAAAAATAATGCTTGTGTAATTTGTCCAAAATTATTAAATGAAGATGAATTAATTGAAAGTTTATATGATATTTCTTATTCTTTATTGACAGATGAACAAAGACAAACAGAATTAAAAGAAAATGCATCTAAGACTTGTGAACAATTTTCACATGTAACAGATGATGTTGCTAGAAATATTATTGCTAATTTAAAATAGAAAGGAGAAACATGGATAAAATTGTTAGTCAACTGGTTCCTATGGTTGTGGAACAAACTGGAAGAGGGGAGAGAAGTTATGATATATATTCAAGACTATTAAAAGAAAGAATTGTATTTGTAACAGGAGAAGTTGAAGATAATATGGCATCACTTATAGTTGCTCAATTATTGTTCTTGGAATCTGAAAATCCAGAAAAGGATATATATATGTATATAAATTCACCAGGCGGTGTTGTTTCATCTGGATTATCAATTTATGATACAATGCAATATATTAGCTGTAAGGTTAATACTATTTGCTTAGGACAAGCTTGCTCCATGGGCTCATTATTATTAACAGCTGGCGAAAAAGGTTTAAGATATGCTTTACCTAATTCAAGAATTATGATACACCAACCATCTGGTGGATTTAAAGGACAGGCTACAGATATAGAAATACACGCAAAAGAAATTTTAAGTTTAAAGAAAAGACTTAATAACATGTATGTACAACATACTGGAAAGACTTTATCTGCAATAGAAAAGGCAATGGAAAGAGACAATTTTATGAGTGCAGAAGAAGCTTTAAATTTCGGATTAATTGATAAAATTATTACAAAAAGAAATGAAATGTAATTTTTTTATAAAACAAATATTATATTGTTGCTGTATATTTTTGATTTCAAATTGTTCAAAAATATACAGTAATAGTGAAAAACCATTTTATCAAGCTTTAAAAAATAATTACGATGCATATTCTCAATATAAAGGTCAAAATTTTGATTGGAAAGCATCTAAAATTTTTAGAGATAAAGCAATAAAAATTAAACAAGGATTTACAGTAAAACCAGAAAGTGTTGTTTTTACAGATAAAATTGATGAAATTTTTTCTAATGATATTACTTATAGCGAATTAAAAGATATGCGAGAAAGAATGGATATTATCTTAAATAATGACATTTCTAAAAAAGATTATCCGGAAGAAACAGCAAACTTACAATTTTATTATGATTGCTGGATAGTTGAGGAAAAAAATTATACAAGATATGGACAGATCGCAAGATGTAAACAAGGCTTCTTAGATACATTAGCATATCTAGAATACAAAATATTAAGATTAAATACACAAGAACAAGATTTAATATTGGAATCAATAGACCCAAAAGAGGAAGAATTCGTTTTTATAAGACCAAAAAAGTACATAGTTTATTTTGATTTTGATAGTTCAGCAATAAATCAGGCAGGTAGTCTTGTTATTTGGGATTTTTTGAAAGATATTCAAAAAATTAAGGAAAAATATATAATTAATATTATTGGACATGCTGATAGAGTTGGTAAAAAAGCATATAATGAAAAATTATCAAAACAAAGAGCTAATACTGTTAAACATTATTTAGTTAAAAACGGTATTTCATCTGATATAATAAAAGTTAAATGGGAAGGAAAAAGTAATCCTATGGTAATAACTAATAACAACTTTAAAGAAGAATTAAATAGAAGAGTTGATTTAGAGATAAAAATTATAGATTAACAAATTTAAATCTTTGCTCCGTATATAAATATTTTATTCTTATTTGCAACAGATATTGTAGCCTCTCTATTAATAACTAAACCATTATCAGCATCAATAGCAATACCAGCAAAACCAGCTTGTTTTGCTTGTAAAACCGTATCTTCGCCAATAGCTGGTAAGTCTATCTTTCTTGTTTGCTTGCTTTTTTTAATTTTAACTAATATTGGTTTTCTGCCGGTGGTATATTTTAATTTTCCGCACCTTTCTATCAATTTTGCTGTACCTTCAATACATTCAATTCCTATAACTATGCCATTTTGAATTATAACTGATTGACCAATATCTAGATCTCCAATTTGCTTTAACACCTTAATTCCAAGATCTATATCGTTTAAATAATCATCATCTGGTAATTCAATATTTCCAGCAATTCCATAGGAAATTTTAATATCTTTCACAATTTGATCTACTGGTAAAATCTCAAAACCTTCTTTTTCAAGAAATTTAATAGTTGTTTGTAAAATTGTATCATCGCCAAAAATCTTGCATTTTAATAATTTTAACAATAAGAATAATCCTTTCAAATCTGGCCATATAGTTTTTAAATCTGGTTTTTTAACACCACCAGCAAATACTATATGTTTTATCTTATTTTTTTTAAAAAAAGATATAGCTTTTCCAACATCTCCAAGGTTTAGTACCCTATGCGGAAAATTATTATAATCAGCCTCTTTTGCAAAATCCTTTAACACAACAATAAAAGGTTTAATATTATTTTTTTCACACTCTTTTACAATAGAAATTGGCAAATTTCCACTTCCAGCAACAATTCCCAGTCTATCAAAATCTATATCCATATTAAATGCAAGGTAAATATATATTTGAATAATAAATTGTGTTTTTATTTAATCAACAAAAATATAGAAATAAAACAAAAAAATATATATCTATTTTAATAAATAATACGCAAATAAAAAATCAAACTTTTTCACAAATCTTTCAATAAATAATAAATCTATAAATAGTGTAAAATCATTACAGAATACCAATTAACCCCAATACCAAACAAAATAATGAGAATAACCAGAATACAATAATAACTTTCCTTTCTGACCAACCACTTTTTTCAAAATGATGATGTAATGGCGCCATTTTGAATATTTTTTTACCAAAAAAGAAATGTCCAATAACTTGTATTGTTGATGATAATATTTCAATAATGAATATTAATCCAATAATTCCATAAAATACCTCATATCCTAATATTATTGAAACTATTGCCAAAAAACTACCGTACATTAATGATCCAACATCGCCCATAAAGATTTCTGCTGGATACACATTATATATAAAAAATCCAATTCCGGTACCAACTACCGCTGAACATATTATTGAAAGAGATGACAAATTTTCATTATTCAGAATTTTAAAAAGATGTGTACCTTCTGTTGGAATGTTAAAATAAGCAATAAATCCTAATGTTAATACACAAAATATTATAGGAATAATTGCCAATCCATCAAGTCCATCTGTAATATTTACAGCGTTTGCAGAACCTGTTATTATAAATACCAAAAATGGTATAAATAAAATGCCTAAATATAATGATATTTTTAAAAAAGGCAAATACGCCTGCTGATCCCTAATAATAGGATCGCCTATATAATATAAGAATAAAATAGCAAAAGTCGAAATTAATAATTGCAATACTAATTTTATTGAACCCCTAAAACCAAAGTCATTTCTGTAAAATACTTTCATAAAATCATCTATAAAGCCAATTAATCCAAAAGACATAGATGTGCATAATATAATTAAAGTATACTTATTTGCTAAATCACCAAATAGCAAGCTAGAAAAAATTATAGCTAAACAAGAAATAGTGCCACCCATAGTAGGTGTTTTTTGTTTAATCATTAAATGAGATAAAGGTCCATCAATTCTAATTGGTTGAAAAGCTTTATGATTTTTTAAATAAGAAATTAAATATTTTAATCCAATTATAGTTATTACAAGGGAAAACAAAAAAGACAAGACACAATTTACTAAAATTGAATTATTAGCAAAAAACATATATACATTAAATTATTAATTTACACATTCTATGATGTAATTATTTTTTTTATTTTCAAGCTTTATTTGCAATATGTGTAGTATTATCTTGAAGTTTTATAATTTTCTATTTCTATATATTGTTAATAAATATGTTAATAACACTGTTAATAAGTCTGTTAATAATTTTTTATTAACAGATTATCTATTTTATCAACAAGTTTATTAACAACTTTATTAATAGACAAAAAATAAAAAATTTTATTAACAGCCTGTTAATAAAATCAAAGAAATTAGTATTATCAATTATAATTTGATATTTTTATTGTTAAAAAATCTGTTAATAATTTTTTATTAACAGATTAACAGGACTAATAATAACAATAAATAATAAATAATTAAATATTTTTATAATTGTGTCTAATATTACTATTTTCTCTTCTTTTTAATTCTTGTTGCACAAAATGTCCAAAGGTTTTTTTAATTGTTTGTGTGTTAGATAATTCGCTTTCTTTTAAAATTTTTGTTGATTTTTTACTATTTTTCCTTCTAAGAAATACCACTCTTTCCTTCTTGCTTCCTTTTTTTGATAAAGATCTGCGTTTTCTTTTTGGTTGAACTGATAATTCACCAGTTATTGAAGCACTGATTATTTTTGCTACAGCATCAAATTTGAGGCCTAAAATTCCATTTTTTAGTCCTTCTTTTGCTTGTTTTTCATAATTCTTTCTACTTATCTCAGCAATTATTAATTGTTGACAAGCTTCTTTTTTAATTTCTGTAATTAAGTTGCTCATTGAAGGAATTTTTTGTATTCTTAATAGTTTTTCTTCCAAACTTAATTTATTGTTATATACTAAGGCAATAATAGATGTTATACATCTAAGTTCTTTTCTTTTTTGTTTTCTGAATATTTTTTTGAAGTTATCAGAAAGAGATCTATATTTTCTAAGTTTAAAATTATGTTTAATTTTATTCAGAATAAAAAACAATATCCTCATTTCTCTGTATTTATTCCTATATGAGGAACCACTACCATCATCGGTATTTTTTTTCTTTTTTCTTAAAAATTCAACAAATGACGAAACACTAGATGTTTCTTCATTATCACATTGATATCTAGTGGCATTACTGTTTGCATTATCAGAATCTTTCATTTTTGAATTTATAAATTATTTTATATGAGATTATAATATTTTTTTAAAAAAACAATTAAAATATTGTGTTTTATTTTTTATTTTCTATTATTATAAATATTGAAAATTATTCTATTTGTATGAGTAAAACAATAACTGGTAAAAAATATTTTCTTGTAATTGGTATATCATTTTTATTTTTATTATCCTTAACAGCACTTGGGCTTTATTTTTGCCATAGAGGATCTTTAAAATATGAAAATATTACATTACAAGAATATTATTTAAAAAATTACTCAAAAAAGAAATTTGTTAAAAAAATATTAAATAAAAATGAAGTTTATAATGAGAGAAAAATGTTAAATCACATTATAAATAATTTTGATAATTTTTTAACAACCAATGAAAATTTATATGATTTTATTGTATCATATACTAAATTATACAATGATAGTTTTGATATATTATCAGAATTAAGATCTACAAAAATTATTACATTAAAAGATTATAAGTTATTTAAAGACTATTTAAATAACTTTAAATTTGATAATATAGAGAACGAAATCAAACATATTACATTGAAAAAAACAAGCAATGATGTAATAGCAAAGAAAAAATATTTTGAAGGTATAGTTGCCCAGTTAAATTTTAAATATAATTTATCTAAAAGTTTATATTTAGATACATTAAACTATAATATGTTTGAGTCAAAATATTATAACTCATTAGGAAAAATTTATACATATTTATATGATTTTAACTCAGCTATTGATACCTTTACAATAGGATTAAATATTGCAGATTCAAGTAATAATAAAAATAGAAAAAAGGAATTAGAACTTTTATATAATTTAGCATACACATACAATATTGTTGGAGACTATCACAAATCTTTTAAAAATTATTCTAATTTATTAATTAATTCTATAAATTTACATAATGATAATTATGAATGGTTAGCAATTTATAATATTTCTAATTTAGAATCAAAATTAGGAAATTATAGTGTAGCAATAGATTATTTAAAATATGCTTTAAAACTATCCACAAAAACTAAAAATAAACAATATATTGCAAAAACTTTAAATTCTTTATCTAATGCTGAATATTTGTATGGAGACTACAAAAATGGAAAAAGAAACTCGTTAAAAGCAATTAAATTTGCAAAAAAGATTTCAGACTTAAATTTGTTATCAGAAAGTTCTTTTAATGCTTGTCTAAATTATGAAGGATTAAATAAAACAGATTTAGCAAAATTATATTGTACAAGAGCTATAAATATTAATAATAAAGGTGGACAAGTATTAAATAGACCAGAATATTATATTCAAAATGCAAATATTTATTATGCATCAAATATTTTCAAGAATTATGATGAGTCATTAAATAACTTAAAGACAGCTTACGAGGTATCAAAAAGTTATCATTTATTATTATCACAAATTAAAACATTAATAGATATGTCAAAAATTAGTGCTATAACCAATGACGAAAAGGGTGCATTATTATATTTAAATGATGCATTAGATATAGAACACAATAATTCTTTAAACTATTACAATCAATTAAATGATTATTTGCTTGGATATATTTATTTAAATGGAGAAGATTATAATAAATCAATTACATATTTTAAAAAATCATTAGCAAATGGATTAAAAAATGATAATAATTTAGTTGTTGCAAATGCATCATCATATTTATCAATGGTATATTTTAGAATAAATGATTTTAAGAGTGCTTTAAAATATTCTATGATTTCTCTTGATACAAGCAGTAAAATTTATAGATATGATAATTATAATTTAGAATATCAAAAGAAATTTAATGATATGATATTAAATTTAATTAATAATAACAAAAATGGTAAATAATATGTTATTGTATGATAAATTAAGAAAAATTAATAATTTTATAGTTGAAAATCTATTTATATTAATTGTGTTATGTCTTATTTTGGTGTTATTTACTAGAAATAACAATGCTATTGGTATTTCCAAACAATATAATGCTGAAAATACCATGGAGTATGCTACTGATACGGCTTCTGCTCCAATGTTAATGTCTTCTATGTCAAATGGAAGTGCAAAAATGGCAACAATGTCGAGAAATTTGAATAAATCCAGCTCAAAAATAGTTAAGTCATTTTCTTTATCTATTGAAGTAAAGAATGTTGAAAAAATTAAAGATGAAGTTGAAAAGAAGATAAATGAAATTCATGGTCAGACTAATAATTTTTATTCATACACATATGGCAATAGTAATCAATTAGCTTATAATTTTAATATACAAATACCAAGCGATGTTGTGGAAAAAACAATAGTATATTTTAAAACACTTGGTTTAGTAAAAAGCGAAAGTTCCTCTGCTGTTGATATGCAAGAAAGATATACTGATAATGAAAATAGACTGAAAAATCTATATGCTAGAAGGGATAGATTAAGAAAAATGATGGAAAGTAAAACGGAAAAATTGTCTGATGTTATAGCTGTTGATAGAGAATTAAATAATGTGCAAAATGAAATAGAAGCATTGGAAAGATCAAATAAAGTTATAGATACAAATGTTTCATTAAGTAGTGTTGATTTATCAATTCTTCCAGAGGTAAAAATAGAAAATTTTAATAATACCCAATGGCAATTAAGTACAGCATGGAAACAAGCCATTAATGATTTAATAATTTTTGGTCAAAAAACTGTTAATTATGGCTTAAAAATTGTTGTATTCTTACCAGTTATTATAATTATTATAGGTATTGTTTATATTCTAAAAAGAAAATATAAATAGTATTTTTTAATATTTATTTTGTATTTATAAAACCCCTCAATTTTTAACTGAGGGGTTTTTGATACGGTAATATAATATTTACTATTTCTTATTATTAATTGCTTCTTTTATAAAATTTACAAAAAGAGGAGCTGGTGCAAATGGTCTAGATTTTAATTCTGGATGGAATTGTACGCCTACAAAAAATGGATGATCTTTCAACTCAATACATTCCATAAATTCGCCATCTGGTGATGTTCCAGAAAAAATTAATCCCTTATTTTCCATTTCGTCTTTATATTTTTTGTTTACTTCATATCTATGTCTGTGTCTCTCTTGTATTTCTTCTTTATTATAAATTTTTTCTAATAAACTATTTTTTTTCAATTTTGCAGTATATGCGCCAAGTCTCATAGTTCCACCAAGATTAGAGTCTTTTGTTCTTTTTTCTTTCTTACCATCTTTTTCTAATTCTTCAATTAAGTATATAATTGGTTCGCATTTTTCGTCTAATTCTGTTGAGTTTGCGTTTTTAATACCTAATACATTTCTACAAAATTCAACAACAGCCATTTGCATACCTAAACATATACCTAAATAAGGAATTTTATGTTCTCTTGCATATTGAATTGCTAAAATTTTTCCTTCTGTTCCATCTTTTCCAAAACCGCCAGGTACTAAGATACCATCTACATCTTCTAACACTTTTAAATCGTCTTTATTATTGATTAATCTAGATTCAACCCAAACTATTTCAACTTTTGCTGAGTTTGCTATACCTCCATGTTTAATTGCTTCAATTAAAGACTTATAAGACTCTTTTAAGCTTGTGTATTTTCCAACAACTGCAATTTTTACATGATTTTTTGGATGTTGAATATTATTGACTATATCCATCCAACATTTTAAATTTGGTTCTTTATTTTCTAACTTAAAATGTTCCACAACTCTATCATCTAAATGTACGCTATGATATGTTAATGGGATTTCATAAATATTATTAGCATTTAAAGCTGGTATAACATTTTCTCTTTTTACATTACAAAACTGAGATATTTTATCAAGCTCATTTTCAGGAATATCAATATCTGCCCTGCATAGTAAAATATCTGGTTGTATACCTAATGATTGCAAAGCTTTTACTGAGTGTTGAGTTGGCTTTGTTTTTAATTCCTCTGCCATTTTTATGTATGGTAAATAAGTTAAATGAATAAAACAAACATTTTCTCTGCCCAATTCAAAGCCTAATTGTCTAATAGCTTCATAAAATGGCAAACCCTCAATATCACCTACAGTTCCACCAATTTCACATAATATAAAATCAGCATCTTTTGGATTATTTAAAATAAATTCTTTTATAATATTTGTAACATGTGGAATAACTTGAACCGTTTTTCCCAAATATTCGCCTTTTCTTTCTTTTTCTATAATTTTAGAATAAACCTGACCAGTTGTAATATTGCTGTTTTTGCTTGTATTGATGTCGGTAAATCTTTCATAATGTCCCAAATCTAAGTCGGCCTCATAACCATCGTCTGTAACAAAAACTTCCCCGTGTTGAGTTGGACTCATGGTTCCAGGATCAACATTTAAATATGGATCTAACTTTTTTAAATTAACTTTAAAGCCTCGTGCTTGTAATAATGCACCAATAGTTGCTGATGCTATTCCTTTACCTAATGAAGAAACAACACCACCAGTAATAAAAATAAACTTTTGCATTTTTGATATCGGTTTCTTTTTATGGTAAAATGACTTTTTAATTTTTCAAGATTTTTTATAATATAAAATAAATATTATTGTTATAATTCTTGTTTTGATTATTTAATATCACAATATAATTGATTTTTTATTTTATTAAGTTATAATCTTGTATGTTAATTATTATGATATTTCTATGCCATCAATATTTAAATTTTTAGATGATTCAGATGAAAAAGAACTAATTGTTAGAGATACAGTACAGCCATCTAGTAGAATTTCAAGAAATATTAAAAATAGACAATATAATTTGATAGATAAAGTAAAGAATAATGAAAATTCTATCAATGAGGATATATCTAGTAGAAGTTTAACACGAGGAGAACAAAATATTGAAAATAATGTAAATCTAAATGAAGATGAATTAAATAATTCTATTGTTAATAACTATTTACAACAGCAAAATAATATTGATAATGTAAGTGAAAATAGAAAGAATAAAGATAATAATGAGAATGATAAAAATAATGAAATAAATAATAGTGATGAAAATTTTAATGAAGTAGAAAATTTAGAAAATAATGATAAGAATGATAATATAGAGATTAGAGAAAATCAGGAAAAACATACAGAAAACATAAATGATAATAATGTTAATACTGAAAATAAAGCAGAAAATAAGACAGATATAGATGAAAAATCTAGTAGTATAGATGATTATAAAGAGGATTTTGATGAATATGAAGACGATGAGGATGATATTGATCTAGATGGCATGAAAAAAGCATTTAGTAATATGTACACAAATATTATCGTTGCTCCTATCAATAAAAGTGAAAAATATAAAAGAATGAGAGAAAGGATGGAGAGAAATAAAAAACAGAAGAAAAAAAGAAGTCCAGATGATATATTAAAAGAAAAATTACAGAATGGATCAAATAATCCTGTAAAATCAAAAGCTATTAAAGATAAAAAACTTTTGGATGAAACAGAATTGGCGAAAGATATGAATAATTCATCTGTACCAACAAGTAATATCACAAAAAATTTAGAACAAGAAAAACAAACGGAACATACTAATATAGAGCAAATCCAAAATAATAACAATAACAGTACAGATGTAATTAAAAATAATGTAAATACAGGTAATAATCAAGAAATACAACAGGAAACAAACAATAATATTTCTAATACAATTATTAATAGTTCCAATAACGTACAAGAAAACAATACTCAGGAAAAACAATTAGAATTATCTGGAATAGTTGCTTTAACAACAACAAGACCTATTGAAATAGCTTTTGATTTAGAAAGTAGATATATAGATACTCCAATTACAAGACTCAATATGCACTCACATAATAGTGATTTTGAAGAATTTGTAAATGATCATTTAGATATAAAATTTTTAGACATGTCTGATTGTAATATGCTTGATGATTTTACACCATTAAAAAAGCTAAATAATTTGGAACAATTAGATATATCTGGATGTAGAAATTTTAAGGATTTATCTTTATTAACTAACATGCCAAAGTTAAAGGTTCTAAATCTTGCCTTAACTGGAATTGAGGATATTTCAAATTTGCCAGACTTTCCAGACTTAGAAGTTTTATCTCTTAAATTATTAAGAATTAAAGATATAGACGTTCTTGCAAAATACCAAAAACTTCACGATCTAGTGTTATGGTATTGTAGTGCATTGACAAATATAAATGTTGTATCAAGTTTACATGAACTTAGGTTATTGGATATTGATTCTTGCATTGGTATTAAAAGTATAGATCCAATTAGAAACCTAACAAAATTAGTTTATTTGAACCTGAATTTTTTAAAAATGGAAGATTTAAGTCCAATACAAAATTTAATTAATTTACAAACTTTTACAATGGAATTTTCTCCATTAGCATTAACAGAACAGAATTTATCATATTTTGAAGGTCTTACAGATATTAGATTTCTTGGATTAAGAAATAGAATGATAAGAAATTTAAAATATTTTCAAAATATGACAAAGATGGCAGAGATGGAACTTGGTGGAAATATTATCAATAATCTTGCTCCGCTTGAAAATATGACTGAAATGCAAATATTGAATTTAAGTACCAATTCAACATTAATGGATATTTCACCATTACATAAAATGCAAAAATTACAAAAATTACACTTAAATGGTCTATCATCTCCAAAAGGCGGAAGAATTGAGATGCTGGTAAGTGATATATCTGTTGCAAAAGAATTGAAAAGTCTAAAAGTTTTTGAATCAAATTTTAACAAAAAATTAAAAGATATTTCACCTTTGCAATATTGTTCACAGTTAGAAGAATTTTCGGTAAATAGTTGTTTAGGAATAGAAGATATTACACCTTTAAGATTCTGTAAAAAATTAATGCTGATATCTGTTGAAAATTGTATGCAAATTAGAGATATATCGTTTGTAAAATATTTAACTGAATTACAACAAATTAATATTTCAAAAACTAGTGCTGATAGACTTTTTATGTCTAACTGGACAAGATTATATAATTTATGGAGTTGGAGAGATAGTAGTAATAATGTTTTGGTAAATAGTATGATTGTTGATAGTGTTAAATTTAGAAAGAAAATTTCCAAAACAATTAAAAAGTCAGTCAAAGAAGATAAATAATTATTATTGTATTATATGAAAAAGGAAAAAATTTTGGTAGCAATGTCTGGCGGTGTTGATAGTTCAACTGTTGTTAGTCAATTATTAAGTGAAGGATACGAGGTAGAAGGAGCTACTTTATATTTTGGAAATTTTTGCAGTTTGTCTGGCGTTGAAGATGCTAAAAAAGTAGCAAAACAATTAGGCATAAAACACCATATAGTAGAATGTGAGCAGGCTTTTGAAAATAATGTTGTAAAATATTTTGCAACTGAATATATAAATGGAAAAACACCAAATCCATGTGTAAAATGCAATAGAGAAATAAAATTTAAGGAATTATTAAAATTTAGAGAAAAAATAGGAGCGGATTTTTTAGCTACTGGTCATTATGCAAAAATTAGTAATCACGATGGCATTTATTGGTTAGAAAAAAGTAAGGATGATAAAAAAGATCAAAGTTATTTTTTGAGTCAGTTAAGATATGAATATTTACAATATATTAAATTTCCATTAGAAAATCTTAGAAAAACGGATGTCAGGAAAATTGCAGAGGATATTGGTCTATTGGTTGCAAATAAACCAGAAAGTCAAGATGTATGTTTTACAAAAGGTAAAGATTACAAAACAATTATAAATCAATATTATCAAAACAAAAAAGGCGATATATTGCATATTAATGGTACAAAATTAGGTGAACATAATGGAATTATAAATTATACACAAGGACAAAGAAAAGGACTTGGTATTGGATATACTGAACCACTTTTTGTAATAGAATTAGATCCGATAAATAACATAGTTTATGTTGGTAGCGAAAAAGATTTATATAAAACAAAACTTAAAATTAATAAAGTTAATTTTCTTGATTTAAGCTTAAAATATAATACAGAATATGAATTTTTTGTAAAATTAAGGTCTACAAATAATCCAAGTAAGGCAAAAGTAATCTTTTATGAAAATGGTGAAGCTGATGTTGAATTGTTTGAACCATCAAGGAATATATCAAAAGGGCAGGTGTGTTGTTTTTATGATGATACAAGAGTTGTTGCTAGCGGATATATAATCAAATAAAATTACTTAGACATTTTTGTTTCACGTGGAACAGAATATAAATTTTATTAATATTATTTTACTGTTTCACGTGGAACAAAACACAGAACCCTGTTAACACCAGATAGGTCTTTATACATATTTAGTAATTTATAGTTATTAGCGGAAAAAATATAATCAATATCATTTTCTTGTCCTTTTCCAATTTCTAAAAATATTTTCGTACTGTTTTTAATATTTTTTTGTAAAGATTTGGACAAATATTTATAACAATCAAGTCCATCAGTTCCGCCATCAAGTGCCAATAAAGGATTAAATTTATTTACTTCTGGTTCAAGTATATCAATTTCATCTGTTGGAATATATGGTGGATTAGAAATAATTATATCAAATTTATCTTCTATATTGTCATTCCAATTATTTTTTATAAAACTTATTCTGTTATTAATTTCCAGCAATTCAGCATTTTTTTTAGCTATTTGTAATGATTTTTCATTTATATCAATACCAATACCATTGGCATTTTTGTATATTTTAAGTAATGTTAATATAAGACATCCAGAACCTGTTCCTAAATCCAATATTTTTAATTCTTGGTTTTTGTTTTTATAGTGAGATAATACAGCTTCTATTAATGTTTCACTATCATTTCTTGGAGTTAAAACATTTTGATCAACAAAAAAGCTATAATCCCAAAATAATTTTTTGTTAAGGATATTAGCAATAGGTTCTCTATTAATTCGCCTTGATAATAATTTATTAAAATTATCAATAAACTCTTGTTTCACATTTTTATTAAAATGTAATATTAATTCTTTACTATCTATATTTAATAAATGAGCTAGTAATATTTTTACATCAAGCTTTGAAGTTTTTATACCAACACTATCTAATAATTTTACAGAATTGTTAAATAGTTCTAAAATTTTCATAAAAAACTATTTCTCAATTCTATAAACGTCTTGCATAATTCCGTATAAACTATTGCCGTTTATCAAATAATCGGACATATTTTTCTTCTTTATAAAAGTTATTATACCTTTACTATCTGTTGTCTCTTTATTTAACTTTATTGTTTTTTCTAAAACTTCAAAGAAATTATTTGTAAGAGTTAATAAATTATTTTTATTATCTTTATTTATAAGTTTATTTGTTTCTTCTAAGTTTAAAGCTTCTAATATATTTTTTTTGAGATTGAATAATAAATCCTTATAATTTAATAATGTAAATTTTAGATTACCGTAAGAATAAATATCATCATTATCTTTAATAATTTCACCAGATAATTGAAAGCCATTATTGTTATTGCCAATTAAGTTAAAATCATTTATTTTGATAATATAGCTGTCTAATACACCCCTATTCTTAGTTAGTGAACTAGAAATATCAAAATTTAAGTTGAATATTTCTGGAATAATATTTGGATCTATATCACTTTTTGGATTAACTAATGAAAGATTTTGCATATCTTTAAAATTTCCAACAAAAGAATAATCAAAAGTGTCATTATTTTGTATTGTTTCTATTTTAAAAGATGTATCACCTGCAGTATAAAGTGTTCTATTTGATTTATCTATTACTCTATATCCATAATCATTATATTCAAAATTTTTTATTGTCCCATCAGGATAAAAGCTTACTGCTATCTTTGGTGTTGTATTATATAATAATTCATACTTACTTCCATCCTCCATTGTAATAGAAATATTTTTTAAAGTTATTTCAAAATCTGTACCAAAAATTAGACTAGAAATCTTTATATTTTCCACCAATACATTATTTTGTGTAACAACAGGAACATCATTGCCAAAGTTTATATTATTGATTTTTATTGTTTTATAAAATGGAAAACCAGATACACTTACAGATTCATAATCAAAGCCAGATAGAGATTCTACAACAATACTTTTTGTTTTTACCGCTATACTTCTCCAAAAGAAATAGTAGGTCAATAAAATAATGATTAATGCAATAATTACTCCAAAAAACGGTTTTATACCATTTTCATTGAATGTTTGTACAATACTATTTTTTGTTTTTTGAGTAAGATTAGTATCTTCATTAACTTCTTCAATACTATTTTCTATGTTGTTATTTTCTGAATTATTATTTTCCATATATATTACTATTGATTTTTTAATAACTATTTCTTATATTTGTTAAAGGTAATTTTATAATTAACAATTAAAATATCAATACAAAAATGAAAATTTTTAAAATTATTATACTATGCTTTATTTTTGTTTTCTTCAATAATATTTATGCAGAAGATAATCATGAATTTGTAATTCAATTTTTCAGTGAAGTTGATATAAATAGAGATGGAGTTGTAGATAAAAATGATATAAAAAAATTTTCTAAAAAAGAATTTGATATAATGGATGTAGATAAAGATAATATTGTTTCTAAAAATGAATTTATTCAATTTATATGTAATAAAAATTGTCAACAAAAAAAATGTAATTGTAGTAATGTAAACAATATTGATGATAAGGATGAAATTCTAGAATTTTGGTACAAACTTGATAAAAATGAAGACGATACAATTACTTATCAGGAAAAATTAGAGTATGATTTAGAGAATTTTTATATAATGGATATTAATAAAGATGGAAAAATAACCATTGATGAGGTTGAAGCTCAATTATATTAACTTTCATAAAAATAATATGAACAAGAGTAAAATTCAAAAAATTTTCAGTATTTTAGAACAATATTATACAAGAAATGAAATTATTGAGCTGAAATACACAAACAATTATACTTTATTAATATCAGTTTTATTGTCAGCGCAAGCAACAGATAAAGGCGTAAACAAAGCGACAGAGGAATTATTTAAAATAGCGGATACACCAGAAAAAATGTTGGCATTAGGGGAAGTAAAATTAAAGCAGTATCTAAAAACATTAAATTATTACAATACAAAGACAAAACACATATTAGAATTATCAAAAATTTTAGTGGAAAAGTTTAATTCTCAAATACCAACGACAAGAGAAGAATTAGAAAGTTTACCTGGAATTGGCAGAAAAACCGCAAACGTTGTATTAAATATAGTTTTTGATAAACACACAATAGCGGTAGATACGCATGTATTTAGAGTATCAAATAGAATAGGATTGGTTAAAGCTGATAATGTTTTAGATACAGAAATGGAATTATATAAAATTATACCAACAAATTATGTTAGATTTGTTAACCATTGGTTAGTATTACTTGGAAGATATATATGTAAAGCAAGAAAACCAGAATGCGATAAATGTCCAATTAAAGAATTGTGTGAAAAACATATTATTAAGTAATCTGCTAAGTGTGCATAGATAATTGATATTTATATAATTATTAATAATAATATTGACAAAATTATATATCGGAAATAACAACTATTACTGATAATTCTCAAACTCCACAAAAAATTAAAGATACTTCAAATAATAAAAAATGTTGCCACGGTTGTTCAATTTTATAAAACCGTAAATAAAAATCAAATAATCCATAATACAAATAGATATTATGGATTATTAAAATATATCAATCATTTAAACTAAGCTTCAATTTTTCCGCAACAGTGTTTATATTTTTTGCCAGAACCACAAGGACAAGGGTCGTTTCTTTTAATTTTTCCCCAAGTTGATTTATCGTTTGGGTCTCTGTCTATTGGATTTACCTTATTGTGAGCTGTTTCTTGTTTTACTAAATTTTCTGTTTGTGAAGTCTTTTTATTCATCGTATTTAATAATTCTGTTCTGTTATATTGCAATTTATTTTTATGTTCATCTTGTTTTTGTTGTAAAAAATTTTCTTCATTGTGTATTCCATCTATATTAATAACAATATGGAATAATCTAATTAATAATTCTTCGTTCATATTGTATAATAAATTTTCAAAAAGCTCAAATGCTTCTTTTTTGTACTCCAATAAAGGATCTTTTTGAGCGTAAGCTCTAAAACCTATACCTTGTCTTAATTTATCAAGATTATATAAATGATCTTTCCAATATTTATCAATGGTAATTAAAAATATCCTTCTCTCAATTTGTCTCATTAAAGGAATTGTATATATAATCTCTTTTTCTTTATATAATTCTGCTGTATATTGATTTATTTTATCTAATAAATCTTTTCTTACTATATCATTTTTTTCTACAAATTCTTTAATATTAAATGATTCGCCATAAATTCTTTCAATTTCTTTTTGAAGTCCATTTATATCCCAATTATCAATATGAGATTTTTCTGGAATATATCTATCCAATAATTCTCTATTTTTCTCTTCTCTTAAATAATTAATTTCTTCGGAAACATCGTGCGCCTTAATAATATCCATTCTTTGTTCAAAAATGATAAGCCTTTGTTCATTAACAACGTCATCGTATTTTAGAACATTTTTTCTAATCTCATAATGAGCATTTTCAATTTTCTTTTGTGCTTTTTCAACGGATTTGCTAATCCAAGGATGGATTATAGCCTCATCCTCTTCTAATCCAAGTTTACCAAGCATACTACCAAGTTTATCTGAACCGAAAATTCTTAATAAGTCATCTTCAAGAGATAAGAAAAATTTGGAATTACCCGGATCGCCTTGTCTTCCACTTCTACCTCTTAATTGGTTATCAATTCTTCTACTTTCATGTCTTTCTGTACCAAGAATATATAATCCACCAGCATCCATAGCAATTTTTTTGTTTTCTTCAACCTTTTTTCTAATTTTGTCTTCTTGAATTTTTCTTTCTTCTGGATCCTCAACTTGCGTATACATATCTTTAATTAAGAAATCAGCATTACCGCCAAGCATTATATCTGTACCTCTACCAGCCATATTTGTAGCTATTGTAACAGTGCCTGGTACACCAGCTTGTGCTATAATTTTTGATTCTCTTTCGTGATATTTTGCATTTAAAACTTGATGTGGAATATGTTTTTTATCCAATAAATTTGAAAGCATTTCTGATTTTTCTATACTTACGGTACCTATTAAAATTGGTTGTTTTCTTTTATAACAATCTTCAACTTGATTTGCTATTGCTTGAAATTTTCCTTTAATATTTTTAAATACGCAATCTTCTTCATCTTTTCTTTTTACTGGTTTATTTGTAGGTATTTCAACTGTTTTTAAACCATAAATAAATTCAAATTCACTAGCCTCTGTTGATGCTGTACCAGTCATACCAGCCAGTTTAGGATACATTCTAAAATAATTTTGATATGTAATACTTGCAAGGGTTTGATTTTCATTTTGTACTTCAACACCTTCTTTTGCTTCAAGTGCTTGATGTAAACCATCGGAGAATCTTCTACCCTCCATAATTCTTCCAGTAAATTCATCAACGATATAAACTTGTCCGTCTTTTACTATATAATCAACTTCATTTTTAAATAATTTGTGAGCCCTTAAAGCTTGATTTGCATGGTGTATTAGATCCATATATTTTACATTATACAGATTACCGTTTTCTTCAATTAATCCAACATTTTTAAGCTCTTTTTCTAACCATTCATTTCCTTCTTCCGTAAATGAAACTTGTCTGTCTTTTTCATTAATATCAAAATAACCATCAGGTATTTTCTTAACTATGTCATTTACTTTTTTGTATAATTCAGAATTATCATCTGTTGGACCAGAAATAATCAATGGGGTTCTAGCTTCATCTATAAGAATTGAATCAACCTCATCAACTATTGCATAATTAAAAGGTCTTTGGCACATAGATTCAAGACTATATTTCATATTATCTCTTAAATAATCAAAACCAAATTCACTATTTGTACCGTATGTTATATCACGGTTATAAGCCTTTTTTCTCTCCTCGTCTTCCATGCTGTGTAAAACACAGCCAACGGTTAAACCTAAAAATCTATGAATACCACCCATCCATTCGGCATCCCTTTTTGCTAAATAATCATTAACTGTAACAACATGAACTCCTTTTCCTTCTAGGGCGTTTAAATATGACGGTAAAGTAGCAACAAGTGTCTTACCTTCACCAGTTTTCATTTCAGCAATTTCACCTCTATGTAAGACTATACCACCAATCATCTGTACATCATAATGTCTTTGTCCAAGTACTCTTTTTGAAGCCTCTCTAACAACAGCAAAGGCATAAGGCAAAATATCATTTAAGCTTTCACCAGCTTTTAGTCTAGCTTTAAGAATATCTGTCTGAGCTCTTAAACCATCATCACTCATTTTAATATAGTTTTTTTCCAATGAATTTATTTTATCTACTATTAATTGCATTTTTTGAATTTGTCTTCTATTATTGGATGAAAATACCCTCTTAACTAAACCTAACATTTTTATATAATTTTATTTAATACCTTGATTATATAGTTTAAAAATATAAAATTAAAAGTCTAGATAATATTTATTTAATTAATCTTGTTTTTTAAATTAATATTATTAATATAAAATAAAAAAATTTAGTAAAATGTCTTATATTTATATTAAGAGAGCCTTTGTTATTTTTTTGTTAAATATCTTATGTATAATTCCTTTTAATATTGTATCTGCGGAACAAAAAGAAGAGATATTAGCTGAAAAAAAGTTGAATTTTAGGGAAATATTAGAATTTACCTTTAATAATAATGATAATCTAAATGCTGAAAGAGAAAAAACAAAAGCTATTCAAACTTTAAAGCTTAAAACATTGGGAAAAAATGCATTACCAAATATAGGAATTGATTTGAACTATGGGTATACTGATTTCAAGGAAAATATGGGTAATGATGCAATGAAATTTATTATAGATACAGAAGGTGAGTTAATGAATAATTCCATTTATTTAAATCAACCAATATTTAAAAGTGGCAGAACACTAACTCAAATGAAGGCGGTAAAAAACCAAATTTTAATACAACAAAATAAATTATTTCAAGTGGAGCAAGAAACTTTTTATAATACAATTTACGCGTTAGTAAATTTGTTGCAAAATAAAGAAATACTAGAATTATCAATACAAAATGAAGAATCTTTAAAAAATAATTATAAGTATGTTAAAGCCAGAAAAGAAGTTGGAAGAACTACTATTGCTGATTTATCACTAGCCGAAGCTAGATATAGTTCAGCAAAAAGCGATACAATTAATGCAAAAACAAATTATTCAACTGCAAAGTCTAATTTTTTTAAAATAACCAAAATAGATCCAGAAAATATTGATGTTAAGTATGATGATATTTTTCAGGAAAGTTTAAATTACAATATAGACTATAATAGTGTTCTTGAAAATGCTTTAAATAAAAATCCGCAATATCAAATGGCAAAATATAATTATGAAATGAATAAAAATAATTTACATTTTGCTAAAACAAACTTTTTACCAGAGCTATTTTTAAATGCACAATATGGTAAACAAAAAACATCGGATGTTATAGTTCAAACTGCTGGTAGTGTTAGTCTAAATTTAAAAGTACCTTTATTTCAATCTGGTGTTGAATATGCGTCGCATAAAGAAGCTGGACATTTATTAAATGAGGCAAAATTCACATTAAATGATGTTAAAGAAAATTTGTCAACTCAAACAATTACAACTTATGATGAGTTTTTGTCTTCAAAAAGTTTGATAGTAAGCAGTAAAGCTTATAGAGATTCTGCAAAAATAGCTTATGAAAGCACAATGGCAGAAGAAAAAGTTGGTAGAGCTATGGTTGTTGATGTTTTAAATAGAAGAAGAGAATATTATGATACAGAGGTTGCATATTTAAAAAGTAAAACAAATATGATAATGTATTATTATACTTTAAAAATGCTTATGGGCGAATTAAATTCAAATGATCTTTTTATTTAATAAAGTAATGGTAAGAAAATGGATAACTCAAAAAACGAAGACTTTTTAAATGAAAATAATGATTTATCAAAAGTTAGTGAATTGAATAATTCTAATATCAATTTAACAAAAGAGCTTGAAAAAAAAGATCTCAGTGATGAAATTGTAGAAAACGTTAGTCAACAGATTTTTAATCAGGATAGTAATAAGGATGATGATTTTAAAAATTTTCATGACCAACAAATATCTGAATTGGATTTAGGATTATTAGATAATAAGGATAATGAACTTCCAGTAAAACATCTGGAAACTATTGCAAATGCTGTTGCAAATAATGATATATATGATGAACATTTAAGTTCTTTGGATGATTTAAATATGAAGAGTGATTTAATTATTGATGATCAAAATAAACAAACATCTCAACCACAACCAATAGTTCAACCAACTTCAACACAAGACCAAACAACTCAACAACCATTAATACATAATCAAAATACTCAACAATCGCAACAGCAAACAGTTGCTCAACAGACTCAACCACAATTCACACAAGAACAACAAACAAGTCAGCCCGTACAACAGCAGTCAGTACAACAACAACCTGTTATTCAAGAAGTAAAGCAACCAAGTGTACAAACACAAGAAATAAAACAACAAGAAGTTTTACAAACAGTTGCTCAGCAACAAGAAAACAAATCAATAAATACACAAGAAACAGTGGCACAAAGTACAGTAGTTCAGCAACCAAATAAACAAGAAACATCTGTACAAGATACAATGGTTCAACAAAATAATATACAAGAATCAATGCCACAAAGCCCAGAAACACAGGTACAACAAACAGAAACTAAACAAGAGGAAACTAAACAAGTAGAAATACAAAATACGGTAAATAATCAAGAAGTTCAACCAATTATGCCAGATACTCTTGTTCAAGATTTAGAAGCTATTAATGATGATTTTGTACAAGAAATTCAAGAAGAAAGAGAAAAAAAGATCTTAGAGGAAAAAAAGAGGGAAGAAGCTGAGAAAAAAGAAGAAAAGGAAATTGAAAATATAGAATTAACACCTGTTGTCAATACGGAAAAAGATAATAATGATCTTGCTAATTTAAACTTGGATAATCTTGATGATTTCTTGAAAAAAAATTCCAAAAATGCCGAAAACAATGCTGAGGAATTGGTTGATAATTCTACAAATGTTATTGAAGAAGAAATGGATAGTAAAAAAGAAACAATTCAAGAAGATAATTTTGATAACTTTGATGAAGAATATAAAAATAATAGTAGTATAATTAAGAATATTAAATTAAATGAAGAATTATGGGATGAGTTAAATTTGCCAGATGATTTAAAGAATAAAATTAAAATTAGAGTAAGAATGGAAATAAAAACATTTTTAAGGGATAATTTAATTCCTATAATGGAAAAAATAATTAGAAGAATATAAAATGAGAGAAATTTGTTTTGATACAGAAACTACTGGTTTAGATCCAAAATCTGGCGATAGAATTACTGAAATTGGTTGCGTTGAAATTGTTGATAGAAAAATTACAGGCAATACTTTTAGAGAAATAATTAATCCAGATAGAAAGAATAGTTTAGAATCTATACAAATTACAGGATTGACTGATGAAATATTAAAAGACAAACCATTTTTTTCAGAGATCGTTGATAATTTCCTTGAATTTATAGGTGATAGCCAATTAGTTGCTCATAATGCTGGATTTGATATTGCTTTCGTAAACCATGAATTAAGTTTATTAGGCAAAGAGCCATTAAAAAATAGCGTTGTGGACTCGCTAAATTTAGCAAAAATTAAATTTCCAGGTAAAAAAAATAACCTAGACGTTTTGTGTGAAAGATTTAATATTGATAATTCAAGAAGAGATAAACATGGAGCTTTGCTTGATGCTGAATTATTGGCAGAAGTGTATTTGTGTTTGACACAAGAGGAACAATCCCAATTTTTTGAAAATAAGGAAGAAATTCAACAAATGATTGATATGGAAACATTATTGCAATCTATAAATAATAATCAAAAATTACCAAGTAGAAATTTTAAAATAACAGAAGATGAAGAAAAAGAACATGCTTCTTTTGTGGAAAAAAATATAAAAAATTCTATCTGGAATTTGGATTAATAAGTCTAATTAATATAAGAAATAATTTTATTTAATAAAATATTTGCAATTAAATATATCTATAATAAACTAATTTTATTAGATTGATAATAATTTTGTTTTCTATGGTGCAAGTTGAGAATTATAATCATAAATTAACCGAAAAAAAATGGCAAAAATTTTGGGCTGATAACAATACTTTTCATTTTGACCCAAATAATAAAAGAGAAAAATTTTACATGTTGCCAATGTTTTTGTATCCATCTGGCGAAATGCATGTTGGACATTTAAGAAACTTTTCTATAAGTGATGTAATAGCAAGATTCAAAAGATTACAGGGCTATAATGTTTTGCATCCAACTGGTGCAGATGCTTTTGGTTTACCAGCTGAAAATGCTGCAATTAAAAGAGGTATTCATCCAAGTGAATGGACTTACAAAAATCTAGACAAAATTATGAAGTCAATGTTATCATGTGGTCTATCTTTTGATATATCAAGAGTTTTTGCTACTTGCGACCCAGAATATTATGGCTTTCAACAAAAATTATTTATAGATTTATATAAACATGGTCTAGCTTATCAAAAGGAAAGTTATGTAAATTGGGACCCCGTAGATCAAACTGTTTTAGCTAATGAACAAGTTATTGATGGTAGAGGCTGGAGAAGCGACGCATTAGTTGAAAAGAAAAAATTAAAACAATGGTTCTTTAAAATTACAAAATATGCTGACAAATTATTAGATGGAATTAAAAATGGCGATTTGAAAGGTTGGCCTGAAAAAGTTAGGTTAATGCAAGAAAATTGGATTGGAAAAAGCGAAGGAGCTACTGTTAGATTTGGTATCTGTAAAGATAAAGCTAACAATTCTTCTGCTAAACTTTGTAATGAGAGTGCAAAAGCTTTTGATTTTATAGAAGTTTATACAACAAGACCTGACACACTATTTGGTGCTAGTTTTGTTGGTATTTCACCAAATCACCCATTAGCAGAAGAATTGGCAAAAAATAATAAGGAAATTGCTGATTTTATAGAAGAATGTAAAAAAGCTCCTGTTGACGAAGAAAGTCTAGAAACTATGGAGAAAAAAGGAATACCTACTGGAATTTTTGTGGAACATCCATTTGATAAAAATTGGAAATTGCCAGTTTGGATAGCTAACTTTATTTTAATGGACTACGGAACTGGCGCAATTTTTGCCTGCCCTGCTCATGATCAAAGAGATTATGATTTCGCAACAAAATATAATTTACCAATTAAACCAGTTGTAGCACCAGAAAGTGAAATTACACAAAATTCCCCTTCCCATCAAGGTGAAAGTGGGGACGAATCCCAAAATAATGAAAATAATTTTCAACTTTCAACTTTCAACTTTCAATTACCTTTTACTGATGAAGGTATAGCTATAAACTCCGACTTCTTGAATGGACTTCCTACAAAAGAAGCAAAACAAAAAGCTATTGAAAAAATTGAAGAATTGGGAATTGGCGAAAGAAAAATTAATTATAGATTGAGAGATTGGGGCGTTTCAAGACAGAGATATTGGGGTTGCCCTATTCCTATGATTTATTGTGAACACTGTGGTGTTGTTCCTGAGAAAGAAGAAAATTTGCCAGTAAAATTACCAGAAGATGTGGTTTTTGACGGAAAAGGAAATCCTTTGGCAAATCATCCAACTTGGAAACATACAACATGCCCTTGCTGTGGTAGACCAGCTATCAGAGAAACTGACACAATGGATACATTTGTTGATTCTTCTTGGTATTTTATGAGATTTGTTGATTTAGACAAAAAAAATCCAGTAAATACTGAATTATGCAATAAACTCTTGCCAATAAACCAATATGTTGGTGGTATAGAACATGCAACAATGCATTTAATTTACTCAAGATTTTTCACAAAAGTTATGGCTGATATGGGCTATATTGATAAATCAATTAAAGAACCAGCAAAAAGATTATTCAATCAAGGTATGGTATGTCATAAAGCCTATAAAAATTGTAAAAAAGAATGGTGCTACCCTTGGAATGTAAAAGAAGAAAATGGAAAGTATTATGATATAAATACTGGTGAAGAGTTAAATTGTCAGGGTATCATCAAAATGAGTAAATCAAAATGCAATGTTGTTGATATTAATACTGTAATAGAAGATTATGGTGCAGATTCAGCCAGATTGTTTGTATTATCAGATACGCCTGCAGATAAAGATTTTGAATGGACAACAGAAGGTATTGAAGGAACTTGGAAATACATTAATAGAGTATGGAAAATTGGCGCAACTTTTGCATTAGAACAAGATTTGGATAGGATAAAAAATATTAAAATTAATAAAAAGAATGAATTATTAATTGAAAACCATAAAGCAATAAAAGATATTACATCTTATTTTAATAATATGGAATTTAATAAAGCTATTGCTAGATTAAGGGAGTTTTCTAATTTTATAGAAAAAGCGAAAATAAATGACGATGAAGATTTAGCTATAAAATATTTAGCAATTTCAAATTTAATCAAAATGTTGGCTCCATTTGCACCGCATGTTTGTGAAGAATTAAATAAGATGTTAAAACACAATGAAACGTTGGATATTGCAGAATGGCCAAAATTTGACGAAAAATTGACAGTTGATAGTGAAATAACCATTGCTATACAAGTAAATGGAAAATTAAGGGGTGATATAAAAGCTAAAAAAGATGAAGATAAAAAAATTATTGAAGAGTTAGCTAAAAATCAGGAGAATGTAAAAAAATATCTTGAAGGAAAAGAAATTAAAAAAGTTATAATTGTTCCTAATAGATTGATTAATTTTGTTATATAATGAATAGAAGTAAAAATGAATAGGCAATACTTTTTTACAAGCGAATCTGTGTCAGAAGGACATCCAGATAAAATTTGCGACCAAATATCAGATGCTATTTTGGATGCATATTTATTAAGAGATCCAAACGCAAAAGTCGCTTGTGAAACATTTGCAACAACAAATAGAGTTATTATTGGGGGTGAAGTTAGAGTTTCCAATTGCGATTATTTGACCGATGAGGAAGTTGATAATATAGTTAGAAATACAATTAAAGAAATAGGCTATGAACAAGAAGGATTTAATTGGAAGACTGTTAAAATTGAAAATTTGCTCCACATTCAATCTTGCGATATAGCTATTGGTGTGGATGTTGGTAAGGATGCTGATAATGAAGGTGCTGGTGATCAAGGCATAATGTTTGGTTATGCAACAAATGAGACAGAAGATTATATGCCATCAGCAATTTATTATGCAAATAAAATATTATTCAATATAATGGCAGATATTAAGTCTGGCAAGCTAAAAGATTTAGGTCCAGATGCTAAATCGCAAATTACACTTGAATATATTGATGATAAACCAGTAAGAGCTTCAAAAGTTTTGGTATCAATTCAACACAGAGAACATCTAACAACAGAAGATGTTAGAAAAGCAATTATTCCATATATTGAAAAGACTTTACCAGCAGGTTGGATGCCAAAAGATGATAAAGACATATTGATTAATCCAACTGGAAGGTTTGTAATAGGTGGTCCAGATGGTGATACTGGTTTAACTGGTAGAAAAATTATAGTTGATACATATGGTGGTTATGCACCACATGGTGGTGGAGCATTTTCTGGAAAAGATCCAAGTAAAGTTGATAGAAGCTCCGCATATATGGCAAGATATTTAGCTAAAAATGTTGTTGCTAGCGGACTTGCTGATAAATGCTTAATTCAATTATCATATGCTATTGGCGTTGCTAAGCCTTTATCTTTCTATATAAATTGTCAAGGTACAAATAAAGTTGATGAAGATAAAATTCAACAAAAATTAGAAGAATTAGTTGATTTAAGACCGTCTAAAATCAAGGAAAGATTAGGATTAAAAAAACCAATATATAAACAAACAGCAACATATGGACATTTTGGTAGAAAACCAACATCCGATGGTGGTTTTGGTTGGGAAAAGGTTGATTTAGCCGATGAATTAAAAAAGTTGTTGAGTTCATTTAGCAATAAATACTAATTCAATATCTCTCTTTAAATAATGGTATATTTTTTTACATAATTGTTGTTTATCAATTATATGAATATAAAGTATAACATTATTATAACTTGACTATAACTTTTTTCATTGTACATTTTAACATATTTATTTATAAAAAAATTATGAAAAAAATATATCTTATAATTATAATTTCATTACTTGCAATGTCTTGTTCTAAGAAAAAACCAATTTTAGGTGAAAGAAAGAATATATTTTCAAATAATAATTCATCAATACAAGTTTTTGGCAATAAAGAAGATATAAAAATATCAAAAGCAAAAACATTTCAGAATTATTATGGAGATAGTTCAACGCTTAATCAATCTATTGAAAATTATAAAGTTGATAATTTGAATTTTATTGAAAAAAGTATAGCTAGTAAGAAATTTGGAATAAAAAATTATTTTTTTTCAAGTCCGGTAATAGTTGATAATATTGTTTATTATCTTGATAGTAGCGGAAATATAATTGCCAGAAAAATAGATAATTTAAAAGATATTTTATGGAAAACCAAAATTATAGAGAATAATAGCACAATTAATTATTTTGGTGGAAAAATATCATTTTATAATAATACTTTATTTATATCAGATAGAATGAATGAAATAATAGCCGTATCAAAGGATGGTGATTTATTATGGAAAAAACAATTAAATGCTATTCCGATATCAACGCCAGTTATCTATGAGGATACTCTTTATGTAATTACGAATGATAATAAATTATATGCCTTGGATATAAATGATAGTAGAATAAAATGGATTCATTACGGAACAGTTAAAGACTCTGCGATTTTAGGTTCAGCAAATCCAGTCATATATAAAGATTATGTAATAGCTTCTTATTCATCTGGTGAATTATTTATTATAAATAGAGTAAATGGAAATACGGTATTTAGTACAAATCTAACCGGTAGATATTTAATATTTTCTAATTTTGAATTAACAGACATAGATAGTACACCAGTAATAAAAAACAATATTTTAATTGCAACTGCAAATAATGGAATTACTCAAGCGTTGGATTTAAATAATATGCGGATTTTATGGAAACAAAATCTTCCATCTTTAACGAATGTTTTAATTAATAATAATTATGCTTATTTAATTACGACAGATAATATTCTTGTATGTTTAAACGTATATAATGGCAAGATAGCTTGGTTTAAAGAATTAGATAAATATAAAGACATGATCAATAAAAAAGATTTAATTTATTATAAATCTTTGGTCTTTATAAATGATAATCTGTATGCTTTCAATAATTTAAGCGAATATAAAGTATTTAATCCACATAATGGAAATATAATTGAAAATGAACAACTATTATTTGATTTTTATAGTATACCATTTTCATTAAATAATAATTTGTATGGTATAGGAAGTAATGGTGGAAAGATTGAATTAATTTTATCAAAATAATTTTATTTTACTTTTCCCATTACTTCAATTATATTATTATCAAGTGTTTTTGTTGATATAAATGCACCGGAGTTCGATGCTTGATAAAAATTTAATTTTTTTCCAATTAATTTACTATTATATTCAGTTAAATATCTTGAAATATATGCACTTCCGGAACCACAAGCTGGATCTTCTTTAAATTCAGGAGATGCTCCAAGTGGCAAAAAAATTCTTGTAAAATAATCGCATGATATTTTGTCTTTAATATCATCATTTCTTATTAAAACATCAATCCCTCTGCATAATTTATTGTTTGATAATAAAATATTTTCTATTAAGTCAAAATTTGGAGTTATATTTTTTATAACTTCTAATGATGATATTTTTTTATTTTGCGCAAATTTGCTTTTCTTTATTTCTACTGTATAATCAAATTCACCTTCAACTATATTCAATATTTCAAAATATTCATGATTTATTTCCGAAATACTTTTAATAATTTCTTGTTTCTTTTCTTCTGTTATAATTTTAGTTTTTATTGTAGAAATAAAAATTGATATAGAATCTTTATTAATTTTAGCACAAATATTATTTTGTTTATTATTTCCGTATTTGTTATTAGAAAACATAGGAATATATTCTATATTTTGAATATGGTTTTGATCTATTAAATTATTATCTAATAAAAATTGGGTTGCAACGATTGTACCGTGTCCACAAATAGGCTCTTCCCCATCTTCTATAAAATATCTTACTTTAAATTTATTTTCAGTATTTGTTTTTTTCAAAAAAACACTTATTGGGAGTTTTAATTTTTTTGTTTGATATAACATGTATTCTATATCATCTATATTTTCAACTAACTCTACGCTAGCTGGACTACCTTTTAAATTATACATATTATTAATAAAAGCATTTTTTATATAAATATTCATTTTATCTCCAATTATTATTAAGTACTTTTTACGATGCTTCACGGCAAATTTCATCTCTTTGTTCTTTTTGTTGTTGTATCATTGTTAACTGATTTAAAAATGTTATACCATGTATACTGGAATTATTCATTAAAAACTTATCACCATTAATTGGTTGAACTGGTATAGTACATGGTATGTGAAACCATCCAGTTAATTCTTCTATTTCTTTTTTCTTTTTTGTTATTTCTGATATATTTGTATTCTGTTCAAAAATATTTGGTGTATTATTTTTACATTCAATTCCTATAGCCTTCATAGTATTTCCACCAAGAGATATGCTTACTTGTTTTATTTTTGGGTTGTTTCTTAATAATTCATAAGCGATTCGATTATAAGTTTTAAGGGTGTTTCTATTTTTTCGTCTGTTAATTTCTTCCTCACCATCACCCCTATTTCTAGGATTCTTATAGAAATTGTTTTGCATTGTTGGATCTATTGAATCTATTACAATAGTTCTTTTATCTTCTGATAGCCAAATTAATGCGTGAGATATAATTTTACCATATTGTTTAACTACAACAAAATTTGCATTTGGGTCTAATATTGAGTATAATGAAAAATTTCCACCAGTAGCACCAATATTTAAACAGCAAGGGGTAATACCTCCAAGTACCATAGGCATGCCATTTAATAAATCTTTTTTTGTTAATAATGAGCATTCGTATGCTTCAAACGTATTACCGCAAGCAAAAGATTCCATTTTAATATTTTTTTGCTTAATATATTTTGAATTGTTTTTCAATGTATTGATTAATGCAATAGTTGCTAAATAATCACTATTTTTTTTATATGGATTATACTCTTCTATTCTTTTATTTAAATTTCTAATATTATATGAATATTCTCTATGTTTTGATACAAAATTTATGAAAGTATTATTTGAATATAAAAAATCCCGTAAACTTTTTCCAGAGTTGTTAAAGTCAATTAATAAAATTGTTAACTGTTTTAAAAAATCATTATATAATTTTTCATTTGACAGTTGACCATGAGATGCTTTTAGAATTTGTATAAATTGTCTATTTATTTCTATTACCTCTTCGGATATTTTTTCTTCTGGTTTTTTATATTTTGATAAATAAGTCATTTGTGGATACTCTTTATGTAATATTTCATATATTTGATACATAATTATTAATATAATTAATAATAATAGTAATTATAATGAATAAAATAATAAAGTCAAGTTAAATTTAAATAATAAATTATTATTATGTATAAAATTATATTTTTTGTTAATTTTTATGTAAAATATAATTATACCAATATATAAATAAAAATGCTACCTTTGAATAATCGGGTAGCATTTTTATGAGATATTACAATTTTAATTATATTTTAGCTTCTACGCCAACTTCGCTTAATTTTTTCATTAAGTCTTTTTTTACGATTTCCAAACCATTTTCACTGATAGCTTCGCATCTTATAGTTAAATCTGGTTGAGTATTTGAAGCTCTAACTAACCACCAGCCATCTTTTAAGTTAGCTCTAACACCATCAACATCAATAAAATCTCTATTTTCTTTTCTTAAATTGCCAGCTAACTTTTTAGTTATCTCAAATTTTTCAACATCGCCAACTGTAATTCTGATTTCGGTTGTACTGTATGTTTTTGGTAAAGATTTTACAATTTCTCCCAATGTTTTATCACTGTTTCCTAAAATATTTAATAATTTAATTGAACTATATAAGCCATCATCAAAATTATAATTCTCGCCCCAATAAATGTGTCCGCTTGTTTCGCCTGCTAATTTTATATTATCAGATTTCATTTTTGCTTTGATAGTTGAATGTCCAGGTTTCCACATAACTGGTATTCCGCCATGTTGTTCAATATCATCATATAAAACCTTGCTTGCTTTTACTTCTGACATTACTTTTTCGCCTTTATGTGTCTTTAAAAATTCTCTTGCAAATACCAATAAAAGTTGGTCGCCATAAAGAATATTGCCGGTTTCATCAACAACACCAAGTCTATCACCATCACCATCAAAAGCTACACCTAAATCAAATTTTCCGTTTAGAACTTCATTTTTTAAATCTTCTAAATTTTTAATAACAGATGGGTCTGGATGATGATTTGGAAAATCTCCATCAACATCACCATAAATTATTTTATGTTTACCAGGTAATTTGCTTACGACTTCATTTATCACGGCACCAACCGCACCATTTCCGCAATCCCATACAACATTTAATTGCTTTTTTGTTGGTTTTAATTGACTTAGTAAAAATTTAACATACTCAGATTTAATGTCTTCATTTTCAGTAATAGTTCCATTACCATCAATAAAAGAGCCACTTTCAGTAATTCTACCAATTTCTTGTATATCATCATCCCAAAATGGACCTTCTTGTGTTAACATTTTGAATCCATTATATTCTTTTGGATTATGAGATGCACTAATTATAAAACCTGCATCAGCTTTCAAAAACTTCATTGCAAAATATACACCGGGTGTTGATAATAATCCAACAACAATAACATCTATACCGCACTCAGCAAGTCCTTTTGCGCATTCTTTTGAATAAGGAACGGATGTATGTCTTCCGTCATATCCTAAAACGCAAGTTTTTTTGTTTTGTTTTCTTAAAATTGTACCAAAACCCCTTCCGATAAAATATGCATCAACTTCGGTTATTTCTTTATCAACAATACCTCTAATATCATATGCTTTTAAAACTGATGGTTTAATTTTATGAGTTTTATTCATAGAATTTAATTGGTTATTAAACTAAAAATGTTATAACAATAAAAAAATAAAAAGCAAATTAAAAAATTTTATTTAAAATATTATTTTTTTCTTGCTTTTTTAAAAAGTATAAATTAGCATTTATCTGTACATGGGTGCTTAGCTCAGTTGGTTAGAGCATCTGCCTTACAAGCAGGGGGTCATAGGTTCGAATCCTATAGCACCCACCATGTATGCGGGTGTAGCTCAGCTGGTTAGAGCGTCTGCCTGTCACGCAGAAGGCCGAGGGTTCAAGTCCCTTCACTCGCGCCAGTTTTCATTTCAATATTTTTTTAGAGAAGTTATGTTGGGTGGGGTGGTTTTATTGTTTACTTAAATCGTATGCTGATAATTTTTCTTATTTTAATGGTGAAAAAAGTATTTATATATCCAATATTACAACAACTTAATAACATAATTAATTATGTATTATAAATTTAAAGCATAAATAAAAATGTTAGGCATCTTTAACTTTAATATATTTTAAATTTTATTTATAATATTAAATTGTGAGATATTATATTATATAACTAATTATAATATATATTAATTTAAAATATAGATATTGTAGTAGTGATAAAATAAATAAAAACTCTATATCTCATCTTGTAATGGGGGAGTCAATCGCAGAATATCCTCTCCTTCGCCCCCCTGATAAGGGGGGAGCTGACGTAGTCAACATCTCTCCTTCGCCCCCCTGATAAGGGGGGAGTCAGTCGTAGACTGACAGGGGGGTTAATAACATTTATTTTGTTTTATTTTTTAATAAAACAAAATAAATAATTAAGAATTATAATAATAATTAAGAATAGAATAATATATCTATTTAATAAATAAAATAATAATTAATAATACAATACTACTACTACATATTATTAAATACTATAATCACACATTAAATATATTATTAATGTTATATAAATAATATATTAACATAAAAAACATAGTTTAAAACAATCAAAGTATTTTAACCCCCCTTGCCCCCCTTATCATGGGGGGGGAATTGGATAGGTACCCCTTATCAGGGGGAAAATAAGGGGAACTTATCAGGGGGGATGGGGTGTACCCTTATCAAGTGGGGATAGAGAATTATCTCTTAACATGAAATGGAATAGAGAGATATCTCTTAACAGTGGGAAGAAATAGAGGAGTACACCTTAGCAGGGATGAAATAGAGAGATGTCCATTAGTGGGAGGTGGGGTATTTAATTGATTTTTTATTGTTTGACAAATTATATTGTAATATGGCGATCAAACAATATATAGAAATTAGCAATACTTTGCATTAATAAAATTTTATTGTTGATTTTAAAATAATTATATATAACATAACAACTGTAAGTTGAATAACTTTGGTAATGATTATGGAAAAATTACAAATTTATAAATGTTCTGTATGTGGTAATATAGTTGAGGTATTAAATGCTGGTGGTGGAAAAATGGTTTGTTGTGGTAAACCAATGGATTTACAGAAAGAAGGTATGACTGATGGTTCGTTAGAAAAACATGTTCCAGTTATAGAAAAGAAAGATAATGGTTATTTAATAAAGGTTGGATCAGTTCCACATCCTATGTTAGAAGAACATTATATAGAGTGGATAGAAATAATTGCTGGCGACAAAACATATAAAAAATTTCTAAAACCTAACAATGCGCCAGAAGCATTTTTTGAGGATATAAAAGATGAACATTTTATTGTTCGCGAATATTGCAATATACACGGATTATATAAAAGTGAAAAATAAAAAATATATTGACTTTTAAGTATTTTGCAAGCTAATATTTGTTTATGTAAACATTGTTTTAAAAGATGACAGAAGGTACAACACTTATTTCATTAAAAAATGCTGAGCAATATGGTAAGTTGCCAAAGATTCTTGTTATGGGAGTTGGCGGTGGTGGATGTAATGCTATCAACAATATGATGAAAAGAAAAATAGAAGGTGTTGAATTTATAGCTGTCAATACAGATATGCAATGTCTTGCAAATTCAATGGCTCCAAGAGTTATTCAATTAGGTAAAAATACTACAAAAGGTCAAGGTGCTGGTTCTTATCCAGAAATAGCTCTTGCTGCTGCCGAGGAGTCAAAAGAAGAAATAGAAGATGCATTAAAAGATGTAGAATTACTTTTTTTAACCGCTGGTATGGGTGGTGGTACTGGTACTGGTGCTACGCCATATATTGCAAAATTAGCGAAAGAAAAAGATATATTAACTGTTGCTGTTGTAACAAAACCATTTCAATATGAGGCTGAAGTTAGACTTAGAATAGCTGAACAAGGTATTGCGGAATTACGAAAATATGTTGATACGATGATTGTATTACCTAATGAGAATTTATTTAGAATTGCAAATAAGGAAACAACACTGCAAGATGCTTTTGCTTGTTCCGATAATGTTTTATATTTAGGTGTAAAAGGCATTACAGATCTTATTACGACGCCCGGTTTAATTAATCTTGATTTTGCTGATGTTAGAATGGTTATTAAAAAAATGGGTAGAGCAATGATGGGGATGGGTGAAGGTGAAGGTGAAGATAGAGCTATAAAAGCTGTTGAAGAAGCTCTTTCTAATCCATTACTTGAAGATGTTAACATAAAAGGTGCAACAGGTGCCTTAATTAACATTACAGGCTCACCAGATATGACATTATTTGAGTTTGATGAAGCAGCAAAGAGAATTAGAGAAGAAATAGGAAGCAATAAAGCTACTATTAAAGTCGGTACAGCTTTTTCAAAGGATTTAGAAGGAAAAGTTAGAGTTTCAATCTTTGCTACTGGAATGCAAGAGACTTTTCCGTATGATAATTTAGAAGAGCAGAAAGAGTCAGAAACAACCAATAAAGATGAAGAAGAGAATAATATCGGTAAAAATAAAGTAGATGAAGATATGGCAAATAATATAGCTAATATTTTTACTGATACAAAAAAAGAAGAAAAAAATGAAACCGTTATAGAGCAAGTTAGAATTAACGATAATAAAGAAAAATCGGAAAATGTTTTAACAAAGCAACCTCAACAAAGATCTTTCGTAAGTAAAACAAGATTATCAGCTCAGAAAGATGGTGATTATTTTGATATGAGTGATCCACAAATAGAAGAAGTAATAGTGGAAGATAATAAAAAGAATAATTCAGTTTTGTTTGGCTTTTTTAATAACTTTTCTTCAAAGAAAAATAAAGAGGAAAATAGAAGACATAATGATAGCGTTTTTGAAACAAAAAATAAAAAGATAGAAATTAGAAATAATAACTTGGATGATGTATTGGATAATAAAATATTAGATATTCCAACTTATTTAAGAAATAAAAAAATCTAACTTATTTATCAAAAATATAAAGTGGTTGAGTCTTATAATTTTTGTATGAACTTTTCTTGCATAATTACTTAATTGTTTTTGCTATTCTGTTAAAAAAGAATATAGGGACTAAAAATTTATATTTTAGTGGTAATTGAAATTAAACAACAATAAACAAATGTTGAGTTTTTAATATGAATAATAAACTACAATTTTATTGTGTAGTTTTTTCATTTCCCTTGAAAAATTAAATTAAATCCACTAATTTTTTTATTAACTGAATATTAAAAATAAAATATGTCAACAGATTTAAGTAGAATAAGAAATTTTGCAATTATAGCACATATAGATCATGGAAAATCAACGCTTGCTGATAGATTGATTGAAGCATGTGGTGGACTTGAAAAAAGAGAAATGGAAGATAGAATACTTGATAATATGGATTTAGAGAAAGAAAAAGGAATTACAATAAAATCGCAAACCGTTAGGTTGACATATAAAGCTGATGATGGAAATACATATTATTTAAATCTTATGGATACCCCAGGGCATGTTGACTTTGGCTATGAGGTTAGTCGTTCACTTGCGTCTTGTGAAGGTAGTTTGCTTGTTGTAGACGCTACACAAGGTGTTGAAGCTCAAACCCTTGCAAATGCCTATCAAGCTATTGATAACAATCATGAAATTATACCTGTTTTAAACAAGGTGGATTTGCCTTCTGCTGATGTTGAAAAAACTAAAAAACAAATAGAAGAAATTATTGGACTAAATACATCTTGCGCCGTTGAAGCATCTGCTAAAACTGGACTTGGAATTCATGAAGTCCTTGAAAGTATAGTTCGTTTACTGCCTGCCCCAAAAGGCGATCCAACAGCACCACTTAAAGTTTTAATTGTTGATAGTTGGTATGATAGTTATATTGGAATTGTTATTTTAATTAGAGTTGTAGATGGTACATTAAGAAGGGGTGATAAAATAAAAATGCACTCAACTCAAAATACATTCCAAGTTGATCAAGTTGGTATTTTTACGCCTAAAAAAATGAAAGTTAATGAATTAGGAGCTGGTGAGATTGGTTATTTCACAGCACAAATGAAAACACTAAATGATTGCAAAGTTGGCGATACGGTTGTTTATGCTGATGATATAACTACCGAAGCATTATCAGGATTTAAACCTAATATGCCAGTTGTATTTTGTGGTATGTACCCTGTTGATGCAAGTGATTATGACAACTTTAAAGAGAGTATTGCAAAACTACACTTAAACGATGCAAGTTTTGAATATGAACCAGAAACTTCATCTGCATTGGGTTTTGGTTTTAGATGTGGCTTTTTAGGACTTTTGCACCTTGAAATCATACAAGAAAGGTTGGACAGAGAATATAATTTAGACTTAATCACAACAGCCCCATCTGTTATTTACAGAATCTATACAAACACAACCAAAGGTTTTAAATTTGAAGAAGGCAAGGATTATCTAGAAATTCACAATCCTGCCGATATGCCAGAACCACAATATATTTCAAAAATGGAAGAACCTTGGATTACCGCTACAATTATGACACCGGACGAGTATTTAGGAGATGTTATAAAGCTTTGCACTGATAGGAGGGGTATACAAAAAAATCTTACATATGTTGGCGACAGAGCTGTTTTAACATACAGATTACCACTCAATGAAATTGTCTATGATTTCTATGATAAGTTGAAATCATACACAAAGGGCTATGCAAGTTTTGACTGGTATGTTGATGGTTATGAAGAATCAAAACTCGTAAAGGTTGGAATTTTAGTAAACGGTGAAAATGTTGATGCCCTATCTCTCATAATGCACCAATCACAAGCTGTTAAGAAAGGCAGACAACTCGTTGAAAAACTCAAAGAAGAAATACCAAGACAAATGTTTAAAATTGCCATACAGGCATCAATGGACGGCAAAATCATTGCCAGAGAAGATCTTTCAGGCTACAAAAAAGATGTCCTTGCAAAATGCTATGGTGGTGATGTTTCAAGAAAGAAAAAATTGTTAGAAAAACAGAAAAAGGGAAAGAAGAGAATGAGAAGTGTAGGAAATGTGGAAATCCCACAAAGTGCCTTTTTGGCAGTGTTGAAGGTGGGGGATTAGATGCTTCTTCAGAGTAATTAAAAATTGTAAAAGATAAAAATAGAGAGAAAAAGTATGGCAAAAAAAGAAGTAAAAACTGACTTATGGGTTTATAATTTATTAAAAGAGGCAAATATTGAACTCGATCCACAAGGAAGTTCAATAAAGGAAATTGATGATGCTTTAAAAACAGCCTCTAAGAAAGGAACCGGAAATGTTGGCTTTCCAGAATATGTTGGAATTGTAGGAGAAGGGGATTATAAATTTTTAATCGTTATTGAAGATAAGGCCGATTTGGATAGGCATGTAAAACTTGATGGCGGAGTTATATCAAAAGAAATTTCAGATGTAATAAACTATGCAGTAAATGGAGCTTTATTTTATGCAAAACATTTAGCAAAAAATACAAGTTATAAAAAAATATTAGCCTTTGGTGTCTCTGGTAATGAAAAAAGACATAGAATTACACCTATTTTTGTTGATAATACAACTGATTATAGAGAATTACCAGATGTTGAATCATTTATAAACTTCAATAAAGATAATATACATGATTATTATATACACGAAATTCTAAAAGAGAATACAAATGAAGAAAAAGATATTGAAGAAATATTAAGAGAAGCCAAAGAATTGCATGAAGATTTAAGAAACTATGGAAATTTGACTGATACGGATAAGCCTCTTGTCGTTTCTGGTATATTGTTGGCATTAGATGAAATTAAAAATGGTAATTTTTCAATAGATAATTTAACTGGTGATAAATTTAAAACTGACGGACAGAAAATCTATGAAGCTATTGAATCAAATTTAAGAAGGGTTAGAGTTGCTCCGGATGTGAAAAGGGACAAAATTTTATCTCAATTTTCTATTATAAAAGATACAACAAAGTTAAATGATGTTAATAAAACATTAAATAAAACACCATTAAAACATTTTGCAGAATTTTTATATAAAAACATCTTTAAATCCATAAAATACATTCAATCATCTGAAGATTATATAGGTAGGTTTTATGGTGAATTTATGAGTTATAGTGGTAGTAATGCCCAATCATTAGGTATAGTATTGACGCCAAAACATATAACACAATTATTTTGTGATTTAGTGGAATTAAAAATTGATGATGTTATATTAGATCCGTGTTGTGGAACTGGCGGATTTTTAATTGCTGCAATGCACAATATGTTTAAGTTAGCTAAGGATAATAAAAATATTATTGATCATATAAGAGAAGAGCAACTGCACGGCATTGAATTACAGCCATATATGTTTGCTATTGCCACAACAAATATGATTTTAAGAGGCGATGGAAAAAGTAATCTGATAAATGATGATTTTTTGGAACAAAATCCAAAAAAACTGCAAGAAAAAGGTTCCACTATTGGCTTTATGAATCCACCATATAGTCAAGGTTCAAAAAACAATCCAGATTTATATGAAATATCATTTGTTGAACATTTATTAAACTCATTAACTAAGAATGCAAAATGCGTTGTAATAGTTCCGCAATCTTCAATGACTGGTAAAACAAAAGATGAACAGGCAATTAAATCAAATATTCTTAAATATCACACATTGGAGGGTGTAATTACTCTAAATAAGGATACATTCTATGGTATTGGAACGATGCCCTGTATAGCTGTATTTACAGTAGGAAAGCCACATCAAAAGGATAAAATTTGTAAATTTATAAATTTTGAAAATGACGGTTTTAAAGTAAAACCACATATAGGTTTAGTTGAAACGGAATCAGCCAAAGATAAAAAACAGCATTTATTAGATGTATGGTATGATAGAGTTGAAGAGACAACAAAATTTTGTGTAAAAACAACAATAGAAGATACGGATGAATGGCTGCATAGTTTTTATTATTTTAATGATGAAATACCAACGGAGAAAGATTTTGAAAAGACAATAAATGACTATTTAACTTTTGAATTTTCAATGATTATGCATGGTAGGGAATATTTATTTAAAGAAGATAATAATGGGGGAGATGATGAAACTGAGCGATAGAGAGTGGAAAGAGTTTAAGGTTACAAAAATCTTTGGTAATAGTATTAATTCAAAACCATACCATTTTAATAATTTAAAAGAAGAAAATACTAATTTGAAAAATTCAATTCCATATATAACAAGAACAAATTTAAATAATGGTTTATTTTGTATTGTTAAAAAAGAGGATGATTTTATAATAAATCCGAAAAATACAATATCTTTTGGGGCTGAAAATGCTACTTATTTTTATCAGCCCTATGAGTATATAACTGGTAATAAGATGTATTATTATAAAAATAGTAATTTATCTAAATATTCTTTATTATTTGTATTAAACTGTTTAAATAAAAGTATTTCAGACTGTGGATTTGGCTATGGTGTTGGATTGACTGGAAAGAGATCTGATAGTAGAATAATATTTCTTCCAATAAACACAAATGGTGAACCAGACTATCAATTTATGGAGGAGTATATAAAAGAATTAATGCATAAAAAGAGACAAGAATATATAAAATATGCAAAAAATAAGATGGATAATCTAAAAGTTGAGGGGGGGGGGGGATTGCTTAGTTAATAAAAAATGGAGAGATACTTTTATTGTCGATATATTTACAAGAATTAAGAGGGGTAAACGGCTAATAAGAGAAAAACAGGTGTCTGGAAATATTCCATATGTTTCATCGACCGCAATGAATAATGGTATTGATAATTTTATAAAATATAAAGAAAAAAACATGAGAAAATATTGTAATTGTATGAGTATAGCAAATAGTGGAAGTGTTGGAAATACATTTTATCAACCGTCTGATTATATAGCCAGTGATCATGTGACCAATCTACAAAATAATGATTTTAATAAATTTATATATTTATTTATAGCAACTATGACAAATAGATTATCAAAAAAATATAATTTTAATCGTGAAATAAGTGATACTAGAATATCCAGGGAAAAAATTATTCTTCCAATAAATAATGATTGTAAACTTGATTATAAATATATGGAAAAATATATTAAAGACATAATGTTTCAAAAATATAATAATTATTTAGAGTATATAAAAAATGAATAATAAAAAAATAATTAAAGAGATAGAGATTCTTATAAACGAAGGAAAAGAAATACTAAGAACTCAATTTCAAGAATTGAATATTTTTGGTAGTGGACTTGTTTTAAGTGTGGATAAAGATAAATATACAAAATGGTATAGCAAATTAGATATTTTTATTATGGATAATGATAAATATAGAGATATATTAAAATATGTAGATTACAGTTTATCTACCGCCAATGAATTAAAAGGGACATTAACTAGACTAGAGGCTCTAAAAGAAAGTTTGGAAAGTGATTCAACAAATAATGATTACAATTTAATTGGTAATATAACAGTTGAAATAAAGCCGGAAATTTATAATCATATAAAACAATATTTGGATGTTGAGGATTATTTTCATGCTGTTGAAGAATCTTATAAAATTGTTAGAGAAAAATTAAGAGAAATTACTGGTGATGAAAAGGCAACAAATGCTTTTAAAGAGGAAAATTTTGAAAAAATTTTTGGGCATAAGCCAACATCAGAAGTCGAAAAGGATTTTTTTGATGGCGTTAAATTTCTTCATATGTCAATACAAATGTTTAGGAATGAAAAAGCTCATAAACTAGCAAAAAATTTAGATAAAAATCGTGCCTATCATTATATTGCTTTGGCAAGTCTAGCATATGATTTTATCGTTTCTGATTAATATTTAATACAATACTTTTACACCATCAATAATTGAAAAAAGAAAATAGCTTTCTGAAAAGGCAAGGCGAGCGGGATGAACTGGATGTAATATTTTTATAACCAGCTGCCAGAAAGTGCCAAAATATTCTATTTGAAAGATGGCGAGATTTTGAGTGAAAAAAGTGTAGTTGAAAATTATAAAAAAGTTTCATTTGTTGCTGAAAAGCTGTTGGAAAGTAAAGGTTGGCTGTTGAATGTGATGTTCTGTATTAAAAATCTTTATTGTGGTGTTGTATTTTTTCATTGTGGTGTTGGATTTTCAAATCCGACACCTAATGCTACCAAATCTCAAATTAATAAGAGAAATATTATAGTTTATTTTATATTATTTTATTTCTGTTAGCCTTAGGTGTTAGGTTCAGAGACCCAACACCACAAATCTTAAAGGTCTAATATTAACAATCCAATTATCACAAAATAAAAAAGGAACACTCATCAGTACTCCTTTTTTAGCTTAAGTCTCATTTTTTGCATAAAACAACTCTAGAAATATGTTTTAACAATTACCACTACCGCAACTAGAATATAAAACACAAATTTTTAATAGTCAATAGTTAATTTAAATTATTTTTATGTATTTTTATGAAAAAAATATTTATAGGTTGTAGAGAGGAAATTGAAGATTGAAAGAAGTTTTTGCTCAACTTCGTAAGAAAATGCTAGCTGTGAGTACCGCCCTTTTGTCTCCATTTGTAAGTGGTGCGAGTGTAGTTATAAAACACTATCTTCTCCGTCCCATTTGCAAGTAGAGAGCTAATGAAGTCAGCGGGGAGTTGACAGTATTTGTTTGTTTTTTGAAACAAATAAATAATTAAAAATTAAGAATGTAAAATTAAGAATTATTGTTTTAAAAAGAAACCTCTGCCTCCCTTTGTAAAGGAGGTGTCAACAAAGTTGACGGTGTGTTGACCTGAGAATTAAAAATTATTATATTTTATTTTTTAAAATTTTTTATCTTTAAAATAATAAGAATTATTTTTATTATTTGTATAAGCAACAAATAATAAAAATGAATTTGTTAATTTAATTTTTTTATTTTTCATTTTAATTTATAATTTTCTAATTTTTAATTCTACATTCTTAATTTTCAATTTTCAATTTCTTATCAACCCCTCTACTGACTCCGTCAGATCCCCTCTTATCAGGGGGCAAGAGAGAATATTCTACGACTGACTCCCCTTACGAATCACACTGTTCACTTATTATTGCCTACATACTCCTTATTTTTAAAGAAACCACCATTATATGTTTTATAATGAAA
>CAKVGI010000011.1 GCA_934747265.1 uncultured Rickettsiales bacterium
TTTCATTATAAAACATATAATGGTGGTTTCTTTAAAAATAAGGAGTATGTAGGCAATAATAAGTGAACAGTGTGCTTGATAAGGGGGGCAATGGGAGAGTATTTTACATCAGCTCCCCCCTTACGAAGGGGAGCAAGGAGAAGGGGATATTCTGCAACTAACTCTCTCGTACTAAGTAATGTACTTATCTTATCTTCCCTGTTAAGTTCCCTTATATCCTTCCCCTATCAAGTTTTTCTCCATCCATCCTGCCGAGAGGAAATACCCCCCCATCCCCCCCTGATAAGGGGGGTAAGGGGGGTTTTAAATTACTTGATTGTATTAAATTATCTCCAAATTCTCATATAACATAATCCACTTGAAAAATATAATATTATAATTTACAATTATGTCATATATCAATCATTTTTATGTAGCGTGAATAATAACAATAACAAAGCTTTTTCACTTATAGAATTATCTATTGTTCTTATAATAATTGGATTATTGGTGGCTGGTATTACTGGTGGACAGAGTTTAATCGAGAGTGCAAAGATTCGCGGATTTGCAAATGAAATCAATAGTTATCGGCAAGCATATAACTCCTTTGTAGCTCTTAACAATAAAATTCCAGGCGATCGTAATGGTAGTGGAAAAATTGGTTTATACAGCGGACAAACTTATAATAGTAGAAGTTTTCCAGCTCCATATAATGCAAATAATAATGAATACAAAATACCTAATGCACTATCAGCACCTTTTGTTGATCTATATTTAGCAAAAATAATAGATTTTAAGCCAAAAGAAACAAATTCAGCAGCTTATAACAATATAGAAAGTTTAGGTTTACCTTCATCAAAATATATAAAAGCAGTATATTATTTTGAATATGGGTATGCAGCCAATAATTCAGAAGCTACAAATAAACAAAATTGTAAATATATGATATCACCAGGAAATAAAATAACAGCGAATACAACAAAAAATAGCATTAACCCAAAATATTTAAAAAATTATGATGAAAAATATGACGATGGAATATATAATGATGGAATTATAAGAGGTAATTGCGACTCTATACCATATGATACAGCAATTTTAGAAAATAAAAAATGCAATATAGTAATAACATCATTAGAATTAATTTAAATTATAATTTGATTTTAATGGGGCAGGGTAGAAATCCACTCGTTTGTAGAATATTGACAGAATAAAATTAATAATACCTTGTTTATAATTTTAATGAAGCTAATTTAAAAAATCGACAAAATAGATAAATAATAATAAAAAATAAAATTCATCATTAATTTGTATATTTTTTATAAAAAACATTTATGTGAGAAGAAAAATCAAAAATATAAAGATTTTAGTAATAGAATTAAAAATTATGGGTTTTTTAATAAAAAAATTACAAAATAATAATAAATATATAAGACAATAAGAAAATACAAGATGTAATATAAAAATATTAAGACACGATATAAACATTTCATCTAAATATTTTATCTAAATTCTACCAAAAATCTGTCCAATCTATGCAATTAATAAATATTGTATAATATATATTATGGAATTTTTATTGCAATATATATTCTTGAAATAATATATATTTATCAATATCATATATGGTATCTTTTAAAGTTTTTTATTAAAAAAATATTTTTTATAAAAAACATTTAATGTACTTAAAAAATTTTATATTTAATTCTACTACTTTGACGTCTTACCACGATATTATTAACCAACAACATTATATTATATTAAATAAATACCCCTATTTTTCATTATTGGTAGTATAAAATTCATAAAAGTGATAATTTTTTAAAAAAACTGAAATATAAGAGCATATAAATCAATTTTGATGTTATTTAATTAATTTGTTTATTTTTAGTGTTATTTTCTTGTTATTATAAATAATATATTTAAAAGTAATTAATTATAAGTATTTGTATATTATATTGTATTTTAATATTATTTTAAGTTTTAGTTAATCTAGTACTTTAATTATTATTTTAAATATCTTTTATTTTAAACGAAAAATTATATAATTTTAATCATTTTATTTAATTGTTAAGTAAAAAATATATTATAATATATACTTTTGATATAGAAAATATTGAGTTAAATATATTCTATTGGGAATAATAAGTTAATTTCGTCTTGCTTATCGTTCATATCGTAAAATTCCTGCATTGCTCCGACCATATCATATTTATGTTTTGGTAAATAATCTTGTGTTATATATTCAAAAATATCTTGATATTTATCCTTCTGACATTTTACAGCTACATACTTAAAAGCTGGTATAACTAACTTATACCAGCCATTTGGTGCAGTTGCACCATCTATAACTTCACATCCAGCTAAATACTTACCTTGCCAATTCCAAGGTAAAAACAATTCATCAATATCAGTCATAACACCCCAAAAACCAACAATATTTCCGTTTTTATCGGTTTTTGCAAGATTACTTATTTCGTTAAACGAATTATTCGCTTCATCCCACAATTCCTGTATCCAAGATGAATTGCTATCAGATGCACCCTGCCCCATTTTTCCAATTACGGATATTTTACTTTTTTCTATTATTTTTATATCCATTTTATTCTTCTTCTGGTTCAAAATTCATTGAAATAACTTCCTGAATTTCTGGAATGTATTCTTTTAAGATTCCTTCAACTGCATTTTTTAATGTAATTGAAGCCATAGGACAACCATGACAGGCGCCAAGCAATCTAACTTTTAAAATACCGTCATCATAGTCAACAAACTCAATATTACCGCCATCCATTACCAATGCTGGTCTTATTTTTTCTGTAATTTGCTTTTTAATCTCCTTGATTATTTCTTCTTTTTCGCTCATTTTTTTACAATTTATTTACTTACTTTTAAAATAAAACAATATAAATTATCTTGCAAATATTTTTTTATATAATATTATATTTCATAAGGTTTTATTAAAAAATATTTATGAAAGACGTTCAAACACCAACAAAATTAGAAGTTGTAAATTTAAAAAAGAATTATGGAACAAAAGCAGTATTAAAAGATATTAGTATATCTTTACAAAAAGGTGAGGCTGTTGGGCTTTTAGGACCAAACGGAGCCGGTAAAACAACTTTATTTTATACAATAGTTGGATTAATAAAAGCTGATAGCGGAAAAGTTATATTGGATAATCAAGATATAACAAGTTTACCAATGTATATGAGAGCTAGAATGGGTATTGGATATCTGCCACAAGAAAGTTCTATTTTTAGAGGTATGAATGTTGAGCAAAATATTTTATCCGTTCTACAAATTAGAGAGAAAAATAAAAAGCAACAAATCAAAAAAATGAAAGCTTTAATAGAAGAGTTTTCTATAGAACATATTAGAAAAAGTCAAGCATTAGCACTATCTGGCGGAGAAAGAAGAAGAGTTGAGATAGCTAGAACGCTCGCTTGTGATCCATCTTTTATATTACTTGATGAACCTTTTGCTGGTATAGATCCAATAGCTGTAAATGATATAATGTCTATGGTAAAGCATTTAAAGAATAGAAATATTGGCGTTTTGATTACAGATCACAATGTTAGAGAAACGCTTAAAATAGTTGACAGAGCTTACATTGTATATGATGGAAAAATCTTAATGTCTGGCACACCAGATGAAATAAAAAATCATAAAGAAGTAAAGAGAGTTTATTTAGGTGAAAATTTTTGCGAAATAAATTAAATTATAAATTTTTCCAAACAATATATGATATAAAACCACAATTACATTTATTTTTAATAGAATTTTCATAAGTTCCACAACAACTTGCTCTAATATCACCATAATTATATAAGCCGTCATCATATTTTTTATCCAGTTTATACGCAAGATTTGAAATGGTGATAATTCTATTAAGGATAAAATTTTACTATTATCTATATTTAAAAAATGGATTTGTTTAAATATTTATATAGCTATTGACAATTATATTTTTGTGCTATAATATGAGATAATTAAAAAAAATAATAGGATATAAATAAAATGGGAATTGTGGGGCGATTACTTGGTGTAAACAGGAAAAAAAGTGTAAAACAGCTTAAAAGAAATGATGCAAGTGCAAGTGCAGATAATTATTTTGTTTACGAATTAGAAATAGGCACAGAATTACCACAAGGAAGTGAAAAAAAGAAATTTTTTGCTTTTTTTCAGGAAAAAGAAAAACCAACAAGTGTAAAAAAATTAGCAAAAGACCAAGTTGAATTAATCACAAAGAAAGATGGAAGTATGGAATTTGAACTTTTAGGTAAGATGGAAGGAAAAACTGGACATTTAATTTTATCAGATGATCCTAGACTAGACAAAAATTTTGAAACGAAAAAAGAAGAATATTTAAAGAAACCAAGTGAGCATGGTGTAAAAACAAGAATTAAAAACGGTATTGCCACTATAGATCAGAATACCACTAAAAAATTAAAAGGAATTATAAAAAGTAGACACAAGGAAGAGACTGAGAAAGAGGAGAGAAAGAGACAAGAAGAAAGAAAAAAGAAAGAGGAACAATTATCCACATTTGATAAGCAACTTGCTGAGTTACTGACAAAAGAAGGATATGATTTACCGTCTTTTGGAGTAGAACCAAATAGTTTTAAGTATCTTTGCCGTCGAAACGAAAAAACCAAAAAAACTACAGTAATATTACCTGCAAGTGATGATGAAGATACTTACAACGAGAGAATGGAACAACTTAGAAAAGTTCTTTATCCGGATGATCAAGTAACATTTGTTATACCATATTTTCAAGATAATAAATGGTATGGAATTGTTGAAGATTGTAACTTTCAAAGAGAATCTTATGAATTTCAAAGAGAATCTTATGGAGATAATAGTCATGTTCTAAATTTTATTGCCAATTACGCAAAAAATGATTATTTTGATGAATTTATTCTTGTTAGAGATAAACAAAGCCAAATTACTCTTGATGAAAAAACAAAAGATATAGAAGGAAATAAATGTTACCATATAACACTATCAGATGGTAAAAGCGGAATTTTATATGCGGGAACACCAAACAAAAAAGGCAAAGAATACATCTATAGTTTAACCGAGAAAAAATTATCAATATGTCCAGAAGATAATCATTTTGTCTATCCTGATGAAGATACCGATATAAATGAACAAACTCATTTTTACATGCGATATCTTACGGAAGATGGTACCGCAGATTTTGTACAAATAGAACCACTTAAAGAAAGAGATATAGGAGGCGAATTAACCGGTCGGTATTCTTTTCCTGAATCTAGCATTATTGAAAATATAAACATTAAAGAATATAAGAGAAAGAGACGAAAGGAAAAGGAAAGAAAAAGGAAAGAAGAACAATCACGTAATTCTAGAGAGTCAGAAAGTGTAAAGCAACAACAACAAAAAGATACGGAACGACAATTATCCGAATTTGATAAGCAACTTGCTGAGTTACTGACAAAAGAAGGATATGATTTACCGTCTTTTGGAGTAGAACCAAATAGTTTTAAGTATCTTTGCCGTCGAAACGAAAAAACCAAAAAAACTACAGTAATATTACCTGCAAGTGATGATGAAGATACTTACAACGAGAGAATGGAACAACTTAGAAAAGTTCTTTATCCGGATGATCAAGTAACATTTGTTATACCATATTTTCAAGATAATAAATGGTATGGAATTGTTGAAGATTGTAACTTTCAAAGAGAATCTTATGAATTTCAAAGAGAATCTTATGGAGATAATAGTCATGTTCTAAATTTTATTGCCAATTACGCAAAAAATGATTATTTTGATGAATTTATTCTTGTTAGAGATAAACAAAGCCAAATTACTCTTGATGAAAAAACAAAAGATATAGAAGGAAATAAATGTTACCATATAACACTATCAGATGGTAAAAGCGGAATTTTATATGCGGGAACACCAAACAAAAAAGGCAAAGAATACATCTATAGTTTAACCGAGAAAAAATTATCAATATGTCCAGAAGATAATCATTTTGTCTATCCTGATGAAGATACCGATATAAATGAACAAACTCATTTTTACATGCGATATCTTACGGAAGATGGTACCGCAGATTTTGTACAAATAGAACCACTTAAAGAAAGAGATATAGGAGGCGAATTAACCGGTCGGTATTCTTTTCCTGAATCTAGCATTATTGAAAATATAAACATTAAAGAATATAAGAGAAAGAGACGAAAGGAACAAAGAAAACGAGAGGAAGAGGAAGAAAAGAGGTTTACTGAGGAAGAAAGGCAATTATCATCAGAAAGCTTTGCAGTGTCGTTATATCAATATATTAATAGCAAAAGATCACAAAAAGAAAAAGACCTTAAAGAAGGAAAAGCAGGAAAAACAAAAGAAAAAATAGGACAGATGTATGCTGACGCTCAATTAACTGATGGCGGCATAAGTAGTTTCTTTTCTGATTTTTTTCTTGTAGAAGAAAAAGAAGGAGGAGAAACAAAATATGAAGATAAATATGATTCAGTTAAACATGTAGTAATAGATAGTGGTAAGCGTACACAAGAAGCAACTGAGTCATATTCTTCAGAAGAAAAAGTATATTTAATAAAGAAACAAAGTGGTAAGACTATAGTTTTATTACATCCAATAGATGGTACATATTTTACAAATGGAAAATATGAGCAAGAAAAAGAACAAGAAATTTTTAGAGACCAATTAGATAAATTTCAAAAAAAATATAAAGAATGCCACCCAAAAGAAGATTTAGGATCAGAAATAACATTTGCTGTTCCGCTTAATACAGGATGTCATTGGGTAATGAAATATGGTCAATATGATGTGGATAACACACAAATTATTGGAGAAACAGTACAAATAGCCGATTCCTTAAAAGATGGAAGACAAGAAGATGATTGGTCTTGTGGCTATCATACCGCGATGGCTTGTGCTGAATTAGCTACGCATGGTTATGAGCAGTTTAAAAATATGGAGCAAGGTCGTATAGATCAAGCAAAAGATAGAAAACTTGCAATAATGACGATGTTAAGTGAAATACTGGAAAAAAATGACGCACTATGGAACAAGATAGAGCGGTTGATATATGAAAGTGGGGTAGATACTTATTGGCATTCGAACAATGAAGAGGAAAGAAAAAAAGTAGAAAAAGAAAAAGAAAAAGTGCCTAATCGAAAAAGCAAACTTAGTGCTTTTGTTAACATTGAAACTGTTTTAAAAGATGCTGAAAATGTCTGTTGTAGCGGAGTGTCGCAAAATAAAAATAATCAACGAAAAGGTAGAAATTAATTTTCTTATTTAATAAAAAATAATATTCGGTTTTGGCATTATCCAATATTTATTGACTATTATTTTTATAATTATGTTTAATAATATAAAATGTAAATATTGTAATTTAGATTTAATTTTTAAAATAGGTTATTTAAGTTATAATAATAAACAAAGAAAATGTAATATTGACTACGTCAGATCCATCTTACAAATGGCGACAGAAACATGTATTAACTTCATCAGCCATCCTTACAAGGAAAGGCAGAAAGGAGTACCAATTTTATCAGCCCTCCCCTTTTTTACACAAAGGATGACGAGAGAAAAGTTAATTATGGAAATTCTTAAAAAGAATAATACTTCACTTTTTTATTTTAAAGTAATTCTTTGAAAGTATTGCTATATTACATTGAAAAACCATATTTTTCAATGTAAAAAAGATACAAAAAAACGGTGTCAATTTCAATATTACTACAAAAACTGACACCGATAATAGACATTCTTAATAAACTCTTACATATATTAACCAGACTCTATCAACCTGAGATGGTTTTTAAATTCATTTGCATTATAATATTTTACTATTATAATAAAGACTCCATCTAAGCCTTAGCTAATTGGAAATTTTATGTGCAAACGCACTACTTAGTACGATTTATGTTTTAGCACTAAGAAGACACTAGCCATATCTTAATTATCTTTCTATTAAGTCATACTTTTAGAACTTAATACAGAGAATAATCAACTCTGGTAAGAACCGTTCTTCGGCTTTATTATTTTTTCTCTTTTAATCACTATTTTTTAAATAGCTGATAGGACTCTTACTGCCCTAGGTAGCTCGTAGCGAAGCGCTTACTTGTTTATTATACGCTTCTTTAATAAATTTTCTATAAAAGACTTTATTTTCTTTTATAATAAGGACACTACCTAACCCTAAATGACTCTCTATTACTATTCTCATTTGTCTCAATATGCTTTATTGCTTTTATTGAAAACGGGACGCCATTCAAATCCCAAGTGATTTTTCATTCATTTCATCTCATTTGCTACTACTAAGGAGTTTCACCATTTCGTTCGCTTTACCGTAATTTTTTACATCACGATAGGACATCACTCAAACCCTAGTTAACTTTATATATCTTATTTAACTTTACCACTTTTACATGGAAGACAGAGCATTAACCAAACTCTAATTGATTACTTTTATAATTAACTTTTTACTTTAAATTATAGGACACCAATCAAATCCTAACAAGCTATCTATAAAATTTATTTTCTTTCATTATTCAATTTTACATTTAATCAAAGTATATCCTATTTCATTTTCCTGTTTCATCATTTTTCAACTTTGATCAGGACGCTTGTCATACCCTAATGAGCTTTTTCGCAATTGTTTATTATTCTAAAAATAACAACCACTACTCATTATTCCTAGATAATAACATTGACCACACATTTCTGCATTGTTTGATATTATCCGTCTTGTTATTTACAATTACATACAGCACTCATCAGACTGGAAAGTTTTTAGTTCATACAAATTAATATCATCACTAATACATCCATATTATATAAAGCTTCTCAACTTTACACCAAGGCTATCTTACAACCTATACCTGACTATTTTATATCACTACAAAACACCATCAAGTACATTAAAATTATAAATAACAACTTTTTATTTGTCAAGAAAATTTTAAAACATAAAATTAAACATTTTATGATATTGACTTTTCTTGCTTTAATATATCAATCAAATACCTATTCCAGTTCAAACATTCCGTTATATAATTGATAATATCTACCACCTTTGTTTAGTAATTCCGTATGATTACCTTTTTCTACTATATTACCATTTTCTATAACAGCTATTAGATTTGAATTTCTAACAGTTGATAATCTGTGAGCTATAATAAATACAGTTCGTCCTTTCATAAGCCTATCCATGCCCTGCTCTATTAATTTTTCAGTTCTGGTATCAACAGAAGAAGTTGCTTCATCTAATATTAATATCGGTGGATCAGCAACAATAGCTCTTGCAATTGTTATTAATTGTTTTTCTCCTTGTGATAAATTTTTACCATCAGCAGTTAAAATTGTATCATAACCTTGTGGTAAATGCCTTATAAATTCATCGGCATTAGCCAGTTTCGCTGCATTTATAATTTCATCGTCTGTTGCATTTAATTTACCATATCTAATATTTTCCTTTACAGTATCAGTGAATAAATGCGCATCTTGCAACACTATTGAAATCGTTTTTCTTAAATCGCTCTTTTTTATATTTTTTATATTTATACCATCAAAAGTAATTTCCCCACTCTTAATATCATAAAATCTATTTATTAAATTTGTAATTGTGGTCTTACCAGCACCAGTTGAACCAACCAGCGCTATCTTTTCTCCCATATTTGCTTTCAAATTGATTGTGTTTAAAATTATTTTTTCATTATTGTAGGAAAAAACAACATCTTTAAATTCAATTTCACCTTTTAATTCTATATAATTAGCCTTTCCATTTTTATCAAGACTCTTCCAAGCCCATATATTTGTTCTTTCATTTGTTTCTAATATATTACCATTATCATCAACCTTTATACGAACAAGACTAACATTTCCATTATCAACTTCTGGATTGTTATCCATAGCCTTAAATATTCTTTCAGCACCAGCAAGCGCTGTTAATACGCTATTAAATTGTTGCGAAATATCAGCAATTGGATGAACAAACATCCTTGCATATTGCAAAAATGCAACAAGAACCCCTAAGGTAATTGTATTAAAAATTATAAGTAAACTACCAACAATTGACAAAATAGCATAATTCACATTTGATAAATTTACCATCATTGGCATCAACATATTTGCATAACTATTTGCTTGATAAGATGCCATAAATAGTTGTTTATTAATTTTGGAAAAATCTTTTATAGTTTTATCCTCATGACAAAAAACTTTAACAACATTTTGTCCCTCAACCATTTCTTCAACAAAACCATTAACTTTCCCAAGTTTATTTTGTTGTTTTATAAAATTTCTGCCACTTTTAGTGGTTATTTTTTTAGCAAAAAATATCATAAAAGTAATCACAAAACCAACTATCAATGTTAGTTCCCAGCTATAATAAATCATCATTGATAAAATACCAACAATGCTTATTATTGAAAAAATAAAACTTGGAAAACTTTCGCTTATCATCTCTCTAATAGCTTCAACGTCATTTGTATACAAACTCATTAACTCACCATGTTTATTTGTATCAAAATATTTTATTGGCAATTTTTCCATTTTATTAAACAAATCAGACCTTATGTTATATAAAGTTCTAGCGGAAATAGAAACTAGTATTCTTGAATACACATAGGAAGATATAATTCCAGTCAAATAAACAAAAAATATAACAAACAATGTATCTATAAAACCACTAAATAATTCAGAGTTATAACCATGTGTCATTGGTTCAATATATTTATCTATTACAATTTTCAAAAATGCTGTACCTGCAATTTTTGTTGTAGATGCTAAAAATATAGCCATTACAACAAAAAATATACCAATTCTCAACCCTTTTGTATATTTAAAAAGTCTTCCCAGTGTTTTTATTGCGCTTTTTGGTTTTCTAACTTTTTCATTTTTCTTCATTTTTTACTCCATAAGACCGTTTTGTTGAGACAAATAAATTTCCCTATAAATTTCATTATTTTCCATTAGCTCTTTATGCGTACCAATCCCATTTATTTTTCCATTATCTAAAACCACAATTTTATCAGCATCTTTAATAGATAAAATTCTTTGGGAAATTATAATTTTTGTTGTGTCTTTCATATCTTTCATTAAAACTTTTCTAATTTTTGCTTCGGTTGATGTATCAACAGCACTTGTTGAATCATCAAAAATTAAAATTTTTGGTTTTTTTAATAAAGTTCTTGCAATACATAGTCTCTGTTTTTGACCACCAGAAACATTAACACCACCCTGCCCTAAAACTGTATTATATCCTTTTACAAATCCCATAATAAAGTCATGAGCTTGAGCATCTTTACAAATTTTTATTATTTCATCATCGGTAGCTTTTTCATTTCCCCACTTTAAATTTTCTTTTATAGTTCCAGAAAATAAAACATTTTTTTGTAAAACTATTCCAATATTGTCTCTTAAAGTTTTAAGTTTATATTTTTTTATATTATTACCTCCAACATTTAATGTACCATTCAAAATATCGTATAATCTAGGCAATAATTGCACTAACGTAGTTTTACCAGAACCTGTACTTCCAATAATTCCAACAGTCTCACCTGAATCTATTTTTAAATTTATATTGCTTAATACTAGATTTTCTTTTTTGTTTGTATAACTAAAATCAACATCTTTAAATTCAATAGAACCGTTTTCAAATACAGTATCTTGCTCGCTATCTTTAATTGTTGGAACTTCATTTAAAACTTCAAGTATTCTAGTTCTTGAAGCCCTTGAAATCATTAACATAATAAAAATAAATGATATCATCATTAAAGACATTAAAATTTGCATTACGTAAGTTAAGAAACTTGATAATTGTCCTATTTCCATATTACCTTTTATAATAATATTTCCACCAAACCATAATATTGACAATATTGATGAATAAATTGCTATTTGCATAATTGGATTATTTAATATAATTATTTTTTCAGCAAAAATTCCAGCTTTTTTCACAATATTTACAATTTTATTAAATTTTTTCATTTCAAAATCTTCTCTAGTAAAAGCTTTAACAACTCTGATATTAGTTAAATTTTCTTGTAAAATTAAATTCATATCATCGTACTTTTTAAGTAGTATTTTAAATCTACCAGAAGCAATTTTAGTGATAATAAACAAAGAAATAGACAAAAATGGTATAGCAAATATAAAAATATATGATAATTCTTTACTTGTAAAAAGTGCCATAACAATAGCACCAATCAGCATAAAAGGAGCTCTAACTGCAACTCTTATAACCATCATTACAGCATTTTGAACATTCACAACATCTGTTGTAATTCTCGTAATAATTGAAGCTGTAGAAAAATTTTCAACATTAGCAAAAGAAAAGTTTTGAACTTTAGCAAAAAGTATTTCCCTTAAATTTTTAGCCAAACCAGCGCCGGCTTTTGCGGAAAATTTTCCAGCTTTTATACCAAAAAACAATGCAAAAAAAGCCATTAAAATCATTAAGATTCCCATCTTAAAAACATACCAAATTCCAGCGTTGCCAATAACACCATTATCAACCATTTTTGCCATTATGTAAGGTGTTAATATTTCCATTATAACTTCGCAAAATACACACAATGGACACAATATTGCATATTTTTTATATTCACCAAAATATTTTAAAAATTCTTTCATATATACCAACAATGACCACTATTTCAATGGTAAAATTGCAAAATAAAAAAACAATAAAAAATTTATTTGTTTTATTTTAACCTCCTTTACCAACCATATCAATATTACTCGCCTTATACCCCCTCTTAACATGGTGAAATAGAGTAGTACGTTTACATTACGTCCTTTTATTTTATTCAAAAAGAATAGAAAAATTAATGAAATTTGATTTATTTACTTAAATAAAGCATTTACTCAAAAAATTTAAATGAATAATGTTTTAAAAATCTTAAATCTCCTTCATATAAATTTCTCATATCTGCTATACCATATTTTAACATAGCAAGCCTTTCAATACCCATACCAAAAGCAAAACCTTGATAGTGCGATGGATCCAAATTCACATTTTTAATTACATTAGGATGAACCATGCCGGCTCCTAAAATTTCACACCAATCATTACCCTCGCCAAACTTGATAATTTTACCATTTTCCTTTGTGCATTTAATATCAGCTTCTATACTTGGAGTTGTGAATGGAAAATAGCTTGGTCTGAATCTTAAAGGAACAGTATCTATTTCAAAAAATCTTTTACAAAAATCGGCAAGCGTTGCTTTTAAATTTGACATATTAATTCCAACATCAATGTATAATCCTTCTATTTGATGGAACATTGGTAAATGTGTTGCATCGTAATCCCTTCTGTAAACTTTTCCCATACATATAAATTTAAATGGCGGTTTACCATTTTCCATACCTCTTATTTGCACACTTGATGTTTGGGTTCGTAATACATAATGTTTTCCGTCCGCATCGTTTGGCATATAAAATGTATCTTGCATCTGTCTTGCTGGATGATTTTGTGGAGTATTTAATGCCTCAAAATTATGCCAATCATCTTCAATTTCTGGTCCGTTTGCAATAGAAAATCCCATACTTTGAAAAATATCTTGCAATTCCTTTTTAACCTTTGTCATTGGGTGTATTAAACCTTCTTCAAACTCTCTTGGTGAAATTGTAATATCTAAATGTTCCTTTTTTAAATCTTGTTTAATTTTTTGTTCTTCAAATTCTTTTTCTAAACCTGAAATTTTATTTTCAGCTTCTTTTTTAAAATTATTTACTTCAAAACCAAAAGTTTTTTTCTCTTCTAGAGGCAAATCTTTCAAATTTTGCATTAAAGAAGTAATGGAACCATTTTTGCTTAAAAATTCGTTTCTAAACTCTTTTAATGTTTTTAAATCTTTTATATTTAAAATATTATTATTAAATTTTTCTTTTAATTTTATTAAACTTTCCATATATCATCCCACATTAGAGTTTTTTTAAAGATATCTATTTTTTTTAATTTGTCAAATATTTATTTGTTGATTTTGAATAAAAATGTTTTATTAATATCTTAACTTAATATTAAAAAATGAAATGGAAATCGCAAATTTATCGGTTTGTTTACCAGTTTACTATGGTGCTAAAATTAAAGATGTAGAAAGGTGTTTAGATTCCCTTTATTCAATGTGTGAAAATATTGATAAAAAATATAAAGATAAAAATATTAATTTTTTAATAGGAATAGATAACTCTCCTAAAAAATTTAGTAATGATAAGAGCGTTCAAAAAAATAAAATTGAAATAAAAAACAGAATTTTAATATTTAAGGAGGCAATAGAAAAATTAGACAATAGATATAAAGTAAATTATTTTATAACTGAAAACAATGTTAGAGTTTCGGTTATGAGAAATATTATGATTTCCAAAACACAAAATTCTGAATTTATAACTTTTATAGATCATGACGATCAAATGAAATTAGAAGCTTTAAATATAATTTTTAAAGCTATAAATGAAAATCCTAATAAAAATATTATTTATTTTAAATGTACGGATACTTGGATAAAAACTGAACAGGTTTTTGAAATATTTGGACCTTGGTCAATTTTGTATAATCCAAAATTTCTTCTTAAAAATAATATAGCTTTTATTCCGGATGTACCTCTTGAAGATAGATTTTTTAGAAGAGAAGCGGAATTATATTTAATAAGAGAGGAAAGAGAGGATCTTCAAGAAAGTTTTTATATGCATAATAAAGAAGGAAGAAGTGGTTTATTAGAAACTGACTTACTTGCATTGATAAGACAAGAAGTATTCAAAAGAATATTCTATAAAAATTTAAAAGTAAAAACATATTGTACACTAAAAAATGATTTAGATGAATTTTCTTATGGAGAATATGTTTACACGTTTAATGAAAAGAATAAAGGTTCTGATTTTTTATATAATGATGTTCTTAATTGCAATAGGTTTATAGAATCGGATTTTGCATTTTCTGACGGTAAAAGATTAAACAAATACGAAAAAGAAAATCATTTTACTTTGTGTAAAATAATTTTTAATGAAAATCAAGAAGAAATATATTCAAGAGGTTATTTAACTAATAAGCCACTTGTAAATATTATTGATTTTAATAAGATTAATAATTTTATTAGATTTTTAGAATATAAATCGGAAAACTTGATTGTTATATTAAAATATATTGATAAAATAATTGATAATAACGAATTTACAACCGAATTAAATAGTGTTTCAAAGAAAAATGCGGAAGAATTACTGAATAAATTAGTAAAATACAGAGAAAAATATATAAAAAAATTAATAGAAAATAAAAAATATAATGAATTAGAGCAAATCTTGAATATTCAAGATAAAGATATAGACTTATCTTTTATTGACTACGAAAAAATTAATGATAACAAAATAAAAGAAATTTTAAATAATTATTTATTTTATAAAACTTACAATGCAGTAATTAATGAGAATTTGGCATTGATTCAAGATATTTTAAAAAAACATCCGGATATTATAAATATCACAAACTCAACCAATAAAGTTAATTTATCAAATTTAGCTTGCAGACGCCAAAGTATACAAGATACTGAAATAAAAACAATAATTCTAAAAATCAGAGATGAAAATAATAAAATAATAGCGTTTTTATTAAAAAATTTTCCAGAATCTTTTAAAGTTAAGGATATATTTGGAAAAACAGCGTTTGACTTTTTATTAGTTGATTATCCTGATAATTTAAAGTTTAACAATAATATTTCAGAAATTCCAAATGATTTTTTTGAAAAAATTACAAAATTAGAAGAAATTTTTGGAGATGATTTTTATACTATGATACCAAATTTAAGATTTATATATAATACCAATATAGTTTTAGATACAAAAAGTAATATTTTAAAAAAAATAAAAGAGATTAAGAAAGAGTATATTGGAAATAAATTAATAGGTTTTAATATAATAGAAGCTTACAAAAATAATAATTACAGTATATTAATAAATACCTTAATAGAAAATAAAGCAAAAAATGGTATTGATGTTTTATTACCAAATTATATCAAATATACGACCCTTGAAAATATTTTTAATTACAAAGATAAAAATAATAAAACCATATTAGATTATGCAAAAGACGATAAAAAATTTAATGATTTTATCAGAAATTTCCTAATTAAAACTATATGGATTAATTTTGATAAAAATGTTGTTATAGATCCAGTTGATAGTTATAATATAACCAGAACAAAACAAGCTATAAATATTTTGTATGATAAATCAAATCATTTTGATGATTATGAGATTGACTTTAAAAAATTTTTAGATGAGTTTTTTAAAAAATCAAAAATATTATCAACAGCAAAAGTAGCGCAAGAACTATTTGATAAAATTAAGGTAAACAAAAATATTTTAGAAAAGAAAGAACAAAAAAAGTTTGAGAAAGTAAACACAAAGAATGTAGAAAAATTGCCTAATTTTGATAAAATTAAAGAATTATTCAAAGAAATAGAAATAATAAATAGTAGCAATGATAATAATTTAAATAAAACAAAAAGATTTTTGGATTTAATTGAAAAAAGCGATTACACTAAAAAATAATTAGCGTAATTGTTTAATTTTTTCTTAAAATTTTTTTTATTTCTTGAATATTGATTATTTTCAATAAAAATGATAGACAGAAAAAAACACTACCGCCAATTACTGATAATAATAACAATCTTAATAGCGGTATTGTATTGAACGATTTCAAAACGCTATCAAGAGAATAAATAACCATTGACATAATTATTGATATATAAATTATTTTTAATAGTTTGACTTGCAAAACATCAGAGAAAATAAAAATTTTTTCTTTTAAAATTTTGTAAAATAAAGAAAAAGTTGAAAAAATTGCGGCAGTTGTTGTTGCAATAGCGATTCCATTTGCTCCAATAAAAAATACAAGTGAAAAACTCAATGTAGCATTAATTCCCAAACATAAAAGCGAATTTTTCATAGGTGTTTTTGTATCCTTCTTTGCATAAAATACAGTTTGAAATATTTTTGAAAAAATAAAAAAGGGTAATGCTATTGAATATATTTTTAATGCATTTGCAACTTGTATAGTATTTTCAGTAGTAAACTGTCCTCTCTGAAATAATATTTCAACTATAAGATTTGACATAAAGAATAAAGCAAAAGAAGCTGGTATTCCTAAAAAAGAAGATAAAAATAATGAATTTTCCTGCAACTCTTGTGCTTCTTGCTTATCACCCTTTTTACTTAAAGCTCTTGAAAGAGATGGTAAAATTGTTATACCTATCGCCGTTCCTATCAAAGACAAAGGAAATTGCGAAACCCTATCAGCATAATATAATATGGAAACAGCACTAGGAATTAATGAAGCAAATACAGAGTCGCATATTGAATTTATTTGCATTATTCCGGATGCTAAAAAAGAATCAAAAAATCTAGAAAAGAATTTTTTTGCTGTTGGTGTTATTCTTGGAAAAACTGGATACAACAATATTTTTTCTCTCAATGAACAAATAAAAATAAAAATAAATTGCACAATTCCAGCAATAGAAATAGAGTAGGATAAGACGGTTGCCATTTTTAATTCAATATTATTTCTAAAAATTACAGCAAAAGATATTATTACAAAATTTAAAATAACCGGCATTATTGATACAACAAAAAACTTATTGAATGTATTTAAAATACCAGACATTAATGAAACCAAAGAAATAAATATTAGATAAGGAAAAGTAATTCTTGTTAAAAAGACAACTAACTTAAATTTTTCTTGTTCTTCCAAATATCCAGGTGCAAGAATGTACATTAAAAACGGCATAAAAATTTCAGCCAATAATGTAAAAATCAGTAAAGAATATAACAAAATAGAATAAATATTTCTTGCAAAAATCAACATTTTTTCCTTTCCATGACTCTCAACACCGCTAGCAAATATTGGCGTAAAAGCAGAATTAAATGCACCTTCTGCAAATATTTTTCTAAAAAAATTAGGTATTCTAAAAGCCATAAAAAATATGTCAGAATAAAAACCACTTCCAAGATATTTAGCAATAAAAATATCTCTAACAAAACCACTAATTCTAGACAATAAAGTCCCAAAGGACATTATAATTGTTGACTTAAAAAAACTTTTCATTTTAAAATCCTAATTTATCAAAAAATTTCATTTAACTATTATTTGTTAGCATTATAAAAAGCTTACTACAACCTTTCTCTGAACAATAAGACCTAATATTACCATCAAGGTAATTTCCATCGTCCATTTTTTGATCTAATATTTTAAAGGTTTTTAAATATCTTTTTATATTTAAACCATTTACACTATCGCTTCCAAACCATATTGTATTTTCTGGAACATTACTCAAAAATGAAAAAACTGTATTTTTTGGTTCCTTAAAATCACCAAATGTATAAAAATACCAATATAAATTACGCAAGGACTCAACATATGGAACTGTCTCTCCTGCAACTAATCTATCATATAATTTTTCATTTGGTTTGAAAGAATTACCTTTTGCGTGCAAATATAAATCTATGAATGGTGCCACAAATGAATTTGGTGGTAAAGCATCATATGGTTTTGGAAAAGTATAACTTGTATAATTCTCTGAATTATTTGTATAAACACTTGGAGATAACACACTTGGACAACCAACACCTCCGCACCAACTGAAATATGTATCATTATTAAAATCACCAGGCCATCTTCCTTTTATCAGTTGAAAATCTATTAACCCTTTCTTATAACCATTGATTTCATCCATAAAGGCTCTAATTCTTGCATTATTCATGGTCGAACTGCTATCTACAACAAAATAAATTATAAAGGCAAGACCTATAAACACTAAAACGGTTTCTATTATTGAAAATCCTGATTTATTTTTTGTTTGTTTTAACATATCCGCAATTACTTATTATTAAATTAAATTTTTGATATTTTCTTCATCTATTGTACTTATTACAACAAAACTATTTACAAGCATTGACTCGTCTGTTATTGAAATATTGAATTGTATTAAATTTCTATCTTTTTCAAAATACCGTTCTAAAAAATCATACCCTTTGTCTGATAGTAATACAATAGGTTTACCTAATCTATCATTTTGTAATATTATGTCCTTCATATCTAATCCCCTACCAATACCAACACCTATTGCTTTTGAAAAAGCTTCTTTTGCACAAAACCTTTTTGCCAAAAAATTTATTTTATTTTTTGCTTTTTTATACAATTCTAATTCCTCATCAGCTAAAATTCTATCTACAAATCTAGTAGAAAATTTATTAAACACCGTCTCAACTCTATTAATATTTAATAAATCCACACCAACACCAAGTATCATAAAAATTTCATTATTTTTTTAGATAATAAAAAACAATTAATAAATTATCAATAATTATTTACTTTTTTGTTAAGAAACAAACATATTTAATAAGTCTTATTAAAAATATTCAACGCCTATTACTTTTCTAACTTCACTTAATGTTTTTGAAGCTCTTTCTCTTGCTTTTTCGTTTCCTTTTTTAACTATTTTAATAACTTCGTCCATATTTTTTTCATATTCTTTTCTTCTGGTTTGAAATGGTTCCAATTTAGCAACTATTAAATCTATGAGTCTTCTTTTAAGCTTAACATCGCCTAAACCGCCTTTTCTATAATGATTTTTAAGTTCTTCTAACTCTTCTTTATTTGGATCAAATATATCTAAATATGTAAATACAACATTTCCTTCAACTTTACCCGGATCTTCAACTTTTATATGGTTTGGATCCGTATACATGCCCATAACCTTTTGTTTTATAATATCTGGACCATCCTTTATATAAATAGTATTTCCAAGGGATTTACTCATTTTAGCATTACCGTCAGTTCCAACAAGTCTACTTACAGTTGAAAGAACGGCTTTACATTCTTTTAGTATATTTGTATTATAAATTCTATTAAACCTTCTAACTATTTCATTGGTTTGTTCCAATATAGGTAATTGATCTTCACCAACTGGCACAACCTCAGCTTTAAAAGCTGTAATATCAGCAGTTTGACTTACAGGATAACATAAAAAACCAGCTGGTACACTTTCTTCAAAACCTTTTTGTGCAATTTCAGTTTTTATTGTTGGATTTCTTTCAAGCCTTGAAACTGTGGTTAAATTTAAATAAAATGTAAATAATTCTGTTAATTCTGGTATTTGTGATTGTATGAATAATGTTGTAATTTCTGGATTTATACCAACTGCTAAATTATCTAAAATAGTCTCAAAAACATTATCTTGAATTTTTTTAGGGTTCTCAAAATTATCAGTCAAGGCCTGCATATCAGCCGACATAATAAACATTTCATAATCATTTTGCAATTTTACTCTATTTTCAAGTGAACCAAAATAATGTCCTATATGCAATGGTCCAGTTGGTCTTTCTCCTGTTAAAATAACTTTTTTCATACAATAAATGATTGTCAAGATATAATTATTATACATAATAGTATTTACAAAAAGTCAAGAAAATATTATGTTTATCAACTCTTTATTTCTTCATTTTTATATAAATCAGCATTTAATATAAATCCAAAAGCTATCAATGTTGAAACAGTAATAGTTCCACCATATGACATAAGTGGTAAAGGTACCCCAACAACTGGTAAAATACCCATAACCATACCAATATTAACAAATACGTGAAAAAATATTATAAAACCCATACCAGAGGCCACAATTCTACCGTAAGTATATTTTGATTTAAAAGCGATCCAAAACACAAAGAAAGCAATTATTAAGTATAATGTTATTAAATAAAACCCTCCTATAAAACCAATTTCTTCGGTAAACATAGTAAAAATAAAATCAGTTTGCTTTTCTGGTAAAAATGATAAATGACTTTGCGTACCTTTTAAATAGCCTTTTCCTAAAAAGCCACCAGAACCTATGGCTATTTTTGATTGAGTAATATTGTATCCAGAACCAAGCGGATCACTTTCTGGATTTAAAAAAACCTCAACCCTTTTCTTTTGGTAGTCATGTAATACATATTTCCAAGCTATTGGTAAAGATGATATACATAATAAAGCACAAATAGTAAATTTCCACCATTGTACGCCAACAACAAATAATATACCAACACCTATTGCAACCAATATAAAGGCTGTTCCTAAATCTGGTTGTTTCAAAACTAGTAATGCTGGTGTAAAAATCATTGCTAGCGGTATAATAGAATTTTTTATTTCTTTAATTTCCCTAATATTCTTTTTACTAAAATATCTCGCTAATCCTAATACTAGTCCGATTTTCATTGTCTCGGATGGTTGAAGACTTATACCGGCAATTCTTATCCACCTTGTTGCTCCCATCGCTGTATGTCCCATAAATTCAACATATATTAACAAAATTAATGCAGAAAAATACAAAGGATAGGCAAGTTTTGCCCAAAAATTTATATTGATTATTGATATTAAAAATAAAGCTGGGAAAAAAAATAAAAAATACATAAATTGCTTGCTTGCCCATAAAGAAAAACTACCACCAGAAGCAGAATATAGTGTAAATATACTGGTTGTAAAAATCAGTATAATCAATATAATTATATTTTTATTTAATTTAATTAACTTATCAAAACTATTTAAATTTTCCATATTACAATTAGTTTTATTTATATTAAAAATATAACTTTTTTATAAAGTGTCAATAATTTTATTGAAAAATAAAAAAAAATTAGTATAATATAAAAAAATTATGTTTTTTTATGCCTGTAAGTGGTCAATTATTAATTCAAAAGCAAGCAAATGGTAGTGTTATTTATTACCGTGAAGAAGATAATGACTACGACAGCAAAAAACAAAACAAAGAGAATGATAATTTAAAATATAATGAATATATAGATTTATCAACACCTAAGAAAAATTCTTCAGTATTAAAAAATGATGCAGATTTAGGCATAAAGACTCAACAAAACAGTAATGAAAAATCAAATACCACAAAGCAAGATGAAATCACCTCCAATAAAGAGACAAATAAAAATGACAATGACAACAAAGACAACAAAAACAAAGAAACCGATTTAAGCAAAGTTGATGCAAAAGTTGAAGAGCCAATAAAGGTTTTTGATTGTGAAGTAAAATCTCCACTTGAATGGCTATTAACTGATGATAAGATTATAACTCCTTTTGGTACAGAAAAAATATCAAACGATTACATGGAGCTTGTATCTTATATTTTTAGTACATTTATTGGTTCCGGACTTGGTCTTTTTTTAATATCAACCGGCGTATTCTCTGGATTAGGTATGGCAATTCTTTTGTACGCAAATACACCAACACCAGTTGTTAAACATTTATGTAAAAAAGTAGATAAAGCTACTTGTGGTTGTATACCATTAGGAAAATACAAGTCAATTACGGAATATACAATAAAATATATAAATAACTCTCAAAAAAGAATATCAAATAAGGTTAAAAAGAAAGAGGAAAAATTAAAAATGGAAAGAGAGTTCCAAAAAAGAAAACAAGAGATTATTGCTCAAACAAGACTTTCTATTTTAAAACAACAAGCAAAAAACATAGATAAACGAACTGATCTATTAAAACAAAACAATAAAATGACAAATAAAGTCATCAATGATAGAAATAAAAATCTTTCTAATGTAATGACAATTTAGCACTATTTGGACATTTCATATCAAGTATATCATCAACTGCTTTATGTACCAACTGAGCTTCTTTTGTTGAGGCTATTTTATAATAAATTTCTTTTCCATCTCTTTTGCTATCTATTAATCCAGATTGCTTCAATAATTTTAAGTGATGAGATACAGCAGGAGCACTCATTTTTATAGATACAGCAATATTATTTACACATAATTCATAGTGTGAAAGCAACCACAAAATTTTTAATCTTGTTGGATCGCTTATAAGTTGAAATGTTGTAGATGCCCTATCAAATAATTTATTGCAAGGTACACGTCTTGCATCCTTACTTACCTCTTCCTTACAATTATCACCACATCCTTCTATCATTTTTTCCCTTAAAATTACCGTAATAAAAATATATAATTTCTTAAAAATAAGTCAATAATAAATTTTGATTTATTATATATTGCTATTTATATAGCTAAATAATACCATTTTTCTGCATATCCCACATTTTCTTAAAAATGCCATTTTGTTGAATTAAATCATCTTTGCTTCCATCTTCAATTATTTTACCCTTATTCAATACAATTATTCTATCCATATTATTCAGGGTTGATAACCTATGCGCTATAACTAATACAGTTTTATCTTTCATTAAATGTTCTAATGCTTTTTGTATATAATTTTCTGTAATACTATCTAACGCGCTTGTTGCTTCATCTAATATTAAAATTGAACTATTTTTTAATATCGCTCTTGCTATGGCGATCCTCTGTTTTTGACCGCCACTCAATCTAACGCCTCTTTCACCAACCAAAGTATCAAAACCATCCTCTAATTCTACTATAAAATCATAACAATACGCTTTTTTTGATGCTTCTATCATTTCTTGCTCTGTTGCATGAATATTTCCATACAAAATATTTTCCCTTATTGTTCTATGGAATAATATTGGTTCTTGCGAAATATAACTAATATTTTTTCTTAATGAATTTTGAGTAAAATTATTTTTTATATCAAAATCATTTATTTTAATGCTACCTTGATTTATATCGTAAAATCTTAATATTAAATTAACAAAAGTACTTTTACCACTACCAGTGGTACCAACTAATCCAATTTTTTGTGCTGGTTGTATTAATAAATTAAAGTTTTCAAAAACATATTGAGAATTTTTACTATACCTAAAATAAACATCTTTAAATTCAATTTTTGGCGGTTCTTTTAAAATAATATTTTTTGCGGTTTTCTCATCAATTATCTCTGGTTTATTATCTATAATTAAAAGCGAATTACCAATTTCACCCAAAAGTTCAGATATTTTCAAAAATGACTTAGCTAAACTTCTTAACCAAAATAAAGCAGTAGAAGAAGAACCAATTATAAAAATTGATTTACCAACATCTATTTCACCATTTATAACCATATTAATAGTTATATATGTACTAGCAAAAACAACTAATGTTATTCCAATGAAATCTAATATTTTTACAAAAAACCAAGTTTTATAATATTCTGATTTTTTCTTTATAATAGATATAATTCCCTTTTTTAATAAATATTTTTCATAATTTTCCCTCGAAAATGATTTTACATTTAAACTATTTACAAATGAATCTGATATTTCACCATAACATCTATTTTCAACGTCCGATACTTCACTAGTTTTTTTACCAAGTTTATTCATAAAATAAATCGTACTTGATGTATAATAAATTAGCCAAAATATTAAAATTAATGATAATAAATAATTTATCTTTAAAAAAATAAAACTTAAAATAATAGCAGTAAGTCCAGTAGATAACGCATCAACAAATGTACTAGAAATTTCAATCATACCTTGTGAAATTGATTTTATTTTACTATTTAAAGTACCAACCATATTATTATTAAAGAAAGATATTGAATTACGTAAAACATTTTGGTAATAATATTTTTTAATATCCTCTTTTAATAAAACATGAATATTATAGTCGCTCTTTACTGCTATTGCTGACATAAGCATACCAATACTTGTTGTCAATACATACATGACTATAATTATAAAATCTTTGTCCATTTGAAAAGACTTTGTTGTAAGCTTGTTTATAATAATTTGATATACATAATTTTTACCTATCACGTAAACCGTATCTCTAAGTAAATAATAAACGAATACATATAAAAGTAAGCTTATTTTATATTTTTTTTACAAAAAACCAAATTGTTTTTATAACTTCAACTGTACTAATAATGTTATTTTTATTAGCCATATTTCCATAATTTAAAATTAATATAGAAGCAATGATAAATATTTATATATAATTTTCAAGATATATATTATAATTTTTTATTGATAATATTAATTTTTAATATACTACTTAATTATATATTAGTATAATATAATTTAATCAAACAAATACTTTTATTTTTCTTTTAAGAAACTTTATTCCTTGCCAATGAATACCCCCTCTATTCCCCTGATAAGGGGTACCTCATATAACCACCTAATAAGGAATACCATTTGCCCCCCGATAAGTTCTCCTTCCATCCCCCACAATAAGAGCGTCCCTTCAACCGATAAGGTCTCCCTATCCACTGATAAAAGTCCCTCTACACTTCTTGTTAAGAGTCCCTTTCTTTCCCACCTGATAAGGGGGGTAAGGGAAGTTTAAATACTTTAATTGTTTTAAACTCTGTTTTTTATATTAATATATTATTTATAAATTAATATATTATATATTATAATATATTATGTAAAATTATTAATTATATATTTTATATATAATAGTTCATATACATAAATGATTATTGTTTAATATATAGCATAGTATATTATTCTTAATTCTTAATTTTAAATTTAAAATACAAGTTCTTCAATTTTATATTCTATTTTTAATTTTTAATTATCCATTTGTTTTACAACAAAACAAATGGATGTTCTCAACCCCCCTGCTGACTTCGTCAGCTCCCCCCCCTTACAAAGGGGGGCGTAGAGGAAAGTGCTTCACGTCAGCCCCCCTTACGAAGGGGGGGTAAGAGAGGGAATATTCTGCGACTAACTTCCCCTAATAAGGTATGTTCCTCTATCCCACCTGATAAGTTCCCCTCTCACCCCCCCTAATAAGGTATGTTCCTCTATCCCACCTGATAAGTTCCCCTCTCACCCCCCCTAATAAGGTATGTTCCTCCATCTTCCCCCTGATAAGGGGTACCTTTCCATTCCCCCCTGATAAGGGGGGTAAGGGGGGTTTATGTCAGCTTTCTCCTTACAAAGGGAGGCAATGGGGAAGTTCTTTACAAGGAGGAGCGTGAGAGAAAATACATTGACTTCGTCAGTTCCACTTTATAAAAGGGGGCAAAGGGATGACATTTCGTACCATCCCTTTAAATGATTAGCAAGGAAGGAAAATTCCCTTATAAGATAAAACCAAAGAAGATGCTTTTAAAAGTATATTAAAAGCTAGCAATGCTTTTTTATTTATTCCTTACAAGAAAAAGTGAATTAAAAAACTTGTATTTTATATTATTTGTATGATAATTATTGATATTGATTTATGAAATAAATGATTATGTTATTGAAAAAATTAAGGGAAATTGTAAAGAGTAAAAAAACAGAAAAATTTAATCAATTTTTTGAGAAAAAAATGGATTACGCAAGATTGGAGGATATTGTTTTTTTAACAAAATCAAATGTAATTGGCGAATATGACAAAGACAAAAAGTTTTATGGTGTTTCTACACTTAAAAACGCAAAGGAAAATGAATTATCTTTTTTAATCAATTCAAAGTATGTAGAAGATCTTAAAAAAACAAAAGCTGGTGCTGTTTTTGTTGAAGAAAAACTTGCAGATAAGGTTCCTGAGGGTGTAGTAGCTTTAATTCACGAAAATCCTCATTTTGCTTATACTTTATGCCTTGAAGCTATGTATAACATACCTGTATTTAATAGAAAATCCGGAATATCAAAAAAAGCTCATATTGCTTGGAGTGCAAAAATAGGAAAAAATGTTGAAATTCAAGATGGAGCATATATAGATAAAAATGTTGAAATTGGCGATAATTGTAAAATTTGTGCTAATGCCGTTATTTATCATGACTGCAAAATTGGAAATAATACTTTTATAGGAGCAAATTCAGTTATAAGCTATACCAATATTGGTAAAGATTGTATTATTCACAATGGAGCTATGATTGGACAAGATGGTTTTGGTTTTGTTCACCATAAAATGTTTAATTTCAAGATACCGCAAATAGGCAAGGTAGTTATAGGTGATTATGTAGAAATCGGAGCTAACACCTGTATTGATAGAGGAGCTTTACAAGATACTGTTATTGGTACAAATGCAAAGATAGATAATTTAGTACAAATAGCGCATGGCGTAAAAGTTGGAGCTGGATGTTTTTTTGCTAGCGGTGTTGGTATCGCTGGTTCAACAGAAATTGGTAATTTTGTACAATTAGGCGGAAAAGTTGGTGTTGCCGGACATATAAAAATAGCTGATGGTGTACAAATTGCCGGAAATTCTGGTGTAGCAAAAAGCATAGAAAAACCTATGAGCGCTTGGGGAGGATCGCCAGTTATGCCAGTAATTAAGTGGCATAAATTAAGTATTTTATTGGAAAAAATGGTTAATAACAAAAAGGAAGGAAAAAATGAGTAATGAAGTCATAAAAATAAAAGAAATAATGGAATTAATACCACACAGATATCCATTTTTATTGGTAGATAGAATTGTAGAATTAAATAAAGGCGAAAATGCTATTGGTATTAAAAATGTTTCGATGAATGAAGAATTTTTTCAGGGACATTTTCCTGATGAACCAGTTATGCCGGGCGTTTTGCAAATAGAAGCGCTAGCTCAAACTGCCTGCGTTTTGGTTATTAAATCATTGGGTGATAAAGCACCAAAAAATCCGGGTATATTATTTACAACAATAGAAAAAGTTAAATTTAGAAAGCCAGTTGTACCTGGTGATAGATTAGAATTGCACGTTAAAATCATAAGAAGCAAACTTTCAATATATGTAATTGAGGCTTGCGGAATAGTTGATGGACAAAAAGTAATTGAAGCAGAATTTTCAGCAATGCTTTATGATAAAGAAGCTAAAAAAATCAAAGAATAATAGTAGTAAAAACTTTGATAATTAAATTGTCAGGGTTTTTATCAAACTATATAAAATATTTATAATATGGTTTATTTTAAACCATATTTTTTTAGTAATTTATCTGTATCAGATTTTAAATATTCAACCTTTACTTTTGTTGTACCTTTTTCATGGAAATCAAGTGCTTTTGCAACTTTCTTAGATACATCTATTATTCTATTTTTTACAAAAGGACCTCTATCATTTATACGAACTTTTATACTTTTACCATTTTCTAAATTTGTAACCTTAACAATACAAGGCATAGGTAATGTTCTGTGAGCGGCAGTGTAATCGTTCATATTATACGTCTCACCATTTGATGTTTTTTTATTATGAAAGTCTTTCCCATACCAAGACGCCATACCAATTTCTTTATAATTCTCATCTTCTTCTGGATAATAAGTCCTTCCAAGAATTGTATATGGTTTACCAACTTTATAGATGCCTTCATATTTGCCATTTTTTGTTGGTAATTTCATTTTTATTGATTTTAATTCATTTTCAAACTTATTTCTTGTTTCTGTTTTATATTTTATTGTTCTGCTATAACTTTTATTATAAAAATTAGTATCAAATCTTCTTAAATTATATTTAATTTCATCAGCCTTCAAAAAATCAAAGCACATGAATAAAAATAATATTGTCAGTATAAAACTATTTATTATTCTTTTCATATTCTAATATTGAATTTGTTGAACTTTTTGACCATTGAGTACCACTAAAATTAGTGTTCAATAATTCATTATATTTGCTAGCCTCGCTTTTTAAATTTAAAACCAAATTTATTTTTACCAATTTATATAGTACTTCCGGTATAAATGTTGAATTAGGATAATCTTTCAAAACTTTTGTATAATGATTAATAGCTCCTATATAATTTTTTCTTTTTAAGTAATAATCCCCTACTTTTAATTCATTTCCAGAAAGATACGTTTGAATTTTTATAAGCTTTTTTTGAGCATCTTTTGCATAATCGGTATTAGGATATTTATAAATCAATTCATTAAATGATAGGTTTGCATTTTCTATAATATCTCTGCCCCTACTCATAGATGTCATTCTATCGTAATAATTTAGACCTTTCAAGTAATATAGGTATGGTATATTTTCATTAATTGGATTTGATTGTATAAAATATTCTATAACTCTAATAGAATCCTCATATTCCTTTGCTTTATAATAAGAATATGAGGACATAATTAATCCGTTTGTAGCCTCCTTTGTGAAAGGTTTTGTATCCTCTATTTGTTCAAACAATTCTGCCGATCTAGCGTAATTACCAATTTTTAAAAATTTCATTGCAGTTGAATAATCATCACTAGACTGCATCTCTTGATTATTGTTAGCACAAGAAATAAGCATTATCAAAACTAATATAGAAGATAAAAATTTCATATTTACTTTTCTTTTTTATTTTTCTTTTTTGTCTCTTTTTTTACTTCTTTATCTTCGGTTTTGTTTTTAGCTTCTAAATTTTTTGCTAAACTTACTGTCTCAGATAAAATTTCCATTTCAACACCATCAGCAACTTCAATTATAAGGGTATTTTCTTTAACTTTTTTAATTATAGCAAAAATTCCGCCAGCGGTAATAATTTTATCATTTGGTTTTAAAGAAGCTACTTCTTTTTCATGCTCTTGTTGCTTTTTTTGTTGTGGTCTTATTAATAAAAAATAAAAAACTGCAATAAAAATTAACAATGGTACTAAACTTGCTGTAAAATTTTGAAAATTTCCAGCTTGTACTTGATTTTCTACATTTTCCGCAAAAGCATTATTTATAAAAAACATAAATTTTTAAATTATTGATAACATAAATATCATATTAAAAAAATAAATATTAAAATCAAGATAAGATTTATAATAATAATAGATAATATTATTAATATAATTTGTCTTAATATTATTTTTAAGAAAAATAATATTTTTTACTTGACTTTTTTTAAACTCTAATTTTTCTAATTGCTATTTTTTGTCAAGACATTTTTTTACTTTTTAATAAAATTTTATACTTTACTTATTAAAAAAACATCCTAATAATATAAGTGGGAGAATTCGGAAAGTTAAGAAAAATTTGGGGATTTAGTGTTCATTATACATTTTGTATAATGTGAGGTTTTTGTTATTAATTTTGGTGTGTAAAAAGTGTTGGAAACAAAAGAAAATAATATTTGGAGCGATATACAGACTATATTTCATGAGGAGTTTGGAAGTGAAATATATAATAGCTGGCTATCAAAATTAAATTTTGTTTCTTATAACTTAAATAGTATATGTTTATCAGTTGAAACTTCCTTTATTAAAGAGTGGATTACCAAGGAATTTTTAAATGGTAAAAAAAGAAAAGTTAATGGCGAATATGTTTGGATTAAAAAAGGAATTAAGCAATTATTGCTTGAAAAATTTAATATAAAAACAGTTGAAATAATTATTGATAATTCTGTTAAATCCCAAAATATTGATTATGAAGTAGATAATGTTGTTAGCATATCTGAACATAATAATGTATACACAATAGGCGCAGAATTAAATAAGCTTTTTACATTTGAGAATTATGTTGTTGGCGAATCAAACAAATTAGCCTATTCAGTAGCAAAATCAATAATAAATGAAGAAGCTATTGGTTTTGATGTTAATCCTTTATTTTTATACAGCGAAGTTGGTTTAGGCAAGACACATTTAATACAAGCTATGGCTTGGGAATTGAAAGAGAAATATAAAAATAAAAATATAGTTTATTTATCAGCTGAAAAATTTATGTATTTATTTGTTCAATCGCTACAAAATAAAGATATAAATGCTTTTAAAGAACAGTTTAGAAATATAGATATTTTATTAATAGACGACATTCAATTTATAGCCGGAAAAGAAGGTACTCAAAAAGAATTTTTTTACACATTTAACACTTTATTGAGCGACAATAAAAAAATAATATTAGCTTGCAATAAAGCGCCAGATAATATGGAAAATATTGATAATCAACTAAAATCAAGAATGTCTTCTGGTATAGTTGTTGATATAAATAGACCAGATTATGACATGAGATTTAGATTAGCAAAAAAGAAAGCAGAAGTTTTAGGATTGCAATGCTCTAATGAAATTTTTGAATATATAGCTAAAAACATTACAACAACAAATAGAGATATTGAAGGTGCTATCAAAAAATTATTAGTACATCAAAAATTTATTAATTCAAATATTACAATAGATATTGTTAAAACAATATTAAAAGATACATTAAATGCAAATAAAAAAATAATCACAATTGACAAGATTCAGCAAAAAGTAGCAGATTTTTACAAAATAACAAAAACAGAATTATTATCTGATAGAAGAGATAGAAAATTTTCTCTACCTAGACAGATTGCCTTTTATTTATCAAAAAAAATTACACAAAAAAGTTTTCCAGAAATTGGCAGAGAGTTTGGGAATAAAAATCATGCAACTGTAATATTTGCTTACAATAAAATAATAAAAGAAGTTGAAAAAAATACTGAGATTTTATCAAATATCACAGAAATAGAGAAGCTTTTAAAAGCATAATTTAAATTAATTCATTAATATTAAAACAACGGAATATATAACATAAATCATTTGAAAAAATAAAATATAGTTTTTATAATTATGCTATATATAGTTATTTTTATAATAAATGAATAATACCAAAGCCTTTTCCCTGATAGAATTATCCATTGTTCTTATAATAATTGGATTGTTGGTTGCTGGCATTACTGGCGGAGCAAGTTTAATTGAAAATGCAAAAATTAAAGGTGTAATAGATGAATTTAATAATTACAACACATCAATTAATACCTTTTATTCACTTAAAGGACGATTACCTGGCGATTTAAATAATAGTGGAAAAATTGGTTTAAATTCTGGACAAAGCTATAACAATAATAATTTTGGCCCTAATTATGAAAGCAATAATAATCAAGATTATGGTATACCAGACCTAAGAATAGCACCATTCATAGAATTATATTTAGAAAAATTAATTGATTTTGAACCCAAAAAAACAGTACCAGCATCAGGTGGTTTAGGTTGGGCTAATGGAGGAAGCCCAAAAAGTAAAGCTTTGGATTATGCTGGTTATCAATTTCTATTTGTTGGTTCACCTAATTACAACAATCCATCCAATAATTCATATATGGAAAAAATTGGAAATAAATTCAGATTACATAGGACAGGTTCATCCAATCGTGGTCAATATTTAAAAGGCGATATGATGGGAAAAATTGACTTAAAATTAGATGATGGTAAATATAATTCTGGCGATATAAGAGGGGAATGTAATAATGCTGATGCTTATAAAAAAGGAGTTTTATGTACTTCTTTAAGATTTTCAATCTTAACATTATAAATTAAATAACATATAATGAACACAACACCCTTACGATAAAATTATAATTTCCCATATTTTTCTTCTTTTTTAATGAAAAATTTATAGAATTTTGGTATAAATTTTATTACACAATAATTTTCATCATATTTGCCAATATAACCAAAATTTTTCCAGCTATCATTCCAAAATTTTGATTTTTCATTCATTGATTCAATAATTTCAATACTTCCAAATAAAGTCATAGCTTTTCTTGTTTCTTGATTAAAATAATATATGCAAACATTATTATTGTTTTTGATTTGTTGAATTTTATTTGAATTTTTGTTTGTCATAAAATGTAATATTAAATTTTCTATATTAATATTTTTATTATTTTTATTTATCATATTTGCAACAATTCTAGTTTCTGGATACAATTTATCTGACGCAAATGTACAAAATTGAGCCGTATCACAAGTTGTAATAACATCAACTATATTGTTTTTTATTTCTTCCATATATTATAAATAGTATTTTATATAATTAATATATTATAAGTTGTTTTTTAAAAGTAAATATTAATAATGTTTAATTTAGCATTTTAAAAATGCACAACACTAGCAATCTATTATTAATTTGCAACTAATAGCTTTTTTATAAAATTAAACAAATTGAATTTATTGATTTTTAATAATACCTCGTAAAATGAATCACTACTACTTAATTCTTATTGCAATTTATATCCTCATTACCATCACAAGACCAATTTTACTAACTTTGACAGAAATAATAAAATATTAAGAAAATTTTATAGATAAATACAAATTATACAAGATATAATACAGAAATATATTCTTGCATAAAACTAATTTTTCTTGATTTATATTTTATTTGTTTTAAGTTGTAAATAGTAGAATTAATTGAGATAAAATGAAAAAAATTATTTTGCCGGTTTTATTATTCATAATAGTTGTTGTCTTAGTGATACTTTTTGAGAATAAAACCAATAAGAGCAATAAAGAGTTGTATTTTTCAACTGCCTTAGATAAAGAATATATTTATATCAAAAATGGCGAAAAAACTCCAATTACAATAACTTTTTCAGAAGATAAGGTTTTTGGTTCCGCTGGCATTAACAGCTACTTTGCTGGATATAAAGTAGACAACAATAATAATGTTCAATTTTCTCCAATAGGTTCAACAATGATGGCTGGACCAATGGACGAAATGGAAAGAGAAAGAGAATATCTAAGTTTATTAAACGATGTTAATGTTTTAAAAGTTTACAAAGACAGGATGGAATTAATTACCAAAAACAATGTAGTTTTAACATTTATTGAAGCAAAAAAGGAACAAAGTTTAGAAAAGGAAAGTGATAAGGATGGTGTTATTATTGGTGAAGAAGCTAATTTACCAAAAGTAAAATAATTGAATTATATATGACATCATTAAAAATTAAGGTAGAAAACTTACATAAATCTTTTGATAAAAAAAAGGTTTTGGATGGCGTTAATCTTGAAGTTCAAGATAAAGAATCGCTCGTAATACTTGGTGGTTCTGGCTCTGGTAAATCTGTCTTAATTAAAAGTATTATTTCATTATTGAGTATAGATAGCGGAAAAATCTTCATCGACGGAAAAGATATAACCAACTTAAACAACAAAGAGATGACAAAAATTATGGATAAATTTGGCTTTTTGTTTCAAGGTGGCGCATTGTTTGACTCCCTTAAAATATGGGAAAATGTTGCTTTCCGTTTAATTAATGCCGAGAATATACATAAAGAAGATGCAAAAGCAATAGCTATTGATAAGTTGAGGGTTGTTGGTTTGAATGAAAATATTGCTGATTTATATCCATCAGAATTATCTGGCGGTATGCAAAAAAGAGTTTCACTAGCAAGAGCTATTTGTGCCGATCCAGAAATTATATTTTTTGATGAACCAACTACTGGTCTAGATCCAATAATGTCAGATGTTATTAATGATTTAATTATAAAATCTTCAAAAAGTGTTGGCGCAACAACGATTACAATTACTCACGATATTAACTCAGCTAGAAAAATCGCAGATAAGGTAGCTTTGCTTTATAATGGAAAAATTATATGGCAAGGAACAGTTAAGGAAATGGATAGTACGGATAACCCTTATGTTATTCAATTTATTAATGGAAAAGCTGATGGACCAATAAAATTAATGTAATCTTTACATTTTTCTTAATAATCTTAATTCGTCCCTCTCAGATTTATCAAACTTTTCAGTAGCATAGCTTAAAGTTGTACTTGAAATATCTTTGATATTTTCTATAAGAAATTTTCGCAAAATTGTAATATCTTTTTTTCCAATCTCTCTTAATAGCCAACCTGTTGCTTTATTTATAAGATCATGCTCATTTTTTAGTAATGTTTTTGTAATTTGAATTGTTGGTTCAAAATAATTATTTTTCACAAAAAACATCGTTGAAACTATGGAAATGCGTCTTTCCCATAGATTTTTTGATTTTGAAAAATCTCTCAATATATCCCAATTTTTATTTTGATAATTAAAGAGATAGTCGCCAAGAATTTTATAACAACTCATATCAACTAAATCCCAATTATTAATCGTTGCCAAATTATTTAAATAAAAATCAACGATTTTCTTCTTATCGGTTTTTTTATTTTTATATAATTTTACAAGAATTATCAATGCAAAAGTTCTCTCTTCGTGATATTTTGATTTTAAAAGTCTTTTAATATCTTTAAACTCAATATCCTTATATTTTTTAGCGGTTTGATTAAGAAAACCCAAACTTAAACCCAAAAACATATCACCTTCGCCATATTCTCCATTACCAGTTTTAAAATACTTTTGTAATTTATCCGCCTTAAATTTATCACTATTCAGTTTTAATTCCGTATCTATTAGTTCAAACATATTTTTTATATTAAAAAATATGGAAAAGATTAAACTTTTCCATATAAAACTCTTAATTATTTCATTATTTTTTCAACAGCCGGTAATTTACCTTTTTCTAACCATTTTAGGAAAGCACCACCAGCAGTTGAAACGTAAGTGAAATCTTCTGTAATTTCAGCTTTATTTAAAGCAGCTAAAATATCACCACCACCAGCAACAGACTTAATTCCGCCATTTTGTGTTAAATTAGCAATATATGTAGCTAAATTATCTGTTCCTAAATTAAATGGAGAAATTTCGTAAATTCCAATAGGACCATTCCAAATAACAGTTTTGCATTTAGTCAATGTTTCTTTAATATTTGTTATTGTTTTTTCACCTAAATCAACAATAATATCATCATCTTCAACATTATCAACCAAAACAGTTTTTACAGCTTGATTCTCAGCTACTTGTTTTGCTACTACAACATCAACAGGGAGTATAACCTCACAATTATTTTCTTTTGCTTCTTTCAATAAAGCTAATGTGTCATCTTTTAATTCTTCTTCTCTTAAAGATTTACCAATTGGTTTTCCCATTGCATATAAAAATGTATTGGCCATACCACCACCAACAACAACATACTCATATTTTTTAACCAATGCTCTCAAAAGTTCTAATTTTGTAGAAACTTTTGAACCACCAACTATAACCATAACAGGTTTTTCAGGATTTGAAACTAAATTTGTTAGATTTTCAAGCTCTTTTTCAAGAGTAAAACCAGCATATGCAGGAAGTATTGTAGGAACACCAACCATTGATGCGTGTTTTCTATGACAAGTTGAGAAAGCATCGTTTACATAAATATCAGCTAAACTTGCCAATTCTTTTGCAAAATTTTCATCATTAGCTTCTTCACCTTCATGAAATCTAAGATTTTCTAGTAAAATAACTTCACCAAAATTAGTATTTTGAATATCTTTTTTGGTTTGTTCACCAATACAATCGTTAGAAAAATTAAACTTAATCTTTGGCATTAATTCTTTTAATCTTTCCAATACAATTTTCAAAGACAAATTATCATTAACAACACCTTTTGGACTACCTAAATGCGATGTTAATACAACTTTTGCACCATTATTTACTAAATATTCTATTGTTGGAATTGTTGCTTTTATTCTAGTATCATCAATAATTTTACCATCTTTGATACTAACATTCATATCAGCTCTAACAAAAACAACCATATCTTTTACATTTACGTCTTTTATTCTATTGAACATTTGTATGAAAATTATTAACACATTTTTAAAATACTTCAATTTAGATTATTTGCAAGAAAAATATTGCGTGATTTTATTTGATTTTAAAATATTATCATAAAAGGATAAGATTAATAAATCTTATCCTCATTCTCATGGTTTTAATCAAATAAAAGTTATTTTACTATAACCTTATCATCCTCAACATCAACCAGAATTTTTTTATCTTGGCTAATTTTTCCAGCAATTATTTCATTAGCTAAAATATTTTCAACATCTCGTTGAATAACTCTTCTTAAAGGTCTAGCTCCATATATTGGATCATAGCCTTTTTCAGCTAAATAATTATATAGATTTTTACTCCATTCAACTTTATAGCCTTTTTCTTCAAGTCTTTTTTGTAGTTGATTTATCTGAATTTTTACTATTCCATCTATATGATTTTTGGTTAATCTATTAAATAAAATAATTTCATCTAATCTATTTATAAATTCTGGTTTAAATGCTTTTTTTACATCATCCATTACCAAATTAAACACGGTTTCCGTATCCTGTCCGTCTTTTAAGTTTGCCAAATATTGTGCACCTAAATTTGATGTCATAATAATGATAGTATTAGTAAAATCAACAGTTCTTCCTTGGCTATCTGTTAATCTTCCATCATCCAACACTTGAAGCAAAATATTAAATATATCAGGATGAGCCTTTTCAACTTCATCAAACAAAATAACTTGATAAGGTCTTCTTCTAACTGCCTCTGTCAATACACCACCTTGATCATATCCAACATATCCCGGAGGAGCGCCGATTAATCTAGCAACAGCGTGTTTTTCCATATACTCAGACATATCAATTCTTAGAATAGCTTTTTCATCATCAAACATAAATTCAGCAAGCGCTTTACATAATTCAGTTTTACCAACACCTGTTGGACCTAAAAATAAAAAGCTTCCGATAGGTCTATTTTCGTCTTGCAAACCAGCTCTGCTTCTTCTAACTGCATTAGAAATTGCAAAAACAGCTTTTTCTTGTCCAACAACTCTATTTTCAAGAAATTTCTCCATGTGGAGCAATTTTTCTTTCTCGCCTTCCATCATTTTATCAACAGGAATACCTGTGATTTTTGAAACAATTTTTGCGATATCTTCCCTTTTAACAGATTCGCTAGCTACATTAGAATTTTCTTTTTCTAAATTTTCCAACTCTTTTTGTAATGATGGAATTGTACTATATGATAATTCACCAGCTTTTCCTAAATCGCCTTTTCTTTGTGCCACTTCAAGTTGATATTTCGCTTCATCTAATTTGTTTTTTAAATCATTGATTTTTTCCAGTTTAGCTTTGCCAGCTTGCCATTTTGAAGTCATTTCAAGAGATTGTTTTTCAAGCGTATCTAATTCTTTATTTATTTTTTCCAATCTTTCTTTTGAGGCATTATCATTTTCATTTTTTAGAGCCTCAGCTTCAATTTTAAATTGCAAAATTTTTCTATCAACCTCATCAAGTTCAGTAGGTTTGCTATCTATTTCCATTCTTATTCTACTTGCAGCTTCATCTATTAAATCAATAGCCTTATCTGGCAAAAATCTATCCGTAATATATCTATTTGATAAAACCGCTGCTGCAACCAATGCATCATCTTTAATTTTAATTCCATGATGCATTTCGTATTTTTCTTTAATACCCCTTAAAATAGAAATTGTATCTTCTATTGTTGGTTCTGGCGTATAAACTGGTTGAAATCTTCTAGCTAAAGCTTGATCCTTTTCAATATATTTTCTATATTCATCAAGCGTTGTAGCACCAATACAATGCAAATCACCTCTTGCAAGCGCTGGCTTTAATAAATTTGAAGCATCCATCGCACCATCTGTTTTACCAGCTCCAACAAGCAAATGTAATTCATCTATAAACAAAATTATCTTACCATTTGCTTTCTCAACTTCGTTTAATAAAGTTTTTAGTCTTTCTTCAAATTCACCTCTATATTTTGCGCCAGCAATTAAACTTCCCATATCAAGAGCCATAATTTCCTTATTTCTCAAACTCTCTGGAACATCACCATTAATAATTCTTTGCGCTAAACCTTCAACAATAGCAGTTTTACCAACACCAGGTTCGCCGATTAAAACTGGATTATTTTTAATCCTTCTTGACAAAATTTGAATTGTTCTTCTTATCTCTTCATCTCTACCAATAATTGGATCAATTTTTCCTTCTTTGGCAAGTTTTGTAATGTTTTTTGTAAATTTTTCCAAAGCTTGATAACCGCCCTCCGCTGTATCAGTATCAGCAGTTTTTCCTTGCCTTAATTTATTTATAACCTCTTCCAAGCCATTTTTATTAATGCCGTGAGATTTTAAAATTCTAGCAATTTCGCCATCTTCTTCTAAAAAAGCAAGCAACATTACTTCCAATGTTACAAACTTATCTTTTCTTTTATCAGCTATTCTTTCCGCTAATACAAAAATTCTAGCTAAATCACTAGTTATGGTTGGTTGAGACACTCCATCACCACTAACTTTTGGTAATCTTTCCAATCTTTCATTAATATCTTGACTAATCAAATCAAAATTACCACCAGAAGCCGAAATAAGTTGTGAAATTAATTTATCCTCATCTTGTTCTATTGCAGAAAATAAATGCAATGGGGTGATAAACTGATTTTGCTCAGCTATTGCTAATGATTGCGATAGCTGTATAGCTTGTTTTAATTTTTCAGTATATCTTTCAAAATTCATAAACTCCTCTTTTTAACCTACTATACATAATATAGGTTAAATTTTTGAATTAACAAGAACCTGTTTGCTAAAAAAATTAAATTACACCAGCTCTTAAACAATCCTGAATATGAATTAAACCTATAACTTTTTTTGAATTATTATTATCTTCCGTCACTAAAAGAACTTGAATATAATTATTATTATCTCCAACACCTTTTTTCATAACTTTTACAGCATCTAACGCAAAAGCATCTTTATTTATTGTAATTGGGTTTGGCGTCATTATTTCGGTTATTTTTTTATTCATTAAATCACCATATTGTATGATTTTTCGTTTAAAATCGCCATCAGTAATAATTCCAATCAAATTATCATTAAGATTAAGAACACCAACACATCCCAGAGGTTTTTCTATCATGGTATTTATAATTTTTTCCATGGAATCATTTTCATGAACAAGAGGTAATTCATCACCTTTATGCATAATTTCTTCAACTTTTAACAACGTAGATCCAAGTTTTCCACCAGGATGAAAAATTTTAAATTTGTCTTTATTGAAATGTTTAGCTTTAATTAATGCTGTAGCAACCGCGTCCAAATAAGCTAATATCATTATTTCAGAAGTTGTTGGGGAATCAACAATATTAGTTTGTTCTATATTTTCCAGAACAACAGCAATATCAGCAGCTTCTGCTAAAAATGATTTTGAATTTCTTGTTATACCAATTAATTTTATATCAAATCTTTTGCAGTAAGCTATAATATCATTTAGTTCCTTAGTTAAACCAGAGTTTGATAGTAAAATTACTGTATCATCTTTTGTAATCATGCCCAGATCACCATGACTAGCTTCATCAGCATGAACAAATAGAGATGGTGTGCCAGTAGAAGAAAAAGTTGCGGAAACCCTTCTCGCTAAATATCCGGGTTTACCAACACCACTTAATATAACTCTACCTTTCGTATTTAATAATGTTTTTACAACTTTATCAAATGTATCATTAATAGAATTATTTAAAATAGATTCCAAACCCCTTATTTCAACAGACAAAGAATGTTTTCCATCTTCTATGTAGCTAGTCATCATAAAAATATTTTTTTGTTATAAATATAATTTAAAAATATTTTTTTAAAAAACAATAATAAATTATTTTCTCCTCATTAAATAAAAATTTCTTACCACAAAGAATTTTTTATTATCTATCTTTTTATACTAAAATAAACAAGATATATCTAATAAAAAAATATCAATAGTAAAATTTAATGTGGAAAAAAGAATTATAAAAAGCATAGACAATTATTTTTTTTATATTATTATGTTGCTATCACAAATAAAAAAATAGAAAATGTTAAAATTAATTAGTTTATTTTTAATTATTTTAAATGTTGCTTGCAGTTCTAGCAATAACTCAGTATACAATAGTTCTGATGATTTTCAAAAATATTTGAATAAAAATAGAAATTTATACATAGGTTTTAGAGCTCAATGTCAAAATATGTATTCGGATTCACAATTTGGCAATCAATATGGCAAAGATGAATATTGTAATTGTATTCCAAAAGCAATAGCTTTTTGTGTATACGGTAAAGAAAAAAGAACAAAACAAGAAATTACGCAAAGCGGTTTTCAAAGCTGTATAATGCAAGGCAAAGATACTTGCAAAAGCACTTTTAAATATAGAAAATTAGATATTTTCGATAAAGTAATGCTTTATTAATTAAAAAAATATACTCCCAATATTTGTTTATTTTGTCATAATGCATTTGTGAAATTAATAAATGCATTATGAATATATTAAAAAATCTGTTTACAAATAAAAATAATTACAAAAATATAAATGAGGTTAAATCTTACTATCAACCACTTGGAAAAGCTGTATGGTCTGATAGGAATTATGAAATGTTTGCAAAAGAAGGGTACATAAAAAATGTTATAGGTTATAAATGCGTTTCTATGCTTGCTAGAAGTGCAAGTTCTGTACAATTCATGGTATACAATAAAAAGACAAACCAAAGAATTGAAAATCATCCAATAGAAACTTTATTAAATAACCCAAATCCCAACCAAAGTGGATATGAATTTTTTGAAGCTTTATATTCTTACAAATTAATAGCTGGAAATACTTACATACAAGCTATATTATTAAACGAAAATAATTTTAAAAATCCAAAAGAATTATTTATTTTAAGACCAGATAGAATGACTATTATCGTTGATAATTATTCCAGTATTCCGTATGCCTATAAATATAAAGTTAATAGTAATGAAAAAATGTTTTATGTAAATAAAATAACTGGACAATCTGAAATTTTGCATATAAAAAATTTTAATCCAATAAATGATTGGTATGGTTTATCACCAATAGAATCTGCTAGTTATTCTATTGATCAACATAATGAATCATCAAAATGGAATCAATCTATGTTGCAAAATGGAGCAAGACCAAGTGGTGCTTTGATAGTTAAAGGAAATGGAGATGATTCCGCATTTTTGACAGATGAACAATTTACAAGATTAAAAAATCAATTAAATGAAGAATTTTCTGGCTCTGATAATGCTGGTAAACCTTTATTACTTGAAGGTGGTCTTGAATGGAAAGAAATGAGTTTAAGTCCCGCTGATATGGATTTTTTAGATATGAAGCATAGCTGTGCAAGAGATATAGCATTAGCTTTTGGTATTCCATCACAACTCTTGGGTATACCAGGTGATAATACTTATAGTAATCTAACAGAAGCAAGGTTATCAATGTGGGAAGAAACTATAATTCCAATGATTAATAATATTGTTAACTCACTAAATAAATGGCTTGTTCCAATGTTTGACGATGATAATATAGCTTTATACTATGACAAAGACAAGATAACAGCATTATCAACAAGACAAGAAAGCTTTTGGAATAAAATTGCCAACGCTGAATTTTTAACCAACGAAGAGAAAAAGAAATTACTAGATTTATAAAAAATATACAAAAATAATCCATTGAAATTTAATGGATTATTTTTATTGTTGAAACTAATTTTCGGTTTCGTCTTCTTTTTTACTTAATGTTTTTGCTAAAGCAATGATGCTTTTTCTAACATTAGGATCTTTTATTGCTGAAAAGTTTTTAATTAAAGTTAATATTTCTTTTTCTGAAACACTATCCTTATCATCATCAAAAGAAGCTCTATTATCTGACAATACACCATTATCACCAAATGTTAATTCGTATTGTTCAAAGAAATAGCTAACAGGTACTTTTAGAATTTTTGCAAATTCATATAATCTGCTTGATCCTATTCTATTTGAGCCTTTTTCATATTTTTGTACCTGTTGAAAAGTGATACCAGTCATTTCACCAATTTTGTTTTGACTGAGGCCAAGTTCAAGTCTTCTTATTTTCAATCTAGTTCCAACATATATATCCACTGGATTGCTGGTCATATACTTAACTCCTTATAAAATTATTATTAACTAATATGTATAATTAAAATGTTTTTTTGCGATAAAAACTAATACAATATTTTAATTAATATTGAAAAGTTATTACAACAATCAGTAAGTATTCACAGTATATTTTGTTAATAAATAATTGTTTTTTACTGACAAACCTTAATCACACAATTATTAATTGTATTTATATTCTTCAATACTTTTGATTGTATAAGTGAATTTTTTAAAGTCAACACTTTTTGGTTGAAATCGTCATTTTTTGAAAAATTGTCCATCTCTGACATATAATTAGCAAACAAGAAAGAATATGCAAATAAGTTTAAATGTTCTATTTTATAGAAAAAATAGTATTTTTATAATAATTGATTAGTTTATTTATTTTTATTGTTTGTTTATTAAAAAAGAAATTATTAGTACAAAAATAAATAAATTATATTTATTTGTAAAAGATTTTATTGGTATTTTATAATTTAATATAAAATTTATACATTACAAAAAGATGTATTACAGATTATTTTTATTAAAAATACAACTATTTATTGTTAAATTTTTTATATTCTTTATATTAAACCTTTTATTTTTTTATAGTTCATTTTTACTAAATAAAATAAAAATATTTTATACAAAGTAAAAAATCTTAGTAGATAAAAATAGAAAACATTATCAAAATATAAGGATTGGAACTAATGATAATTTTTATTAAATATTTTTTTTAAAAAAAATATTGAAAATAAAATATTATTATTTACAATGATATCGTATTTTAATTATTAATGTATAATATTTTGAGCGAAAAGAACGAATTAAGAATAAACAAGAGAATAAGAGCCCAAGAAGTTAGGGTTATAGATCAAGATGGAAAAATGATAGGAGTTATCCCAATTACCGAAGCTTTAAGGTTAGCATTTGAAGCTAATTTGGACCTCGTAGAAGTTTCTCCAAATATTGATCCACCAGTATGTAAAATTGCTAGTTATAGTAAAATGAAATATGAGGAACAAAAGAAGACAAATTCAAATAAGAAAAAACAAAAAATCATGGAAACAAAAGAAATTAAAATGTCCTTAAATATTGGTGACGGAGATTTTAACACAAAGATTAAGCAGGCAACAAAATTTTTAGAAAAAGGAAACAAGGTTAAGTTTAATTTTATGTTCAGAGGAAGAGAAATTACTTATTCTGATACTGCTCAACTTATAATTGACAAAATAATTTTAGCATTGGAGACCGTTGGTAAAATAGATGAAAAACCAAAAATGGAAGGCAAAAGATTATTCTTTATAGTCGCTCCATTAAAATAATATAACCAAGCTTTTAATTAATAGCTTCCTTATAGAATTAAACATTCTTCATTCAATAGGCGACAAAAAGTCGCCATTATTGTTAAATACATCTTATATTATAATTCAATATAAAAATACTTTTATTCTTTTAATATAAACACTTAATGACTTTATCTTTTATAACTACCGATAAATCTAGATACGATACCCAAAAATTTTTTATATATAATAACTATTGATTTTTATCTGGTGCCGTTAGTGAGAATCGGACTCACGACCCCTTCCTTACCAAGGAAGTGCTCTACCACTGAGCCATAACGGCGTTAAATTTAATATAATATACAAAATTTAAATAATCAATAAAAATTATAAATTTTATTAGATTCTACAATAAATTTAATAGCCACATATCACAAACAATTCAGTAAATCTTTATTAAAAAGTTTGTCATTATTGCATCTAATAATTCACTAAATCTTTTTGTTTTTTCCTTTGACAAACTTCACCCGTAAGTCATCCAATTGGAATACAAGCATTCCATTGTCTGACATTTAGGGTTCGTTATTCCTACGGCAAACTGCGGGCATAAGTTGTAAACCCAACATTTAGCCCTTGTTGCTCCTTCGGCAAACTGCGGGCATAAGTTG
>CAKVGI010000012.1 GCA_934747265.1 uncultured Rickettsiales bacterium
TTTTTTATTCTGACATATATTAAATATGATTGAATTGTATTGTCAACTGTTTTTTGTGTTGTGTTGTTATTTATATTTATAATTTTATGAAATTTTTGTGATGAGTATATTCTATAAAAGTTAATTGCTTAATTTATTATAAAAACATATAAATTGTGTATGAACTTAAAAAATATTAATTTTATCTAGTATTTTTTTATTCTTAACATAAGAAAATACAATACCATAATTACTCATAGGTATATTTAATTCTTGTATTAAATTTAATCTTGCTTGGTATTTTTGTCTATCTATCATACAACCACCGCATGCAATAATTAACTTATAGTTTTTATTTTGAATTTCCTCTTTTGTTGGAAATGATTGACCAAAGTTGAAATCAAAATTTATATTTTTATTTGTATATTTTTTAATTGCATTTGGTAGTTGAACTGTTGCTATGTCATTACATTTTCTGTCATGATTGCAAGCTTCAACAATTAAAATATTATCCCCATCGTTTAAATTATCTAATTGTTTTGCGCCATTTATAAAATTATTCAATTTACCATTACTCATATAGTTTGACATAATAATTGAAAATGATGTAAAACTTATATCTTTTGGTACAAAATCATATATTGCATTTATTGCTTGACTATCTGTAATTATTAATGATAAACCATTTTGCGTATTTTTTAAATTATTAATGGTTTCAATAAAATTATTTTTGTCAAAATTTTTTAGATCTGGTCTATATAATACTGGTATAGCAAATTTTTGTAATAATCTTTCAATTACAAGACTTTGAGGTCTTAGTAGTCTTAGCTCAGGACTCTCTTCGTCTAATGGCATTATTAATAAGACATATGAATTTTTTAATTGCAAATTTGGTAATAAATCTATTGGTTTATTGTTATTCTTATAATTATTTAAAATAAAATCAGTCAGAATTAATTGTTGATTTTGTTGATTTAAGTTAATTTGTAAATTTTTTGTATTATTTATATTTAATGTATTTATTTTTTCATTAAATTGATTTATGATAATTAAAAATTGTTTATTTTTCTCTTTTATATATTGTAAAATATCATTTTCATATTGGTTTAAAATTTCTGTATTGTTTTTTATAACAAACAAAATTAAATCACTTTCATCTATTGCCTGTTTTGTTTTTTCTCTTTTTTTATCACCTAATATACCATTTTCATCAATTCCAGCTGTATCTATAAGTTTAATTTTACCTAAACCATGCAATTCCATCAAACTAATAACATTATCAGCAGTTGTTCCGGCTTTACTATCCACTATTGCTTTATTCTTTTGCCCAGTAATAACATTAAATAAAGTTGATTTACCAACATTTGTTAAACCAACAATACTTATTATAGTTTTTTCGCTAAATTGTGTCATAATTACTTGTTGTTATTTTTATTGATATAATGTAAGCTACTTCCAACTTCACCATAAGCTGGTATCATATCTGCTTTTTTAATTTTGTCTTCCATTTGTGCTATAATTGTAGTTCTTTCATCATCAACATTTGGTTTGTTTTGATATAATAAATAATTTTGTTTATTTGATATAGGTGTAATTGACGGCATTATAACATTTGCGCCAGCTTTTAAAGCGTTAGTTCTACCATTTGGAGAAATTACATCAAGTGCTGTTGCAGTAGCAATATTTACTGTTGGTATTGCAATTCTTAGCATTGCTATAAAATTTAAAGTTTTATTCAAGATTACTTCTTTATTTTTATTCCACCAATTTATGTTTTCCTTTGTGGCAAGAGGTGTTTCTGTATGTATTATATATGGGCCAAGTCCGAACATATCAAACTTACCATTAATAAAAAATTTTAAATCATTAATTATATCTAGATCTGTTTGGTTTGGTATGCCGATCATATTCCCAGTTCCAACTTGATAATTAGCTTTTTGCATATCAAATAAGCATTGTTTTCTTACTTCAAAAATATGGTCTGATGGGTGAATTTTTGAATAAAAATCTGGATTGCTTGTTTCAATTCTTAATAAATATCTATCAATACCAATATCTTTTAGTAATTTATAGAAATTATAATCAAATTCTCCGCTTGATAGTGTAATAATAATTTTTGGATATTTGGCTTTTATTGCTTTTATAATATTTATTAAATACTCTTTAAATTCGTCATTAATTAATTCGCCGGATTGTAAAACTATTGATGGAATATTTTTATTCCATATAAAATCAACGCATTCCATTATTTCGTCAATAGATAATCTATATCTTTTTACATTTGTGTTTCCAGAACGAATACCACAGTACAAACAGTTTTTACGGCATATATTTGAAAATTCTATTAATCCCCTTAAATATACTTTATTGCCAATTGTGTTATTTCTAATATTTCTAGCTGTAAGCCAAAGTTCTTCTTGTTCTTTACCTTGAAAGTTAAGAACTCTGATTAATTCATTAATATTATTAAAATCTATATTTATCATAATTTTCCTAAATTTCGCACATCATAGGTACATGATCGGAAGCTTTTTCTTTTGATCTTGTTTCTTGTGCGTATATTTTACAATTTTTAACAATTTTTTCAGTATCTGGTGTAATTAAAAAGGCGTCAAGTCTATATCCGAGATTTTTTTCCCACATATAAAAAGGTCTATAACCCCACCAGCTATATTCTTTTAAGTTTGGATTGAGTTTTCTCCATATATCAATCATTCCAGTATTTAAAAGCTCTTGAAACTTTGTTCTTTCTTGTTCGGTACAAGTAATTGCACCATCTTTCTCAATAGAATAAACATCCATATTTAAGTTAGGGCAAACATTGTAATCCCCACCAAAAAATGCTATATCTCCGTCTTTAATTGTTTCTTGAAATTTTTTAACTAATCTATCACAAAATTTCATTTTCTTTTCAAAATTATATGTTTTAGTCTCGTCTTTAATTCCAGCTTTTATATCATTTGCGGAAGGTCCACCATTAGGAACGTAAATTGAAGCAACTTTAATTACTTTTCCATCATAATCAAAACAAGCTTCTATATATCTAGCCTCATCATCACTATCAACGATATCATATAAAGGTAATCCTTTTTTTATATCGTATAACGGAAATTTTGATAAAATAGCAACTCCATTTCTAGCTTTTTCACCATAAACTTCAATATTATAATTCATTGTTTCAAGCTCAAAAAATGGAAATTGTTCATTTATACACTTTAATTCTTGAATTAACACAACATCAGGCTTAAATTCTTTTATAAAATCTAAAAAGTTTATAATTCTTGCTCTAATTGAATTAACATTCCAAGTTGCTATTTTCATATTGTCCAATATTATTTATTCACATTCATTGTAAAAAATCATAAAAATTTTTGCAATACTTTTGATACTAATAGTTTTTTGGTTTTTGAAAACTATTAGAAATAAAAAATTAAATTATCAGTCATCTTTTTAAAATATTTTCTAAATGATGTTAACATCTGTTCGTCTATTTTATTTTTGAATAACTTTGCTTCATTTAGTTCTGAACGTTTAAAAGATGCTTTATTTATTTTTTCTATCCATTCGTTTTCGTAATTAAAAATTATAGAATATGGAATCAATTTTTCCATATCTTCCTGATTATAATCAGAAATTGATTCTTTATCTTCCATAAATAATTTAAGACATTCTAAGTGTGTAGCTATTTCTTGTCCTTCTTCGGTATAATTTCTTATATGTTTTCTAAAAAATGATAATAAAGATAATGAAACAATCATATATAATAGGATAATTATGGAATTTATTTCATATATTTTATTTAAAAGACCCAATACAAATATTATTAATATAATAGATATTATCTTTTTAAATGATATTATATTTTTTATAAATGTCAAAAATAAGAAAAATATTAATAACAGTGTTAAAATTAACGTATTTAAACTATATATATTAGAAATGTTTTTTATAAGTATTAAAACAATTAAAGATAAAAAGAATCCGATATATCCATATACAGCAAGTTTAGTATTATTTGTAAAATATAAAGATTCGGTATAGGACAAATAGTATTTTATTCTATCATAAAATAAACGTATTTTTCTAATGTATTCATCAGATAATTTTATTTCATCTTTATATGTATTTGCAAAAATAGTCTCCTCTTCACTTTCTGGTTTTGCAAATTCATTTTTTGATATTAAATATTTATTTTTTGTATTTTGCTTTATTTTAAGGAAATTATTAACAGCCATACTAATCAAGCTAATTAATGATGATATTTCCTTATGTTTGCCCATATAGTAAATATCAGATGCTATAGCTGGTGATATATCTTTTGGTATATCATATCTTTCAAAAGGTTCTAATTTTCTATTATACATTTTAATAATGAATAAACAGGCAGAACAGTATAATACTAAGATAATAAAGAATAATATAGAAAAATATAGTAATGGTAAATTATATTTACCCAACATATTTGCTGGCTTTTTTAGCAATAGAACGACGGTTATTTCTTCCCCTGATTTTATTTTTCTTGGCGTTTTAAAAGCTTCACTATTTTTTCTAATTAATTTTTCTTTTCTAGCGCTATTAATATTTATGTAGCTAAATTGTCCAATTTTTATAATATTATCTGGAACTACTATTTTAATATACATTTTATCTATATCAAGATTCCATCTATCTCCAATAATATTCCAATAAAGTTCATCAAAATGTTCATTGTGTTTAATAATATTATTAACTTTATATTTTATCTCAAACATATGTTTTTTAAAAGTTGGAAGATAATAATCATTTCCTGTAATAATTCCATATATATTATCTAAAATTACAACGGACGATGGTTCTTGTTTGTTATTTCGTTTTACAGATATAAGTTTGTACATCAAATTGTCATTTAAAGATAAAAATTTGTTTATTCCTTTCTTGATTTTTTTAGTTTCTACATAAGCCAATATTCTTTCTGTTATAATTGCTGAATTATCATTTTGTACATCTATCATAACAAAATAATTCAATATTTTTTCTTTTGCAAAAATATTTGAGCTAAATATGAAAAAACAAAACAAAATTACTAATACTTTTTTCATTGTTTCAAAAATAAATTTATTTTTAACCTCATTAAATATAACTGAAACTTAGAAGTTTCTATCACATCTTTACAATTTTGCCTCACATGTTCAAAATCTATCAAATAATATAGAATTACTGGCATTAATATTATAAATGAAAATGCGATTAAATTTATTAAATTATTGCCTCTTGCTGGCTTTATAGTACCACTAATTGGCTTTATGTTTTTAATATAATTAATTCTTTTTTTCGTTTTTGGATGTGAGGAAAATAATGTAATATATTCTCCATCATCTAATATAGATAATGCCGACGCCATATTTAATCCGCCATTTGCCAAAGATGATTGCATATCACATCTAAATTCTTTTGATCTATTAATTTTTAGATATATTAGTTTATAAACTGGAATTATGACATATTTGTAAAAAAATAATAAGGAAAAATTTATCATTTTATATAAACCGAAAACTATGTAAGAAAATATTTTTCCAAAAAATGGAATTATTTTAAATATCACTAAAAATATTCTAAAAAACATATAAATTATTTTTGATACAATCTTTGTACTATATTCGTTAATTTCCAATAATAAGGTTGGTAAGTAATCTTTATTAATCAGATGAGACATCTCATGCCCAATTATACATCTAATTGCAAGTAAAAAGTTATTAGTTGTTTTTAGTTTAAGTAAATATTTATTAATTAAACCCTGTGTAAGAACTACATATTGTTTTTTCATATTTCCAACAGCAAAAGCATTTACGCTTCCTGAGTTGGAAATTAATAATTTTACATTAGGTCTATTAAAGACAATTTTAATTTCATTAAAAATATTTGTCAAAATTTCGTATTCCTTAAATTTTTCATAAGATTGTGTGTTTTTTAAAAATTTTTTTGATGAAAAACCAAATAAAAAATCTAATAAAATAATAAAATTCATTAAACAACTTACTAGAAAAAATACAAATAAAATAATACTAACTATTGATTGAGTGTCTATTAAGTTGGTCTTAAAAACAACAATTGGTACCACGAAAAACATCAGTGGTAATAAAATAATTGCAAAATTTACAATACTCAGTATATAAATAAGAATAAAACTTAATAATTTATATACCATCTCATCTCTCTGTTATACTATATATAAAACATAATAGAAATAAAATAAATAATAGTCAATAATTATGTCAAATTAATGATATTTTTGCGATAGTTTATAAATTATTTATATATTGACTTTAATTTTTGATTTTATATCATAATTCAATAGTTTTGTTTATTTAAAATAAATATGAGTAATGTAATTGAAATATCCAATTTGTCTCACGTGTACGGACATGGAAAGAAAAAAATTACAGCATTAGAAAATGTATTTTTAAATATAAATGAAGGTGAAAATATTGCTTTTGTTGGTCCTGATGGCGCCGGAAAATCAACATTATTAGATATAATTTCTGGAATAAAAGTTATTCAAAACGGCGCGAAAGTTGACGTTTTAGGTGGTAGTATTTCTAACTCTAAACATAGATTTAATATTGCATCAGATATAGCTTATATGCCACAAGGTTTAGGTAAAAATTTATATTCAGAGCTATCAGTCTATGAAAATATAAAATTTTTTGCAGATTTATTTGCTATTGATGAAAAACAAAGCGAAAGTTTGATAAACGAAGTAATGGAAAAGACGGGGCTTTTAAAGTTTAAGGATAGGCCAGCAAAAAATCTATCTGGTGGTATGAAACAGAAACTTGGTTTATGTTGTGCATTGGTGCATAAACCTAAAATATTAATATTGGATGAACCTACGACTGGTGTTGATCCTTTATCAAGGCAAAACTTTTGGGCATTGATTTTTGATATAAAAAAACAAAATGATGGTATGACTTTAATAGTTGCTACCGCATATATGGAGGAGGCAAAAGTTTTTGATAGAATAATAATGATGGATGATGGAAAAGTTATAGCTGATGGAACTGTAAATCAACTACTTGAAAAAACAAAAAAAGATACACTGGAATCCGCATTTATAGAAATGTTGCCAATAGAAAAAAGAGGTACGCATAAGGATTTTAATATTCAACCGCTTGATTTGACTGATAGACAGGTTGTTATAGAAGCAAAAAATTTAACAAAAGTATTTGGTAATTTTACAGCCGTTGATAATATTAGCTTTAACATAAAACAAGGTGAAATTTATGCTTTTTTAGGTCCAAATGGTTGTGGAAAGACTACTACTATGAAAATGATAACAGGATTATTGCCCGCAACTAGTGGTTATCATAAAATTTTTGGAAAATCCGTAAAAGAAAATATAATTCAAATAAAGAAAGATTTAGGTTATATGTCTCAAAGTTTTTCTTTATATGGCGAACTTACTGTGATGGAAAATTTAAAATTACACGCCGTAATATTTGATTTATCCCCAACGGAAACCCATTATAGAATAAATTATGTGATAGATAAATTTAGATTGGATAAAATTCTAAATGATAAAACTTCCGATTTACCTTTGGGAATTAAACAAAGGTTATCACTTGGCGTTTCGGTTCTACATAAACCATCGATTTTAATTTTAGATGAACCAACATCTGGTGTCGATCCCGTATCAAGAGACGATTTCTGGGAATTAATTGTTGATTTATCAAGAAGAGAGGGCGTTACAATATTTGTTACAACACATTATTTAAATGAAGCAATGAGATGCGATAGGGTTGCTATGATGAATGCTGGTAAATTATTAGCATCAGATACGCCAGATGGCATAATAAAGAGTAAGAATGCGGAATCTCTTGAAGAAGCTTTTATTGAATATATAAAAGAAGATATAAAAGAGCGAAATTTATAAAATAATTAATTGGAAAATATATGATAGATATTACTACTTGTGATAATGGATTGAGAATTGTTAATGAATATATGGATGATGTTGATTCTGTTTCTGTTGATGTATTAGTAAAAACAGGAAGCAGAAATGAGACAAAACAAAATAATGGAATTTCGCATTTTTTAGAACATATGGCTTTTAAGGGAACTTTAACAAGAAATGTTCAACAAATAGCTGAGGAATTTGATGATATAGGCGGTAGAGCTAATGCTTTTACTTCAATAGCTGAAACATCTTTTTACACGAAAGTTTTAAAAGAACATACAGAAAAAGCTGTTGAGCTATTAGCTGATATATTACAAAATTCCATTTTTTTAGAAGAAGAGATTGAAAAAGAGAGACAGGTAATTTTACAAGAACTTGCTATGACAAAAGATGATCCGTCGGATATAGTTATGGATTATTTTGGCGAAACTCAATATGCAAACCAACCTTATGGTAGAAGCATTTTGGGTCCTGCAAAAAATATACGAAATTTTATAAGAGATGACATAATTAACTATATATCAAAGCAATATAAAAGTGAAGACATAGTTATTTCTTTTGCTGGAAAAATTAAAAACGAAGAAGCAGTAAAGTTAGTTAAGAAGTATTTTAATAATATAAAAAAAGGTAAAAATAAAGAACCTAAAAAGGCGGTTTATACTGGTGGATATTTCGTAAAAAATAAGAAATTGGAACAAAATCAAGTATTATTAGGTTTTGAAAGCTATGATTATTTGAATAAACATTTTTATGAAGCTTCTGTACTTGGAATTATAATGGGTGGTGGTATGTCATCAAGATTATTTCAAGAAATTAGAGAAAAAAGAGGATTATGTTATACGGTTAATGCATATAATAGTTCAACATACGATACAGGAACTTTTGATATATATTCGGCAGTTTCGCCAGAAAAAACTAACGAAACTATTATAGCTATACTGGAAGAATTAAAGAAAGCAACATCAAAAATTACAGAAGAAGAATGTAAACGAGCTGTTGTAAAATTAAAATCGCATATTTTAATGCATAGAGAATCAAATTCAAATAGATCTCAAAAAAATGCAAGCAATATATTATTCAGAAATAGAATTATTTCGTCAGAGGAGTTAATAGAACAGATAGAAGCTGTAAATGTAAAAAATCTAAAAGATTTAATGCAAGACATTTTAACAAAATCTCAGCCAACCGTAACAATTTTTGGAAAAATAGATAAAGATGTTATAAGCTTTGAGAAAATTAAAGATATAGTTAAAAAATAAAGAAATTTGGGGCATATATATATGAATATAATAGATTTTTTAATAGAAAAAACCGCTAATAGCGAGAGATGGGAAGGGCGATCGGTATTTGAAAAAAAGAATAAGAGTTATAAAAATTCATTATTGGAACATTTATTCTTTTCTTATAGACTTGGACAAATTTTAGGTTTAGAAGAAAAATATTGTCTTGCCTTATTATTTCATGATTTATGTGAAATTAAATATGGTGATGTATCGGTAGGTAAAGTAAATCAATGTACAAAGAAAATTATCAATAAAATTGCAAATATTGCAGAAAGCGATAATGAAAAAACAAAAGAAAAATTAGAAGCAATAATATATAATTCTGAAAACAAAAACTTATCTGATATTTATAAGGTTTTTAGTGGAAAAATAAAATCAAAACAAAAGACAAAAATAGAAATATACTTAAAAGAAATTGGTATATTAAAGTCAGACAATACAATAATTTCTGTTAAAAAAATAAAATCTCAACAGGATAAAACAGGTGAACTGTATATTTTTAACTTAATTTTGGGATATGTACAACGGTCGCACATAAATCTTATTCAAGAGGCAATAAATTTAATGGAACACCCACTTGTTAAGTTTGTAGAAAAAGCTGAAACTAGTTTTACTATGATATCCAAAAATAGAAGTAATTATATTGAGAAAAACAAAAGCGCTAATTGGTTAAAATACTCATTACAGGAGTATAATAATATAGAAAAATGTAAAAAGAGTTGTGTTTTATTGAAAGTATTTTTGTTGCAACAATATTTGATTGACAGTAATAAATTAAGCGTAAATGCGCATTTTACTAAACAAGAAAACGATATACTTGGTCTTAATGGTAATACGATTATCTCTTTAAAAAATATAGATGAAATACTGTTGCGTAATGAAACTTTTGATACAAACATGAAAGAATTCTTAAAAGAAAGAGAAAAAGGCGAATATTATGCAAAAGAACGAATTCGGCCTATTTTAAATAGATATTTTATTAGTAGAGGATACTCCATAAATGAACAAAAAGATTGTCTTGGTGTTTTTGATGAATTATATGACAAAGTAAATAATAGTAAAGAGTTATCGTATGAATATAGTCAAACATTACGTTCAACACCAAAAGTTGATATTCATAACCGCAACTTTGATAAAATAAATTTGACTAAGATTGGAGCAGTAAAACAAGATAAAATAAAAATAGATAATAAAAAAGAGAAAATAGGTTCTAGATATTACAGTGTATCAAAAACACAAGGACATTCTAATTCTTTATAGTTTTTTTAAGAAAAGATATTTTTAGCAAAAGAAAGTCTGAATATTAAAAATGAATATAAATTGGATTAATACGATAAATACCACTATCAAATAATATAAAATCATTAATTCCAATATTTTTAAATTTTTGTCTAATTTTATTAATTGTATTTTCAAAGACTTTTGTTTCAGTATCAGAATCATACCTCCAAATATTGTACAATAATTCGTCCTTGGTGGCCGAATTTTTGTATAGACATTGAATTAATTGAAGTTCTTTATTTCCTAAAATTTCTTGTTGATCTTTGCAATATATAGTGTTGTCTATTATTTTAAATGTCTTGAAGTTTAACGTCCTACTAAGATTTATTAGTGTTTTTTTTATTAATGTTAATAAATCGTTTAATTTAAAGGGTGGAATTATATTTTTTATATTGATAAAGTTGTCTTTCTCAGACTCTATACCAGATATATTAATAATCATATCTGTTTTTAATGAGTCTTTTATTGAATTATATTCTTTATAATCATCAATAATTATGATATCATATTTATTTGCTAACTTAATTTCTTTTGAATAAATATCAATACTACAATCATCAAATGTCTCATTTGTATATTCAATGATCGTAGTATCCTTAGTAATTAATAGTATGTTATATTTATTCATAAACAATTTTTATATTAGCTCCACAATTATTTAATTTATCAGCTAAAAATTCATAACCTCTTTCTAAATGATAAGCTCGTCTAACCTGTGTTTCTCCGCTTGCACACATTCCAGCTAATACAAGTGAGACAGAAGCTCTTAAATCGCTAGCTACAACTTGAGCTGGTTTAAATACGTCTTCCTTGCCATGAACTACTGCTTTATTACCAGTAATAACAATATTAGCATTCATTCTGTTTAATTCTGGTACATGTAAAAATCTATTTTCAAAAACAGTTTCGTCAACAGTAGAATCACCATCAACCATTGCTAATAAAGTCATTATTTGAGCTTGCATATCTGTTGCAAAACCTGGATATACACCTGTTGTTATATTTACTGGTTTTAGCTTTTCTTTTCCTCTTTTTATTCTAATTGTTTTGTCATCTATTTTAGTTATTTCCGCACCAATCTCTGTTAATTTTTCTATTAAGCTTTCAGTTGTATTGTAAAAATCTAGTCCAGTTATAGTAAGATCTCCGTCAGTCATTAATGCACCAATCATATATGATGCAGCTTCCATCCTATCACCCATAACTTGATATTCTGCTGAATGTAATTCTTCTACACCTTCAATTTCTATAATTGATGTACCCATACCAGTAATTTTAGCTCCCATTGCATTTAAGCAATTAGCTAAATCGACTATTTCTGGTTCTCTTGCTGCGTTTTTAATTCTTGTAATACCCTCTGCTAAAACGGATCCCATTAAAATATTTTCTGTTGCTCCAACAGATGGAAATCTAAATTCTATATCTGCACCTTGTAGTTTTCCGTTTTGACATTGCGCCTTAACATAACCATTTTCTATATTGATATCAACGCCCATTTGCTTAAAAGCCTCTAAGTGTATATCAACTGGACGACTTCCAATAGCGCATCCGCCAGGTAAAGATACTTCGGCTTTTCCAAATCTAGCTAATAGAGGTCCAAGAACAACAAACGATGCTCTCATTTGTGAAACTATTTCATAAGGGGCGAAATAGCTATTAAGTTCTGTATTATCTAATATTATAGTTTTACCATTGCCTTTGTTTGTTAAATCGCCATCCAAAATCATCTTTCCACCTAAACAATTTTGTAATTGAATAAGTGTTGTTATATCTAATAAATTTGGAATATTACTTAATTTAAGCGTTCCATCTTTTAAAAGAATACTGGCGCATATTAACTTTAAGGCTGAATTTTTAGCGCCGGAAACCTTAATATTTCCAACTAATTTGGTCTTACCATTTACCAATATTTTTTTTATCATAAGTATATTTCTATTAATTCTAAAAGAAGAATAAAATATTAAATAATATTTTCAAGAAAAAATACTTGACTATTTAATATTTTTTGTCTACCATATTATATGGTGTTTTTTATTTTATTAACAACCTTAGGTTTTTATGAATAACCAAGATATTAATCCAGCAATCAAAAGCGGTAATTTATTTCAATATATTAATGAAATAAATAAAATACCTATGCTTACGGAAGAGGAGGAAATTTCTTATGCTAAGGAAAAGGATGCAGGTAGCATAAATGCTGCTAAAATTCTAGTTTCAAGTCATTTAAGGTTAGTTGTGAAAATAGCTCACCAATATAAGAACTATGGTTTACCTATGATGGATTTGATTTCAGAAGGTAATATTGGCTTAATGAGAGCGGTTAAGACTTTTGACTATACAAAAGGATATAGATTAGCAACATATTCTATGTGGTGGATTAAAGCTTTTATACAAGAATACATCTTAAAAACTTGGTCAATAGTAAAAATAGGAACTAGCGCTATACAAAAGAAATTATTCTTTAATCTCAAAAAGATAAAAACTGAACTTTTATCTGGACAGGATAATAAATATTTAACTAATAGTGATGTAAAAAATATTTCAAACATGTTAAATGTGTCCGAACAAGATGTTATTGAGATGGATTGCAGAACAGCAAAAGGCGATTTTTATTTAAATACAAAATCAAAAACCGATGATGAAACAGAGGTTATTGATTTAATTCCAGCAAAACAAGCTTTACAAGATGTTGTGGTTGACAAAAAAAGAGAAAGCAAAAAAAATAACCAGATTTTAGAAGATTCCTTAAATATTCTTGATGATAGGGAAAAAGAAATTATAAAATTAAGAAAACTTACAGATAATCCTTTAACTTTATCAGAATTGAGTAAAAAGTTTAATATTTCTGGCGAAAGAGCTAGACAAATAGAAGCAAAAGCAATAGAAAAGATGAAAAAATATGTTTTGGAAAATAAAAAATAATTTTTAAGAGCTTTTATAATTTTTTAACATACTATCAAGTTCTTTGTAATTTGGTAGTATTTTTTCTACCATGTTCCAGTACTGTTGAGAATGGTTTCTATATATTGTATGAGATAATTCATGAACAACCAAATAATCAATCACATTTAAATTGAACATTAAAATTTTAAAATTAAATGTTAAGTCATTTTTATAATTGCATGTGCCCCATACGGTTTTTTGTTCTTTAATGGTTATTTTTGAATATTTCAGATTATATTTTTCTGAATAAAATTTTACCCTTCCAATTACAATATTTAAACATTGTTTTTTATACCAGTTTTTAATAGTATTTTGTAAAATGTCTTGTGTATAATTTTTTGATATTGTTATGTTTAAAATATTATCATTAAGTTCGCAATATCCACCATTAGAAAGTAATTCACTTTCTTTAATATTAATTTGAATTTCTTTACCTAAAAATATTATACTATTTTGGTTAATATAATCTTTTTTCTTTTTATTTTTTTCAATTCTTTCTATTGCCCAATATTTTTTTCTTTCTATTAAATTCATAAGAAAATTATTTTTTACACCATATGGTGATGTTAGTACCATTGTATTATCAACAATTTTATAGCCTATTGTTCTTTTTCTTTTCTTTGAATATAAAATTTTATAATTGAATAAGTTATTGTAATTACCTTCCATTTTTATTATCTTTTATAAGTTGATTTTTATAATTTAAAATATCTTTAATTCCGTTATTATCATTGGTTTCAAGACTTACTAAAAGTGATAAATCATTACGAATGTTAACATAAGCTGAATAAATAAATGTATTTTCCCTACTTATCTTAATAAAATCATTATTTTTGTAATTTATTAACTCAATATTTTTATTATCACTAATTCTGTCATAAATATCTTTTGTATTCATATTTTGTTGCAGAATGGATACTTTAAAGACTTTTGGATTAAAATTATCTTTTTCATTTATTAAATTAGCAAAAACAGCATCAAAATTGCCGTCATTTATATTAACTTTGTTTGTAAAATTGGCAAAATTGTTAAATCTCGGTATGGTAATTCTAATTGAACTGTTATTTTTATAACTTAGTATTATATCTTCATTATTATTATTGTTTTTTGCGTTTTCTTCTATAAAATCAATAAATTTTTTATTATTCATCAATGTTTCGTTCTTCGTTAAATATTGACTCCAATTTATCATAAAAAATCTTTTATTTAGAAATAAATTACTTTCGTAAGAAATAAATTTATTTTCAATATCATTAAAACCTTTTCTGTAAGAAATAAACTTATTATTTTTTATAAAACTTCGTTGTTCATTATTAAGATTATAATTTTCATTAAATAAATAATTAGATTTTTCTTCGTATGTCATTTTATTATATAAATCCTTTTGAGACCTTGCAAAAAACTTATCGGTTATGTTTTGAACTTTCTTGTCTTCTTTTTCTGTTCCAATAAGAATTTTTTCACTAAAATATGGCAGTTCGCCTTCTTGTTCTAATTCTATTTCATAGCATTTTACAAACTGAAAAACTAGTATATTTTTATTATTTATATCCTGAGAATTATATTCACAAAAAGTGTTTGGTATAGCAAAATTGTAAAACTCACCGTCTATTTCTTTACTAAAAATATTATATGATTCAACTGCAAAAGCACTATTGAATATAAAAATAAAAAACAAAACTCTAATATTTTTTAAAAACATATTTATTCTCTAAATTTTTCCTCTATCCAATTTTCTTTAAGTTTTACAAATAGGAACAAATGCACTTTTTTGTTTAAGAATTTCTGCAATTCCTGCCTTGATTCCATACCTATTTCTTTAATTAGTTTGCCTCTCTTACCAAGAATAATTGATTTTTGATTTTCTTTTAAAACATAAATAACTTGCTGAATTTTTATATCACCATTGTCAAATTCTTCCCATTTCTCAGTTTCAACATCAACAGAATAAGGTAATTCTTGATTTAGTTTTAAAAATAATTTTTCTCTTGTAATTTCTGATGCTAAAAATTTCAATGGAACGTCTGTTAATTCATCATCCTTAAATATCCATTCGCCTTGTTTTGCTCTTGATAATATATAATTTTTAAGTTTATCTACACCTTCACCAGTTTCCGCAGAAATCATAAAAATTTCTTTAAAATCCGGATAATAATCGGTTATTTCCTTTGTTAGCTCTAATAATTTTGTCTTTTTTACTAAATCAACCTTATTTAATACCAATATATTTTCAACTTCTTTCTTCTTAAATTCATCAATAATAATTTTAACTTTATTTCCAAATTTTTCGGTTGAATCTATTAACAAACAAGTTAGATCAGCATCTCTAATTCCACTCCAAGCTGTTTTAACAATTTTTCTTTCTAATAATCTAGCTTTTTGTGGTATAAAAACACCTGGTGTATCTAATAAAATAATTTGCGTATTATCTTCAACAAATACACCTCTAATTAAATCTCTTGTTGTTTGAACTTTTGGGGAAATTATAGAAACCTTTTCACCAACTAAATAATTAGTTAATGTTGATTTTCCAGCATTTGGAGCGCCAGCTAACGCTACGGTTAAAATTTTTTGTTCATTTATATTATTATCTGACATATATAATAAATATTCAACTTAATAAAATCATAATAAACAAAATTTATATTTCAATATAAAATATATTGCAAATAATTTTTTAAATAATATTATTTATTTGTAATAAAGATGTTTATTTTGAGATGAGTATTAATTATAAGAATTTTGTTATTAAAGTATTGCTTGCACTTTTGGCTTTAAGTTTTATTTTAGCAGGTTTTATTGGATTTTTTGGTAGTACTAGTGAAACAAATATTGCAACAATTAATAAAGAAAAAATTAGCGCAAATAGCTTTATTACATTTTTAAATAATAAAAAATCACAATTATATCAAAATAATTTAACAACATCTCAAATAAATTATTTAAATTCAAAAGCTTTTAAAATGGCTACATTAAAAGATTTTATACTGAATGATTTAATAGATATAGAAATATCTAAATTGTACTTGAAAGAGCCAGAAGAAGCTGTAATGAATGATATATATAACAACAAAATGTTTAAAGATAAAAATGGAATTTTTGATTTGAGTTTGTTTAGAGATATATTATCCAAAAATAATTTAACAGAACAAGCATACATAAATTATATGTCATCATTCAATAGTAGAAATGTATTATTTGATATGCTGAGTATTTATAACATTAGTAATAATTTTGTAGATAATTTAATTTCAAAAACAGTAAATAAATATATTGTTGCTGATATTTATACAATTCTTCCAAGCGACATAAAATTTCAAAAAAAAGTTCCAACAGAGGAAGAAATATCAAACTATTATGAAACAAATAAAAGTGATTTTTTTGTTCCAGAACAAAAAGTTATTTCTTATGTAGAAATTGATTTAAATTCTTACACTAATGATGTAGCAAAAAATAAATTATCTCAATTAGAGGATTTGATTATATCTGCTAAAAATATAGATGAAATAGTGGAACAATTCAATACAAATAAAAAGACATTTATTTATACAAAAAATACAGTAAATATTCCAGAAGATTTAAACGATGATATTTTACAATATGAAGCTGGTGTTTTTTCTGACTTAATTTATAAAGAAAATAATAAATATAAAGTATTTTATATTGAAGAAGTAATTCAACCAAAATTTTTATCTTTGGAAGAATCAAAACAAAATATTATCAATTCAATTATAAATAAAGATTTAGATGATAATATTGTTATTACGTTAAACAATTATATAGAAGAAATGCAAAAATCAAATAATAAAGATAAAATTGCATTACAAAAAAAGCTTAAACTTCATAAAAATGAAATTATTTATAGAAATAATATTTATTATCCACTTAGTTTTGTTAATGAATTATTTAGCTTAAACAAAAATACTTTTACAAAACCAATGTATGATGATGCAAATAAAGTTTATACAATTGGCTATTTGAAAGATATAAGACAAATTTCTGAGAAAGATACAAATAGATTTTTGCCTTTATCTGCTATTTTAAATACAATGAATGCTTCTTATAATGGTTCAGTCTTATCTTTATTTGAAAAATATTTATTTAACAGCAATAAAATAACTATTAATGAAAAATTGTTGAATAATTTAGAATAATAAATAAAATAAAGTATAAGGATTCGTTGTCCTCATAGCTCAAATGGATAGAGCAATCGCCTCCTAAGCGATAGATGTGAGTTCAATTCTCGCTGGGGACACCATATAAAACTACTGCAACGTTTTAAAAAATTCAAAAAATTTGTTTAGCGCTCTTGCTCTGTGATTAATATTCATTCTTAATTCATTTGGGAGTTCTCCAAAAGTTTTATCATATCCATCTGGTAAAAAGGTCGGATCGTATCCAAAACCATTTTCGCCTCTTGATGGGTATGTAAAACTACCGTCAATTCTGCCTTCAAAAACTTTTTCAATTACTTGATTATTAGTTTTATAAATAAATGATAAACAAGTTATATAGTGTGATTTTGTATTGTTCGGATTGATACATTCGTTTAAAATTTTAAAAGCTTCTGGATAACCACCGCAAGCTTTTGAAAATCTAGCGGAACACAAACCCGGAAAATTATTTAAGCTATCTATACAATATCCAGAATCATCCGCAAGTGATGGCAAACCAGTCTTTTCAAAAGCATATCTAGCTTTTATTAATGAATTTTCTTGAAAATCTTTTCCATCTTCAACTGGATCGCCTAAACCTAATTCTTTTAAACTTTTTACTTCAACGGAAAATTGTTCAAGGAGTTTTGAAATCTCCTTGATTTTATTCTGATTATTTGATGCTAAAATTATTGTTTTCATTATTCCTCCATATTTTCTTCTTCTGCCTCAATTTTAGCAACAGAAACCACTTTTTCATCTTCCGTAGCTTTCATTAATGTTACGCCTTGTGTATTTCTTCCAGAAATTCTAATATCTTTTACTCTGGTTCTAATTACAGTTCCTTTATTGCTAATCATAATTATTTCTTTGTCATTTTCAATTGGGAAACTTGCAACTACATTACCATTTCTCTTTGATGTAATAATATTTGTAATACCACTACCACCTCTATTTGTTACCCTGTATTCGTACGATGATGTTCGTTTTCCAAATCCATTTTCCGTAATAGTCAAAATCATTTCTTCGCTTTTTGCCATAGCTATAATTTTTTCTTTTGATAAAACTGCTAAAATTTCATCGGCAATTTTTATTGGCATTGGTTCTTCAATACCTGATAATAAAGAATTTTCATCCTTTGGTGTATTGTATAATTCATTTAATTGCATTCTTGTGTCTAAATCAATCTTTAAATAATTATCTCTATCTTCAACTGATTCGGCTTCACTATTTTTTAGTATAGACAATGAAATTACTTCATTATAAGGATCAAGTTTGATACCTCTAACTCCTGTTGAATTTCTACTTTGGAAAACTCTTAAATTTTCAAGTGGGAATCTTATACATTTTCCAGTTTTTGAAGATAATAACACATCGCTATTATCATCACAAATTTCAACGCCAATTAATTTTTGTCCATCTTCAAGTTTCATTGCAATTTTACCATTGCTTTGGATATTTTCAAAATCCTCCATTGAATTTCTTCTAACATCACCAGTATTTGTTGCAAATACAATATTCTTCTTAATCCAATCTTCTTTTTCGCCTAACAATGGTAATATTGTAGAAATTGTTTCATCCTGTTCTAAAGGCAAAATATTAACAACTGCTCTGCCTTTTGATTGATTATTTCCAAGTGGCAATTTATAAGTTTTCATTTTATAAACTTTGCCTTTGCTTGAAAAGAACAAAATTGGAGTATGAGTATTAACAACAAATACATCGGTTGTAAAATCTTCATCATGAACTGTGATAGCAGACTTACCTTTTCCACCTCTATTTTGTGCTTTGTAAGACGATAAAGGAACTCTCTTAATATAACCATTCATTGTAGTAATAACAACCATATCTTCTTTTGGCATTAAATCTTCTACATCCAAATCACTTTCAGCGTCCATAATCATTGTTCTTCTAGGTGTAGCAAATTCATTTTTAACTTGGATTAATTCTTCCCTAACTATTTTAGTTAATTCTATTGGATCTGATAATATTTTTAAATATTCAGATATTTCATCAGACAATTCTTTTAATTCATTATCTATTTTTTCACTTTCAAGTCCCGTCAATTTTGATAATTTCATATCAAGAATTGCTCTTGCTTGCGCGTCAGTAAAATAAAATCTACCATCTTCAATTCTGTTTCCTCTATCTTGAATAAGTTCAAGCATAGATTGAACAACGCTAGCATCCCAATTTCTCTTCATTAATTCTTCTCTTGCTTCAACAGTATCTTTTGCATTTCTAATCAATGCAATAATCTCGTCAATTTCATTAACAGCAACCCTTAAACCAATTAAGATATGCGCTCTATCCCTAGCTTTTCCCAAAAGAAATTCGGTTCTTCTAATTACAACTTCTTTTCTAAAACTAGTGAATATTTTTATAACATCAAAAACGCCTAAACTTTCAGGTTTACCATTATTTAATGCTAAAATATTTGCTGGAAAATTACATTGTAAATCTGTAAAACTGTAAAGTTGACTTAAAATAACTTCTGGATTACCATTTCTATTTACTTCAACAACAACTCTTATACCTTCTTTACTTGATTCATCTCTTAAATCGGAAATTCCTTCAACCTTTTTTTCTTTAACTAAATCAGCAATTTTTTCAACGAGTTTAGCTTTATTTACTTGATAAGGTATAGATGTAATAATTATTTGAGCTTTTCCGCCTTTTTGCTCTTCAATTTTAGCCTCGCCTCTCATAACTATTGTTCCTCTACCATTTCTCATGGTGTTTGCGTATCCACTTCTTCCCATAATTAAGCCACCAGTTGGAAAATCTGGACCAGGAATTATTTGCAACAATTCTTCTGCGGTTAATTCTGGATTATCAATATAAGCAATAACGCCATCTATTACTTCACCTAAGTTATGTGGTGGAACATTAGTAGCCATACCAACAGCAATACCGCTACTTCCATTAACAAGCAAATTTGGGAATTTTACAGGTAATACGCTAGGTTCTTTTTCTGTACCATCATAGTTGTCAACAAAATCAACAGTATCTTTATCTAAATCATCCGTCATTATATGAGATAACTTTGCTAATCTGGCCTCAGTATACCTCATAGCGGCAGCAGGATCGGCATCAATAGAACCAAAGTTTCCTTGTCCATCAATTAAAGGAGCGGACATTGAAAAATCTTGCGCCATTCTAACCAATGCTTCGTAAATAGATGTATCACCGTGTGGGTGGTATTTACCCATAACATCACCGACAATTCTAGCACATTTCTTAAATGGTTTGTTATAATCATAATGATTCTCATACATAGAATATAAGATTCTTCTATGAACTGGTTTTAAACCATCATTTACATCAGGAATTGCTCTCGCAATAATAACACTCATCGCATAATCAAGATATGATTTTTTCATCTCTGTTGAAATTTCAACATTCACTATATCGCCGTGATTAAATTCTCTTTCCATTACCTTTTTCCTTGCTAAAAATTCACCTATATAAATATATTATAATAATTTAATTGTTTTAAAAGCAAGAAAAAATATTTTAATTACTATTCTCTTATTATTAAAATTAATATTAAATTTTATCATTTTTTTAAAATATTAAGAAAAATGTCTTTAAATACAATTTTATGTTGCAAAATAAAAAATTAAAAGCTATAATATAAGAGTCTTTATGACTATGGTAATAAAAGTTATACGAAATAGATGATATGGACCCGAGGGCGGTACTCGGCACCTCCACCATTTAAAATAATATAATCATAAAAGGGGGTGAATTAGTTTCGACATACATTAAAAGGTATAATGTTTACTCGGCAAGATACGACCGCAACAGTTCGAATCATAAATGCAGAAGATAATTTTGCAGAGCTCAGAGCAGCTGCTTAGTCTTCGGACGGCTCCAATAGGAGCTTAGCTGTTGAGCAACGGTCTGGGGAGAACCGTTTTAAATAATCTCCCCGCTTTTTACTTGTAAAATAAATTATTATTTTTCAAATACTATTTGCATTTAAAAAATACAGATATATAACAGTTAGAGTTAATAATTTTTATTTTTTTATGAACCAATTCTTAGGAGAATTTTTGGGAAGTGTGGGTGCTATATGTATAGCATTTTGTTTTTTACCACAAACAATTGAAATTTTAAAAACAAAAAATGTTGAAGGTATATCTTTACTTAGTTATACAATATATAACATAGGTATAACATCTTTTATTTTATATGGATTTTATTTGGGTTCTTTACAAATAATTCTTTCAAATTCTTTTTCGGAAATTTTTGCGTTTTTAATATTATTTACTACAATTAAATTTAGAAAAAATATTAAAAACAATAATTTTTGAAACTATCAAACGGAACATTAATAATAGTTCCGCTTTTTATTTATTAAAAAATTCTTGTATTTTATTTGTTATAATTTTTATATCTTTTAATTGATTTATTTGATTTCTAAAATCATTAGAACCATTAAGTCCAGAGCTATACCAAGCTATATGTTTTCTAGCAATCGGTATACCATATTTTTCACCATAATGTTCTATGATTTTATTAAAATGTTTTAATAAAATTTTTCCTTTTTCTTGTTTTGTTGGTTCCTTAAAAGTTTCGCCTCTTAATTCTGTTTCTATTTGTTTGAATAGCCAAGGTTTACCATAAATACCTCTACCTATCATAGCACCATCAGCTTGACTATCTTGCATTGCTTTTATTACATCACTTGTAGTTTTTATATCGCCGTTTGCAATTACTGGTATTTTGACAGCTTCTTTTACTCTTGAAATAAATTTCCAGTCAGCTTTACCTTCGTACATTTGATTTCTAGTCCTTCCGTGAACTGTAATCAATTTAACCCCTTCATCCTCTGCAATTTTTGCAATTGTTGGAGCATTTAAATTATCAAAATCCCAACCCATTCTCATTTTTACGGTTATTGGAATTTTAACAGAATTTACAACAGCGTGGATTATATCTCTTGCAAGCTTTTCATCTTTCATTACAGCAGATCCAGCAAAGCCTTTAACAACTTTCTTTACGGGACATCCAAAATTAATATCAATCAAATCAGCGCCCAAATCTTCATTCATTTTAGAAGCTTCGCTCATATAATATGTATCATTTCCTGAAATTTGAACTGCATTAATTTCAAAAGTATTTTTTATTTTCTTTAAGTAATCTTTATGGTGTATTGAACGAGATGGTATCATTTCTGTGTACATCATTCCAACACCGCCAAAATCTTGAATTATCTCTCTAAAAGGCGCATCAGTTATACCGCATAATGGACATAAAAATAGATTATTTTTTGTTGTCAAATTTCCTATTTTAATCTGCTTTAACATTTTCTTTACTCTGTTTTAATTTTTGTCTATATTCTTTTACAAAAGTATTATGTTCATCCAGAGTACTAGAAAAGTTATGCCCACCATTACCAGTTGCCACAAAATATAAATAGTTTGTTTTTTCTGGTCTTAAAACAGCTCGTATTGCATCTTTTCCAGCATTGGCAATTGGTTTTTGTGGTATGCCTTTTATTCTATAAGTATTGTATTCTGACATTCTAGCAATATCACTTTTTCTAATTTCTCTTTCTAAATCTTTATTACCCATTGCAAATGAATAAATAACGGTTGGATCTGATTGTAGTCTCATCCCCTTTCTTAATCTATTTATAAAAACAGACGCAACTTTACCTCTTTCTGTTGGGATGCCGGTTTCTTTTTCAACTATTGAGGCTAAGCTTAAAGCTTCTTGTTTTGTAGTAAAAGGTAAATCATAGTCTCTTTTTAACCATTCCATATTTAAAAATTCAAGCATAGCTTTTTGCATTCTTGTAATAATGCTTATTTTTGAATCACCATAAGTATAAGTGTATGTTTCCGGCAATAATGTTCCTTCCATTATATCAGTATCAGGTAAATCACCAAATAAACCGTAAGTTGAATTAATTATTTTAAAAATTGAGTCATTTGATAACCCTTCTGCAAATGTTATTTTTCTAATATAAACATCACCATTTTCTAATTTTGTAAGGATCTCATATGGTGTCTCGCCTTTTAAGAATTGGTATTCACCAGCTTTTATTGTTAATTTATTTTTATATAAAATTCTTGAAATATATTTAAAAAGTTTTTTAGAGTGAAATGGTATCAAATTTTGATTGTTGAGATTATTAACAATTGTACCAAAAGAATTTCCTTTATTTATAATAAAAAATGTATCCTCTTCAACGCTTGGCGTGTTGAAAAACCAATATATATAATAGCCAAATAAAAGGATTGATACTAATAAAAATAAAATAAAAATTTTTACAACTTTCATAATGTAATAAATTTTAATAATGTATAAATAATAATTTACAAGAAAAACAAGTCAAGTTTTTTCTATTTTCACTATAAAGAACAATTATTTATAATGTTAATAGGGTAGGGTGTGCATTTATTTGTTTTTACAAAACAAATAAATAATTGAAAATTGAAAATAAATATAAAGTTGAGGAGCTTAAATTCAAGATTTAAAATAAGAATTAAGAATTAAGAATAATATTATATATTAAACAGTAATCATTATATATAAAGTATATAATTAATAAACTTATAAGAATTATAAAAAATATATTAATATAATAAAACATAGTTTAAACAATTAAAGTATTTTAAACCCCCCTTGCCCCCCTTATCAGGGGGGATTGGAGGCGTCCTTATCAGTGGGGATAGAGAGAGGCTTATCAGGGGGGGGTGAAGAGTATCCTTATCATGGGGCGGAGGGAAAGGCTTAACATCATGAAGGGGAAGGGGGAAAAAATTTAATATGATGGAAAATAGTACTGGGAAACTTAACATGGGGGAAAAATATGTGAATATTCCTTAGCATGGATATAAATTAAAATATAGTTTATATTTACTTTTTAATAAAATGTTATAAAAATATATTTTGGTTTAATAATATATTTTTAATTATGAATAAAAAGGAATTAATGCAAGAAGCAATAAAATGTTCATTAGAAGGAATGAATAGTAATGCTGGCGGTCCTTTTGGTGCCGTAATTGCAAAGGATGGGGAAATTATTGCAAGAGGTTGGAATACCGTAACAAGTACTAACGATCCAACAGCTCATGCAGAAGTTAATGTAGTAAGAATGGCTTGTAAAAAACTAAATACTTTTGATTTGACCGGTTGTGAATTATATACATCTTGCGAACCTTGTCCTATGTGTTTATCTGCTATTTATTGGTCTGGTATCAAGAAAATTTACTATGGAAATACAAGAAAAGATGCTGCTGATATAAATTTTGATGACGATTTTATATACAAAGAAATACCTTTACCTATGAACGAAAGAAGTGTTTCTATGGAACAACTTGATAGAGAAGAAGCTATAAAAGCCTTTAAAAATTGGATGGAAAAATCAGATAAAATTGAATATTAATCTATGTTTAATTCATAAATTAATTGACAAAGATTTTCTTTATTTGCCGTTAAATATTCATTATTAACGGCGCATTTTCTATCAACATTTTGTAGTAATTTTTTGTTAATTTTGTTTCCTCCGCTTGCAAGAATTTTTCCAGAAAATGGTAATCCATCATCTAATTTTTTATCTATTAAATAAGCTTGATTTGGTGTAAAGTTATTTATTGTTTGTATTTCCTTTTTATTGTCTGTACCTTTAATGCTTAAATGATAATAGTTTTTATTCTCATTACTAAAAATAATTATGCTTGTTTTTAAAAAATCTACATAAGGTAATACTTTTATATTTCCGTTTAATATTTTGGAGTTATACAAATGAAGCCAGAAATTTATAATTTCTCCATCAGCTTTCAAGTTTTTATCTAAAATATTATTTTGCTGGTTTTTATCCTCTATTAAATTATTTTCATTACCATCTGTATTATTTACTGATAATCCTAGTATTTGTGTTTTTCTTAAATCGCCAGGTAAAGCTCCATATTTAATATGAAAACTTTTTATTGCTGTATTATATTTTTGTAAATTGTATGATAATTGTTGTATATTATATCTTTCTTTATTTACATTAATTTGCGCAAAGAAACTCATTATCACTGCCATAAATATGATAATTGAACAAATTTCTATTAATGTAATACCTTTATTATTTATCATTACTTTAATCTTAAATTTTGGTTTGGTATATTTGTTCTATATAGATTAATTTTTTCAACTTCTTTCTTAAAATTAATCAAATCTTTTCCGACTAATTTTATTGTTGGTAATGACTTTACTCTATCTGGATTAATTCTTTTATTATTATAAATTACACCAAAATGTAAATGCGGTCCAGTAGATCTTCCCGTAGTTCCAACATATGCAATAACTTGTCCTTGTTTTACTTTTACACCTGGTCTTATTCCAGAAGCTATTTTGCTTGCATGAGCATATTCTGTTTCATAACCACCAACATGTTTTATTCTAACATAATTTCCAAAACTACTCCAAAATTGCGCTTTTACAACTGTACCACTGCCGGCAGCAAAAATTGGTGTACCTGTTGGTGCAGCAAAATCCTTTCCTGAATGTAATTTATTATATCCAAGTATAGGATGTTTTCTAAAACCAAAATTAGATGATATTCTTGCTCCATTAATAGGCGTTTTTAAAAGTGATTTTTGAGCACTTTGTCCATTTGAATTAAAATAATATGTTCCACCATTTATATTATATCTATATATATCATATATTCGTCCTTGATTTTCTAAATGTGCAAATATAATATTACCATCTTTTATTTTTTTGCCATCATCAGTTGAATATATTTCAAATAATATTTCAAACTCATCACCACCCCTTAAATCCCTTTGAAAGTCTATATCAAAACTAAAAAATTTAATAAAATCAACCATTATACCCGCTGGTATTCCTGCTGCTATACCATCATTATATAAGCTGTCTGTAATTTTTACTTTGTATTTTAAATAATTTTTATTTAAAGCTATTTTATTTTTTCTTGCCTGATAAATATTATCTTTATTTAAATCTACAATAATTTCCTCTTCTTTTTCGGTTAATTCTATCTTTAATTCCTCCAATAAAACTTTTTCTTCAATTTCACCTTTTTCATTTTGGTTAATTATAACTCTATATTTTATTTCAATCGGTTGTCCAACCTTTAATTGAGAAACATTATATATATTTTTTAAAGCCATCAGTACACTATAAGCATCGGAATTCGATATTCTAATTTCTTTTGTTAGAATATTGCTTAAATTATCACCTTGTTTTATATTGTATTTTAAGATTTCATAATCATCAATATTGATTGAATTATTTGGATATGGTACGACTATTTTTAAAGGTGGTAATATATTGTTTTCTTCATTAGCCTTCTCTATTGATGTATTTTTAAAAAAGATATATAATAAAACAAATAAAACAATTAAAAAAATGAAAATAGTTGCAAATAATATATTCTTTTTAAATTGTTCATCTCTGAAATCGGAGTTATCAAAATCACCTATTCTTTTTGTGCTGGCCAATCCGATAGCCTCACTATTTCCAATAAAAAATTTATATAATTTATTTAAAATTTTCATATTTTTTTACAAAATCACTTGCATAAATTAAAAAACTATGATATACTATAACAGGAGTTTGTATATCATATATTATGAATAATAATATATAGATATTTTATTAATTCAAGAATTATTTATTTTATTATGAAGAAAAATACAGAATTTAAAGTTGGTGAATATTGCGTTTATAAGACGCATGGTGTTGCTAAAATCAAAGAAATTCAAACAATTGAGTTAAAAGATTTTAAAAGCAAATGTTTAGTTTTATACTTTGAAAAAGAAAAACTCACCATCACCGTTCCAGAAAGTCAAATTGAAAATATGGAAATCAGAAAAATCTCTACAAAAGCCGATATGGAAGAAGTTTTTGCTATTTTATCAAATGGTGTTAAAAAAATTAAAGGTATGTGGAGTAGGAGAGCAAAAGAATATGAAGAAAAAATTAACTCTGGCGACATACGTTTGATAGCAGAAGTAATTAGAGATTTAACAAGAGATGTTGAAGAAGCTGATAGATCTTTTAGCGAAAGAATGATTTATGAAACAGCGGTTTATAGGTTAGCTTCTGAATATTCTATTTTAATGAATATATCATTAGAAGATGCTACAAAAAAGATTATAGAAATATCAAAACAAAGAGTTAAATTTACAAATATTGATAACTGCGAAATTTTAGAAGCATAGAGAATACCCGTAGAAGGTATTCCTCCTTTATTTTATAACTAATTATATATTATATAATTGGATATATATTAATATAGCTCCACTGCTCCATTTTTCATAAATTCTTCAACGAATTTTCTATATCTATGTTCTTGAATAGCCTTTCTAATTCCTCTCATTAAGTCTTGGTAATACATTATATTGTGTTCCGTTAATAACATTGCACCTAAAATTTCGTCAGCTTTAAATAAGTGATGCAAATAAGCTTTTGTATGTTGTTTGCAGGCTCTACAATTACATTTTTCATCCAATGGACTTTCGTCGTACTTGTATTTCGCATTTTTAATATTAAGTGTTCCGCCTCTTATGAAAGCTTGTCCATTTCTTCCACTTCTAGCTGGTAATACACAGTCAAATTGGTCTACGCCTCTTAAAACTGAACCAACTATATCAATAGGCTTTCCAACGCCCATTAAGTATCTTGGTTTGTCTTCTGGCATCATTGGAGTTAAGTAATCTAAAACACTAAACATTAACTCCCAACCATCATTGATTGATAAATCGCCACCAATAGCATATCCATCAAAACCGATTTTTTTTAGTCCTTCTATTGATTTTGTTCTTAACTCTTTATCTGCGCCACCTTGAACTATACCATAAAGTCCATAACCATCTCTTTTTATAAAGGCATCTTTACTTCTTTGCGCCCATCTTAAACTTCTTTCCATAGCTCTTTTTGTGTATTTGTAATCTGCTGGTTGTCTAACACATTCATCAAGCGCCATTGTAATATCTGTATCAAGTTTATATTGAATTTCCATTGAAAATTCAGGAGTTAACTCATGCTTTTGTCCGCTTAAATGGCATCTAAAAGTACAGGCTTTTTCTGTGATTTTATTTAAGCTACTTAATGACATAGCTTGAAAACCACCGCAATCTGTTAAAATCGGTTTGTTCCAATTCATAAATTTGTGTAATCCGCCCATTTTGTAAATTGTATTATATCTGTCTTGTATCATTAAATGATAAGTATTACACAACATAATTTCTGCACCAGTATCCCTTAATTGATCAAAATGCATTGCTTTCATAGCTGCAATAGTTCCAACGGGCATAAAGCAAGGTGTATGAACATCTCCATGAGCTGTATGCAATAAGCCTAATCTTGCTAAACCATTATTTTCTTCGTCTTTTTCTTGTAAAAATTCTAATCCAAATTGCGTCATATTTATAATACCATTTTAAGTTATTTAATAAAAAAGGTACCAATTATAAGTAAAATTAGTACCTTTAATTTACTGTTATTTACCTAACTTTGCTAAAATTTTTTCTATTATTTTTTCTGTTGTTAAACCGAAATAATCATAAACTTGACTAGCTGGAGCTGATATTCCAAAAGTATTATCAGGAATACCAAAAAACATTCCATTATCTCCAATGTATTTACACCATCCCATAGAACTACCAGCTTCAATTGCCACTTTTAATATATTGCTATCACCTAAAACTGATTTTTTATATTCTAGTGGTTGCTTATCAAATAATTCCCAACAAGGAGCTGATACTACTCTAATTTTTAAGCCTTTCTTTTCTAATTCTGATTTTGTAGTCATTGCTAAATCAATTTCTGTACCAGTTGCAATTATGATTAAATCAGGTGTTCCTTGACAATTATTAAAAATATACATACCTTTTGCAGAATTATTTTCTTTACTTTCTTGCGAAGAGAATACTACATTTTGTCTAGACAAAATCATTGCACTAGGAGTTTTATTATTTTCTAATGCTAATTCATAACATTCAATAGTCTCTTGAAGGTTGCAAGGTCTAAATACATTTAAATTTGGTGTTGCTCTTAAAGAAACTAATTGCTCAATAGGTTGATGTGTAGGTCCATCTTCACCAACACCTATGGAATCATGCGTTAAAACATAAATTATAGGTAATTTCATTAAAGAGGCAAGCCTAATTGCTGGTTTTTCATAATCAGCGAAACTAAAAAATGTTCCACCATAAGGTATAAAACCACCATGCAAATAAATACCATTCATTATACCGGCCATACCAAGCTCTCTAACTCCATATTCAATATATCTTCCACTAAAATCGTCTTTATTTATAGCTTGTTTTGTAGATGAGGTTTGGGTTAAATTTGATGGAGTTAAATCAGCACTACCTCCAACAAGTTGAGGTATTGCTTCTGTCAGTACTTCTAATACTCTATTGGAAGATTTTCTTGTTGCTTCTGATGGTTTTTCCATAAATGCAAGTTTTTTAAATTCCTCTAATCTTTCTTTCCAATGCTTTGGTAGTTTATGTTCCATATCATCAATAAATTCTTGTTTTTTATCAGATTTTAATAATCTACCATTCCAATTAGCATACTCACCAGTACCTCTTATTCCAGCTTCATTCCATAATTGCAAAATATTAGATGGAATTTCAAAAGGTGGTAATGTCCAGCCTAAGTTTTGTTTTAAAATATCCAATTCTTCTCCTTTTATAGGCGATCCATGACATTTACTTGTACATTCTTTTGTTGAACCATAACCAATTTTTGTTTTAAACGCTATAAAGGTAGGTTGCATACTTAAATTTGCGTCATCAAATGCACCTCTAATACTTTCAAAATCATGACCATCTGCTTCTATATATTTAAAACCATTGCTTTCCATTCTCATTCTCATATTTTCATTTCTAGCAATATCAGTAGAACCATCAATGGTAATTGAGTTATTATCCCATAAAATCACAAGATTATCAAGATTCAAAACGCCAGCAACTCCCAAAGCTTCATAACTTGCACCTTCCATTAAACAGCCATCGCCAACCATACAATAAATTTTATGATTTACCAAATCATCACCATATCTAGAATTTAACATTTTTTCAGCAATAGCCATACCAACAGCATTAGTTAAGCCTTGCCCCAAAGGTCCGGTAGTTGTTTCTATTCCATTTAAAAAACCATATTCTGGATGTCCAGCTGTTTTTGAATGTAATTGTCTAAAATTTTTAATATCCTCAATATTAATATCTTCATATCCGGTTAAATATAATAATGAATAAAGTAATGCGGAACCATGACCTGCGGATAATATAAATCTATCTCTATCATACCATTTTGGATTTTTTGCATCATACTTTAAAACTTCACTAAATAATATTGTTGCAACATCAGCAAAACCAAGTGGTAGTCCGGGATGTCCAGAATTAGCTTTTGCAACCATATCAGCAGACAAAACTCTAACAGCCGTAGCCATTTGTTTTAGTTCTTCAATACTTTTTTTCATATAAAATTTCAGAAAATTAAACTATACAGAACCTATAATAAATATTTTCAATTATCAAGAATTTTTTTATTTATGTTATATGTATTGCTAATTTTTATATATTGCTTAATTATTATGTTTTAATATAATTTATTAAGCAATAAATATAAATTATATTTTAATTTATATTTTATACCCGCTATTTTTCTTTCAACAAACTTCGCACTATGCTAAGTGGTATTTTTTATTCTTCCCTTTTAAGGGGAATCCTCTGTTCCTTCCTGTTAAGAGGTATCTTCTATTTTCCCCTCTGTTAGGGGATATATCTCTATCCTTCCTGATAAGAGTGCATTTTATCCATCCTAATAAGAGCCACTCTCCTTCCACCATGATAAGAGCATTCCTCTCACCCGATAAGCCTCTTCCCCCCATGATAAGCCTCTTCCCCCCATGATAAGCCTATTCCTCCCTGATAAGGATCCCTCTCTATCCCCCCTGATAAGGTCCTCTCATTCTTCCCCTCTAATAAGGTCCTCTCATTCTTCCCCCCTGATAAGGGGGGCAAGGGGGGGTTTAGAATACTTTGATTATATTTAAGCTTTGTTTTTTATGTTAATATATTAATTTATAATTCTTATAAAATTATTAATTGATTATATATTTTTTTATATATAATAGTTTATATTATTTATATAATATTAACAATATATTTAATGTGTGATTATAGTATTTAATAATATGTAGTAGTATTATTGTAATTCTTAATTCTTAATTATTTATTTTGTTTTATTGTAAAATAAAACAAAATAAATGACTATCAACCCCCCTGTCAGTCTACGACTGACTCCCCCCTTATCAGGCACACTGTTCACTCCTTCTTGTCTTAATACTTGA
>CAKVGI010000013.1 GCA_934747265.1 uncultured Rickettsiales bacterium
TTTTCAGTGTAAACATTATCGTTATTACATCCAGTAGAATCACAGTCTAATGGCGCAGGACAAGGGAATTTACCATTTTTAGCTAAATAGCTGATTAATGCAGTGTTGATTACTTTAAATTTATCTTGTGTGTTCTTTGTTCTTCTGTTAACATTGCTTATATCGTAATAGCTTATGGTAGCTGTCATTAAAGCTCCCATTATAAGTATTATTACACTTAATATAATAAGATTGTATCCGAAGTTATTTTTTATATTAACACTTACTATACTGTTCTTGTATTTACTTTTGTTGTAATTATAACCATTGCCACCTAAGCAATTAACACTATCCGCATTATTGATTATATTATTGTATTTCTTGAACATATTGTGAAATATTATTTGGATGATGATATCATTGTATTAAAAAAAAATTAAAAAATCAAGGGAAAAGTTGAAAAATTTTAAATTTAAAATTAATAATGATATATGTTATATATTGATTATATTAGAAAATTTAATAGAAAAATAAAATAATCCACAAAATAGTTGATTTTAACGAAATATTTTATACCATAGAAAATAAATAAAAGATATAGGAAAATAATATGTTTTTTGCACCAGCTAGGAATAGATTTTTTGCATTTTTAATAGATTTTTTTATTGTTTATATTTTTAGGGTTATTTATTTTAACTTGTCCGTAAAATTATTTTTAAAGGAACAAATCTTGGATTTTGCTAAAAAATATGAATCCTTATATGGGAAGTTTGATGTAAACAATATTACACAAGCAGAGACGACATTTCTCCTACAATCTAATTTATTTAAAATATTAATTGTATTTTTTGTATTTTTATTTCTTATTGCAAGTGTTTATAATATTATGTGTATTTGCACAAAATGGTCGTCTACAATAGGACAAAAAATATTTCATATTCATATTGTTTCAAGTGATGGTAAAAAATTAAATGTTTATCAAATAATAGCTAGAAGTATTCTTATTGTTGTGCCTTGGGCTTTTATGTTTATTCTGAGTATATTAATGTCAGTAAATGTCTTGAACTTAAATAATGTTTTTGATAAGAATTTATTGCTGATATCTGGTTTTGCTTTTATTAGTTGGTATGATATGATATTTTTTACAAAAGATAAAATATTATTTCATGATTTAATTTCAAAAACAAGAGTTGTTGTTGATAATCCAGAAAAATATATAGATACAAAGCAATATAATTTCTTGAAGTTTTTATTTCCAGATTTTAAAGAGATGTATACAGATCTTAAAGACGTAATATCAGAGCAAATTGCAAAAGCAAAAGAATTAAAAGAAGAGTATAGAAAAAGAAGAAATAAATGATAGTAAATGTTATAGTTCCATTAGCATTAAATGAGCCTTTTTCGTATGAAACTGACTATGATTTAGATATTGGTGATTTAGTTATTGTTCCTTTTGGAAATAAAGATTTTGTTGGCTTGGTCATAGATATTAATGTAAAAATAAAAGAGGGTATTGAATTAAAAAAAGTCAAAGAGGCATTAGATCTACCGCCATTAAAACAGGAATTGATAGATTTTATAAAATGGACGGCTGACTATAATTTAATACCATTAGGGAATGTGCTAAAAATGGTTATTAATCCAGTAAGTTTTTTAAGGAATAAGGTTGAAAAATATTATTGTTTGAGTACGGATTATGCCGAAACCCCCCTTACCCCCCTTATCAGGGGGGGGTATTGGGGTACCCTTATCAGTGGGGGATGGAGAGATACCCTTATCAGTGGGGGATGTGAGGACAATCTTAACAATGGAGGATGTGAGGGCGATCTTAGTAGAAGGGAATGTAAGAGTGCCCTTAGTAGTGTGGAGTGGAATTGTACTTCTGGCAGTAGAGAATGGGATGGTACCACTGGCATGGGGGATGTAAGGTCGCCCTTGGCGAGGGGGGAGAAGGATAGTACTCCTAGTAAAGAGGAATATGGGGAAGTTTTTAGCAGAGAAGGACATAATAACATTATTGGTGAAGAAGATTTTAATAAAAAACCAAAACTAACTCCAAAACAACAACTAGTTGTGAATTTTCTAAAAAATAAAATAGCAACAAAAGAAGAAATTTTAAATAGCGTAAATGTTGGAAGCGCTGTTTTAAAAAAGTTAATTGAAAATGGAATTGTCAAGGAAATAAAAAAAGAAAAAGAATTTATACAAAATATTAATAAATTTAATTTGAATAAACTTTCTACAGATCAAAAGAAAGCTTTTAATGCTATATGTAATGGCTGTGTTGAGATCAAAAGGGGCTTATTTACAAAAATAAAAGAATTTATATCTCCAACTATCAAGGTAAATGAAATATCATCTGCTACTGCTGTTAAGGATGCTATTTTACCTTCCAATGCTAATAGTACCACCCCGTTCGCCGTCGCTAAGGACACTCTCTCATCCCTCACAGCTAATGATACTCTCCCATCCCCCCTTGATAATGGTATCCTCATATCCACCCCTGATAAGGGTACCCCTATATCCTCCCCTGATAAGGGTACCCCTATATTCCCCCCTGATAAGGGTACCCCAATATCCCCCCCTGATAAGGGGGGCGAGGGGGGTTTTTCCAATTATATTAAAACAAACACAAACCACATTAACAACAAGGATAATACGGTCTCAACATGCATAGATGCTAATTATCCATATAATTTACAACAAATCAATAGTCAAATTAAAAAACCAGCAAATAAAATTAAATTAAAATTTAATACTTTTGTTCTAGAAGGAACGACTGGTTCTGGTAAAACGGAAGTTTATTTTCATTTAATTGCAAGACTTATAAAAAATACAGATAAACAAGCATTAATTTTATTACCAGAAATTGCGTTGACAAGTCAGTTAATTTCGCGATTTAAAAAGCAATTTAATTTTGAGCCAGCTGTTTGGCATTCTGAGATTACAGAGAGTAGAAAGAGCGATATTTTTAAAGGTGTTTTGAATGGTAATATAAAAGTTGTGATTGGTACGCGTTCAGCTTTGTTTTTACCATTTCAAGATCTTGGATTTATAGTTGTAGATGAAGAACATGATGCTTCGTATAAACAAAGTGAAAATGGTTGTTATAATGGTAGAGATTTGGCAATAGTGCGAGCGAAGATGAATAATATTCCAATTTTATTATCATCTGCAACACCAAGTTTAGAAACGTTGATAAATATAGATAAAGGTAAGTATGTAAAAGTAGATTTGCCAAGCCGATATGGAAAATCTGTCTTACCAGATATTGAAATTATTGATATGAAGAATGAAAAGTTAAAGAAAGATAAATATATATCAAAAATTCTTTTAAATAACCTAGAAAAAAATTTTCAAGATCATAAGCAATCTTTGCTTTTTATGAATAAAAGGGGATATGCGCCAGTTATATTGTGTGGTGATTGTGGTGAGAAATTTGTGTGTCCTAATTGTTCTTGTAATTTAAGCTTACATAAAACAAAAAATAGATTGATATGTCATCATTGCGAATATTTTATTGAAAAACCAACAGTTTGTCCTCATTGCGGTAGTGAAAATCTTATAGATTTTGGACCTGGTGTTGAAAAAATTGAAAAAGAAATACGAGAATATTTGCCTAATGCTAAAACAATAATAATGGCTAGTGATACCGTTGATACAAATAGAAAATTAGAAGAAATAATAAATAAAATATTAAATAATGAAATTGATATTATAATAGGTACACAATTGGTTGCAAAGGGTCATCATTTTCCAAATTTGACACTTGTTGGAATAATTGATAGCGATGCAAGTCTTTTTGGTGGTGATATTAGAGCTAGCGAGAGAACTTATCAACTTTTAACGCAAGTATCTGGTAGAGCGGGAAGGGAGGAAGTAAAAGGTAGAGTTTATTTTCAAACATATAATCCTGATAATTTGATATTGCAAGCAATTAAAAATGGTGATAAAGAATTATTGATGGATTTTGAAAAACAAAATAGAGAATTAGGCGGTTTTCCACCTTTTGGTAAAATGGCATTGATTTCTATTGCTTCTTTGAATGAAGCGTATGCTTATAGAGTTGCTAAGAAAATAGTTAAAAAAATTCCTTTTAATGAAAATATAGAAGTTATGGGTCCGGCTCCTGCTATTATTTCAAAATTAGCAAAAATGTTTAGATTTAATGTTATTATAAAAACAACAAGAGATATAAATATACAGAAATTAATACAAAAAACAGTATTATCTGAAAAATATAATAGTAATGTTAGAATTAAAGTTGAAATTATGTAATATTATTATATACCGATATAAACTAAAAATTGATAGTATTAACTTTATTTAACAATTCTTCTTTTGTTAGTTTAAAATCTGATTCTATAAATGCTTGTTTTAGTATTGAAATTATTTTTCCATAATCTTCTTTATTTTTTATATCTAATTTTTCTAAATCATTACCATTTATTGGAAAACTTGGAATTTTAATTGATTGTATAAAATTTATTAGATTATTTATATAATCTTGTGGATTATTGATATCATTTAAAATTGCATTAATAATAACTAAATCAATTACATGATTTTTATCATTACTATAAAATAATAACTCTTGTATTTGTTTTTTATTATATATTTTATCTCCTTTATGCAACAATAAATTAAAAATTTTGTTATTTTCTTTTTTTGATAATTTCCATTTATTTCTTAAAATATCCAATTCATCTGTATTTTTTAATAATAATGATAAAACCAATTCAGCAGAAACATTATTTTTTATATATTTTTTAATAGAATAAAGCAATTCAATTTTATTAAAATCAAAATCATCTATACTTGTGATTATTTGCAAAATTCCATTCTGATTCATTATATGTAATGTTTTAATTGGGTAGTCGGAAAGCAATATTTTGAACATCTCAGCTTTTATTCTTTCACTAGATAAAGTTGTAAGTTTATCTTTGTATTTTATTGAATATTTAAGTCCTTGATTATCTAAAACTATTCCATAATAGCAATAGAATCTAAAAAATCTTAATATTCTTAAATAGTCTTCCTGTATTCTATTTTCAGCGTTCCCTATAAATCTAACTATTCCTTTCATCAAATCTTCAATTCCATTAAAATAATCAAATAAATTATTGTGAAAATCTAAATATAAAGCATTAAAAGTAAAATCCCTTCTTTTTGCATCAATTTCAAAATTTTGTGTAAATTTAACTTCGGCATGCCGTCCGTCTGTTTTAATGTCTTCTCTTGTTGTTGTTATTTCAAACATTTTATTATTTATAACAGCTACAACAGTTCCAAAACCTATTCCAATTGGAAAATATTTTATGTTATTTTGCTTTAATATTTCAATTGTTTGTTCTGGTAAGAAAGTTGTTGATAAATCAAAATCGCTTATTTCTTTATTTAATAAAAAATTTCTAATTGCTCCACCAACAATTCTTAAATTGTCCCCATGAGTACCATTAAAAATATTATTTAATAACAATAATTCTTTGGTATATGGAAAATCAATCTTCTTACCAGCCATTTATTTAGCCAAAATAATTACTAATTACAACTACAACACACATTGCTAATCCGCCATATTGGCCAATTCTCACGAACTTATCTGGGCTAAAACCAAATAAATAAAAATATAAACCAATTAATATTGTTAATATTACGCTTAATACAAAAAATGGTTTATCTTGCATATCTTCTCCTTTTTATTTTATATTTTTCTTTCTATATACAGATGGCATATCAAATGTGGTTGCCCATATCCCTTTATTTTCAGATTTTGCTTTGTTCTCATCCTCAACATATTTTTCACTAATCTGTGAAAAAGCGACCGCATTACCACTTAAAATCATTTCTTTATTAATATTTATTTTATCCTTTCTTCTTGTTCTTTTATTATATTTTTCAAAACTACATTCTCCAACAAATCTATCATAAGCATCTTTACCTTTTATTATGCATTTTATCTCATTTGATGCAATTAAGTCAAGTAGTTTATTTTTAGCATTTTCACCACATTTAATAGTTTCTTCTTTAACTGTTGTTTCATTGCTATCTTTATCTTGAACTTCTGTTGATAAAATACAGGTTTGACTTAATTCCGGAGCATCAATTCCAAAGAGTCTAATGACTTCACCGCTATCCAAAGTCAAACTATCACCGTCTGCAACTCTTGCGACTTTTCCAACTAAAATTTTTTCTTGAATTTGAATTAATTGTCTCTCTTCTTTTGGGATTTTTATTAACTCATTTTGTCTTGATACTAAAGCGCCAAAAAACAATGTCAAAATAAAAAATAAAATAAATTTTGTCTTCATATTTTACCAGCTCATTCCACTTCTTTTTGAATATTTACTTATTTTATATCTTGTTCTCATAACTTCTTCGCCAGATTCAATTTCTGTCATTCTAATATTTATAGAATAATCTTTTATTGTTTTTCCAGATAATGTCTCTGGCTTCATTCTAATATTTCCAAAAATTATTAAATCAGCACCGGAAGCTCTTCCGATTTTCTTAATATCTTCAGGTCTTACCATTCCATCATTCTGATATGTAATTTCTTTTAATATTTTATCTCTTGCATCAGCATCTATTAGAATATAATCACCAGATTCAGAAAATTCATTAAGTAATTCATCATTTAAATCACCAACAGGAAAATATGCTTCTGACGTTTGATTTTGAACTTCCCCTATAAAAATTTTCGGTTTTCTACCTAACCTTAATAAATAATTTTGAAATCCTCTATGACTATTAATTTTTTCAATGATATTTTGTACTGCCATTTCGGTATCTGTTGCAACCCATTCATCAGTGATTGTTGAAGCTAACTCATCAGATCTTTGAAGAGAAATTCTCTCTGTCTTAATTTTTGGACTGCATGATATATTCAATATTACAATGCACAAAATAATAAATATTTTCATATATTTAAAAAATTATAATACTGTATTAAGATTAAAAATATTATTTAATTATTCAAGATTTTTTATAATATAAAACAAAAAAACTATACAATTAAAAAAAACATTATAATATAAAGTGTGTTATAAATAATAAGCAATATTAATATGACAACAAATTATAAAGATTTAGGCTTTGTAAACACAAAAGAAATGTTTAAAAAAGCTTATGAAGGCAAATATGCAATTCCTGCATATAACTTTAATAACATGGAACAATTACAAGCAATCACTTTAGCTTGTTTAGAAACTCAATCACCAGTTATTTTACAAGTATCTGCTGGTGCTAGAAAATACGCTGATGCTGATATGTTGAGAAACATGGCAAAAGGTGCTGTTGAAATGATGAAAAGAGTTGCAAAAGAAAAAGGTTTAAAAGAAATCCCTATGGTTTTACATTTAGATCATGGTGCAAATTTTGAAATTTGTAAAGAATGTATTGATGCTGGTTTTTCAAGTGTTATGATTGATGGTTCTTCATTGCCTTATGAAGAAAATATTGCAGAAACTAAAAAAGTTGTTGACTATGCACACGCACACGACGTTTCAGTTGAAGGTGAATTAGGTGTTTTAGGTGGTATTGAAGATGAAGTATCTGCTGAAAAATCACACTACACTCAACCAGAACAAGTTGAAGATTTTGTTAAAAGAACTGGCGTTGATAGTTTAGCAATTTCAATCGGTACTTCTCACGGTGCTTATAAATTCAAAGTTGACAAAGAAGAAGATATTCCACCTTTGAGATTTGATATTCTTGAAGAAGTTTCAAAAAGATTACCAAACTTCCCAATAGTATTACACGGTGCAAGTTCTGTTCCGCAAGAAGCTGTTAAAATTATTAACGAAAACGGTGGAAAGATCGAAAAAGCATTCGGTGTTCCAGAATCTCAATTAAGAAAAGCTGCATCATTAGCTGTATGTAAAATCAATGTTGACAGTGATGGAAGACTTTGGATGACTGCCGCAATTAGAAAATTCATGAAAGAAAACCCAAGCAAGTTTGACCCTAGAGAATACTTAAAACCTGCTAGAGAAGCTTTAATGAAGATGTACATGGCTAAAAATGAAAATGTTTTTGGCTCACACAATAAAGCTTAATAAATTGGATAATTAATTATGAAAATTTCATTAAAGAAAAATAATGTATTAAAAGAAGTACCTTTTGGCTTTTCTTGGACAAATTTATTTTTTGGATTTTTTGTTCCATTATTAAGAAATGACTTGATATGGCTTTTGTAATGCTAATTCTTGCTGTTTTAACTTGTGGTTTTAGTTGGATAATTTTCCCATTCTTTTATAATAAAATATATATACAATCTTTACTAGAAAAAGGATGGGTACCAGCAAATGAAAATGACAAAGCCATTTTAGTAAAGGTAAAAATGTTAGTTAAATAAAAGTAAGATAAGTATAATATAAATTTTATTATACTTATCTGCCTAAATATGTATTGTTTTGTTCATTGTTTTTTGCTGTATCTTTTCCGAATTTATATGCCATTTTTTCGTTTTTAATTTCTTTATCAAAATTAGATGAATGAGGTTTTAATTGATTGACATTTTTAGAAGACAGTAGATTTTTTATTTTATCTTCCCTTTGTCTAAATAATTTCTCAACCATTGAAATCATACCATAATGTCTAGCAGCTATATTAGCTGGTGTACCATGTGTAGCATCTTTTCCATATATTTTTGGAACTTTTATATTTTGAGTATCTTGTATTGATAAAGTGCTTACGAATTGTTGTGAAGTATATGGACCGTTAGAAATAAAAAGCATTTTGTCAAAATTACTATTAATTTTCCATAAAGCCCTAAGAGTATCTTCTGTATTAGCTCTCTTTACTTTTGATTTTTGATGAGAACCAGCATTAAGTATATCAGTTCCGTTCATTTCATTGGAAACTACAAAATGAATTTTTTGCTCATTATTAATAAAATTTTGTTCTCTCAATTCGCTAACTGCTAAATGAAAAAAATCTTCCTCTGTTAGCTGTGATATTTGTGTTAATAATTCTATTTTACTTTTATTTTTATCATAAATATTCAAACGTTGCAAAGTCTCTTTTATTTTTTTATCATCAAATTTTGATAAAAGTTTTTCTTTCTTTTTTATAAAATTAATTAATGTATCAGGATTTAAATTGTCTAATTTTTTTCCGTATTCTCTTTCATATAATCCTTTTATATCTTCTAAATCTTGTTTTGATATGATACCCAGACCCGTAAATTCGCTAATATACATTCTTCTATATCCAGTTAGCAAATATATATTAGTTGGATCAACGCCTTTTTTATTTCTATAATACTTCAATCCATCAACTAGTCTATTTTTTTGAGCGGTATATGTAGCACCAAATACAGCAATAGAATCAATATTGGATAAATTTGGCTCGTTAGGAAGTAAAGACATTTTTTCAATTCTTGTCTGCAAAACTTTCTTCATATTATCACTTAGATTAAAATAATGCCTTTGTTCATGAATAAGCATTAAATAAAATAATTCTTTTTCATTTATAATACCAGTTTTTAATAGTTTTCTGAAATATTCTTTATCTCCGAGTTCTTCATTATTTAAATTTAGAATTGTTAATCTTTCAGTATTATCAAGCTCTCTTGATTTTTCAATTCATCTTAAATAGTTTAAATTTATAAGTAAATCTTCTTTAAATCCGGTTAATGTCAATAATTTTAATATAGCATCCATATTTTCTTCTCGAAAGAAGAAAAGTTTATCTCTGGCAAATTTTAATAATTCATAATCATTTTTCAGATTTTTTTTCCATATTAATTATACTTTTTATTATTAATAAGATGCTGTTGTTGCATTATATACACTTTCTCTAAAAAATCAAGTTATATTAATGCGGTATTTTGTTATTGTTTTATGATCATTTTTGATTTATTAATTTTATTTTAAATATATGGCATTCATTCTTCAAAATCTGCAATTTTGATTTTAATTTTTAATTTGGCATTTTAATAAAATTAAAATGCTGTCAACTCCCTTGATAAGCTCCTTTCTATCCCCCCTGATAAGTTCCTCTCCATCCCCCCCTGATAAGTTCCTCTCCATCCCCCCCTGATAAGTTCCTTTCCATCCCCCCCTGATAAGGGGGGTTTAAAAAATATTGATTATTCTAAATCATGTTTTTATTGATATATTATTTATATATTTTATATATAATGATCATTGTTTAATATATAGTTATTATTATTGATTGTTAATTTTATTTTTAATTTTTAATTATTCATTTATTTTATTATAAAATGGACAAATGATTGTCAACCCCCCCTGCTGACTACATCAACTCCCCCCTTACAAAGGATGGCTACTACTCATTCCCCCCTGATAAGGGTGGTAAGGGGGGTTCAGTGTCAGCTCCATCCCTTACAAAGGAGGGCATGGATGGGGTATATTGACTGCGACTGACTCCACCCTTACAAAGTGGGGTGAGGAGTAGATATATTTACTAAGACTGATTCTTTCCTTATAAAAAAGTGGGGTGAGGAAAGGGGTGTTCTAAGTTAGTTTTCCTTTACAGAGAGGGGCACGAGAAATGAGGTATTCAGTATCAATTCCCTTACAAGTGGGGGCGAAAGAATTTTTAATTTTGTTAGTTTTTATTATAAAATATTGTTATTAAATTTATATTTTTCAATTAATTCACAAATGAAAGTTTGCATTTTTGATTGATAATTATCATCATAAAGTTTATCAACGTATAATTTTTTTGCTTTTACATTATTTTTAAATAAATTTTTATAGATATTCATATTACCATATAAATTTAATAAATCACATACCACGCTATTTGTTCCTGATTTCTTTATCTCATTAAATAAAACTTCCAATTCATCTAAATGATTATCATAATATGGTAAAATTGGCGCAATAAAAACACACGTATCAATTCCATTTTTATTCAATATTTTCAAGGTTTCAAATCTACTTTTGATTGATGGTGCGTTTGGTTCAAAAAATGACTTTAATTTTTCATTATTATGGCAGATACTTAATCCAACTTTTAAGTGTTTTATTTGTTTTAATAAATTTATATCTCGCAATATAATTGGGCTTTTTGTTAAACATAAAAGCTTTCCATCAAATTTAAAATTAATAAATGTTTGTAATATTTTTTGTGTAAGTTTTTCTTTTGCTTCTATATATTGATATGGATCAGTAGAAGAAGAAAGCATTATGTTAGGCTTTTTATAATTTAAAATCATTTTACCCAATTCTTTTTCTAAAAGCTGAATACAATTTTGCTTAACATAAACAAAATTACCCCATTGAGTAGAATTTTCTCTCACTAGGTTAGATAAATAGCTAGCATAACAATACTTACAACCAAATCCACAACCAATATACGGATTTATCGTATAATCAATATTTTGTAGACTTGATTTATTGAGTATTGTTTTTGAATTAAAATATTCTATTTTCAATTATTTTTTATTTTTTTCTCTATAATTTTCAATAGCTTTTGCGATAGCTTCTTCTGTCATAACGGAACAATGTACTTTTAATTTTGGTAATTCTAACTCTTCAACTAATTCTTTATTTGTGATTTTTAATGCATCTTCTATTGTTTTGCCTATGATTTTTTCAGTCATAAGAGAACTTGAAGAAATAGCTCCACCACAGCCAAATGTTTTGAATTTAGCATCTTTAACCACATTATCTTCAATTCTTAACCAGAATTGCAACATATCGCCACAAACTGGTGAACCAACCAAACCAGTTCCAACATTTTTATCATTTTCGTCAAGACTTCCAACATTTCTTGGATTTTGACAATGATCCATCATTTTTTCAGAAAACATATAATCCTCTATTTATTATCTTTATCTTGCTTTCATTACAGTAGGAGCTTTGTCTGGAATCATTGTTGCAGACAAACAACAATCCATAAGACCAGTTTTACCATTCTTTAATGCTTTTTCTAATGTTATTATTCCACTTAATGATTCTATGCTTTTTATATTTGTGAGTTTGCTTTCAACAACCTTTCCAAGATCGTCTGTAATCTTTCCGCCTAATGCATTACCAGAGATAACAGAATCACTGAATACACCTTTTAACTTTAAATTTTCATTAAAGTTATTTGATAGATTAACATTTACATTTCCACCAATTTTTTGATCAAGCATAATCAATATTTTTTTTAACTACTCTAATTGTAAATAACTTTTTTATAAAAGTCAATCATTTTTACATTTGTTTAAATGTTTTATTGTAAATTTGTAAAATTTTCAACCAAACATTTATTTTCAAGATATAGCCTATATTCTTTGATTTTAATCATTCTATTTTTATAACATTCCGCATAAGCATTGTTTCTTAATTTTAACAAATTATTTTTATTCATGCTAGGTCCAATCATCACGCTTGTATCCTTATTGATATTATTAAAAAGCGAATCTGGATATTTACTTATGCTACTTTGACTACAATAAATTTTATCATCCAGCCTTCTTTGTTCTATTTGATCTTTTATATTGCTTATACAGATATTAAAATTATTAATATTTTCTATACATTTATTTAGTTTTTTCTCATCGTAAAGATATTTTATGCATTTTTTATCAACAAGTACACTTTCTTTTTTGCTATAATCTTCCGGAATTTCTTCTTTGATGTTATTTTTAATATAATCATCATTATTAATTGCTAATAATTTATCTTGATTTCTTCTTTTATCAAATAAATTTTGTCTACATTGAGAGTAAGAAAGATTGTTTTTATTTTCTTCAACAATACAATATTCATGTTCTTTTTCATTTAATGAATTTTCTATTTCTATTAAAGAATTTTCATTTTCTTCTTTTATTTTTTGTTTTATTTTTTTCTGCAATTTTTTTAGCTTTGATTTATATATTAAATTATAACCATATGTGCTTTTATCATTTTCCAATCTTTGATTAATAACTCTTAACCTGCACTTCCAGTATAATGCAAGCGTATCAGAATTTTTTACATTGACTCCTTCCATCATACATAAATTATCATCCTCAAATTCCACTATTTCTATTTCTTGCGAAAACTGATTATTATATTGGCAAGATATAAGAATAAAAAGAATTAGAATATTTAATAATTTATATAACTTCCGCATTAAAATGAATAAAATAAAATATAATTACAGTTTATTTAAAAATTAAAAAATATCAACAAATAAATAAAATATTATGTATATTTCTAAAAATCCCGTACTAAATATAAAGGAAGATTCTACAATATTACCAATAGAATTAACAACTGTAAAAAATTTTTTAAAGGTTGATTTTGATGAAGATGATGAACTTATTAAAAAAATGATTAAAACAGCAATAATCCAATGTGAGACAAATATAAATAAATCAATTAATAAAAAGACTTTTGTATATTCAATATATGAAATTAAGAATAATTCATTGATTTTACCATATTTGCCAATCAATTCAATTGAAAGTATAAAAATTATATATTTAAATCAAACACAAAGTACATTATCAGATAATGAATATTTTTTAGATGGCGTAGGCGGTATTTTAAATTTTAAAAATAGACCTTCTAACTTTTATAGAATTGATATAGAATATAAAGCTGGATTAACAAGTTTAAATGATGAATTAATACAGGGTTTATTAATGCATATTGCTAGAATGTATGAGGATAGAAGTGGATATTCTCCAATTCCTTTAAATTCTTTAAATATATACAAAAAATATAAACAAGTGAGGTTATAAATATGGCAGTAGATGTATTAGTTGATAGATTAAATAAAATTATAGAAATACAAGAAAAAAATAAAACAAAAGATACCTATGGTGGTTTTACTGAACAGTGGGTAAAATTATTGAATTGTTGGGCGGAAATAAAACCGCTAACGGTAAATAATATTTTTGAAGCTAATAAAATTAATGAGAAAATTACTTATATAATTACAATTAGATTTAATTCAAAGATAAAAAGTAATCAAAGAATTAAATATAAAGACAGAATATTTAACATTAAAAATATTATAAATGTTATGGAGGAAAATAAAATTATGGAAATTACGGCGGAAGAGGAAATAGTAAATAATTAAATTTCCACTTCGCCTTCAAATACTTTGATAGCTTCGCCAGTCATAAATATATTATTATCTATTATATCAATAGATAGATCACCTCCAAGCATTTTAACATTGCAATGATTATTTATTAAACCGATGTGGTTTAAAACTGAAACGGTTGCACAAGCACCAGTCCCGCAAGCAGCTGTTTCTCCACAACCTCTTTCCCAAACTCTCATTTCAACATTTTCTTTATCTTTTATTTTTACAAACTCTACACTGGTCTTATTTACAAAACCCTTATGATTTTCAATCTTTGGACCTAATATTTTAAAAATATTATCATCAAAATCATTAACTATCATTACGGCATGCGGATTACCAACGGAGACACAATATAAATCGTAATCATCTTTTGCTGGATTTTCCAAAAATACAGGGCTACCCATATTTACTTTAACACCAGCGCATTCTTTATCGTTAAAAATTAATTCAACCATTTTAATGCCAGCACCAGTTTCAATTGTAAAAATCTCTTTATCTATAATTTTATTGTCGTACGCAAATTTTGCAATACATCTTATACCATTTCCACACATTTCGGCTTTTGTTCCGTCGCTATTAATTATTTCCATTTTAACATCAGCAACATTTGATTTGAAAATTAAAAGTATTCCATCGGCACCAATACCATATGTCCTAGAACACATTTTTTTTACTTCATCTTTGGATAGTGATATCTCATTATCAAAACTATTTAACACAATAAAATCATTGCCACATCCATGCATTTTTGTAAACTTCATCTTATAAAAAAAATTAGTAATAAAATAATATTGTAAGTTTTTAAAATAAAGTCAAGTTTTATAATAATATTTTGAAAGAAAAATTTTATTTTAATATGTTTTTATTTGGTATAATGTTAAATTTATAATTTTATATTTAAAAAAATATTATTTTTATAATCAATATTATATTATTATTTTAGGTTTGGTGGGGTAGGGGGTGTATTTTTGGTTTATATTATTGCTAGCGGATTTTAAAAACTATTAGTATAATTAAAATAAAATAATAACATTTATTCGTTAATATAAAAAACTTGAAATTATATTTTTAATTAATTAAATTAATATTAAAGCTTATGAAGTATTAACAATTAAAGGATTAAAATGTTTGGTAAAGAAGTAATCTTGTCAAAAAACAATACCTCAATTATTTCAAAAGATCTTTTTTTAAAGGGCGATTTGACAACAGATGGATTGCTAGAAATTGAAGGAAAAATAGAAGGAAATATTAAGGGAAATGAAATTACGATTAGAGAAAGTGGTTTTGTAAATGGTAATATTATTTCCAATATTTTGAATATAAAAGGTAATTTTCAAGGTACTATAAAAAGTCAAAGAATTAATGTTTCTGGAAAGGCTAATATAAAAGGTACGTTGGAATATGTTTCTTTGTGTGTTGAAGATGGTTCATCAATAGATGGAGATTTAAAAAGAGTTAGCGAGATTAATACACAACAACAAAGGCAACATACTAGCGAAGTAAAAGATAAAAAAGAAAAATAAAATAATAATTAGATGGTGGTGTTATGAAAAAATATATTTATACATTTTTAGTATTTTTTATTTCAATGATGGATTTTGCGTTTTCCGCTAGTCCAATATCTGTACATAAAAATTGGACATTATTTAAATCTGTTGTAAATAAAAAAGAAATGTGTTATATAGTTTCATTACCAACAAAGAAAGAAGGTAATTATAAAAGAAGAGGCGAACCTTACGCTTTGGTATCTAGAATAAAGGGTTCTGACTATGATGAAGTAAGTATGAGTTCTGGTTTTTTGTATGATCCAGATAAAGATATAGAAGTTTCAATATCTAAAAGAAAATTTCCTATGTTTTCAAATGAAGAGAAAGCTTGGGCTTATGATAGAAATGATGATGTAGAAATGGTAAAATATATGAAAAAAGGTACCTCAATGAATGTTGTCGGGTATTCAAAGTTGGGTTTTATGGCTAATGATACTTATTCTTTAATGGGATTTTCAGAAGCTTATGATAACATGATAAAATTATGCAAATAAAATATTGAAATATGGCAAAGAAAAAACAAAAATTAGATACAAGGCTTTTCATAATTAGAAATACAAGAAAGACTTTGAAATATTATTTTAAAAATATATTTTATATTCTTTTTATGAATTTTGCTGTTTTTTATGCTTTTAATGTTTTTTTTAAATATAAATATACGACAATAATTTTATCACTAGCAAAGAGCGATACTTTGTTATTTAAAATATTATATTATGGGATATTTTTGTTAATTTTTTATACAATAAAAATAATATTGTATGGTAATACAATATATATAATGAGAAAAGATGGAAAAAATGATATAAAAGATTTGTTTTCAATAGTATCGAGAAGATTTTTATCTACTTTGGGAACTTTTATTTTCTATATATTTACTGTTATATTTTTTACTTGTTTATTGGTTTTGCCTGGTATTATGTTTGCGTTTTATTTTTTCTTTGCGATGTATTTAAGTTCTCTTGGCGATCTAAATGAAGATAATAAAATGTTGAATGGAGCAAAAGCTTTGGGTAGAAGCTATCGTTTAGTTAAAGGGAATTTATTTAGATTTATGTTTATGACATTTGTTATTGTTTTTTTGGCACTTTTTGTTGAAAAAACTATAATTGCGATTTTTGTTGATATTCTTGAAATTGAATTGAGTAGTTTCACTTTGAATGCAATTAGATTAATGGCTTTTGATATGCTTATTATATATACTTCTTTGTTATTTAATAAACTGGAAGGCATTGAAAATGATGTATTGGAGGAAAAAGCTTTCAAAAAAGATCAACAGGAAGAACTTATGATGAGAGAAGCTGCTGTTAATCAATTTAAAAAGAGGTAGGTTTTAATGTATAACTTTTTGGTTGATTCCCATTGTCATTTAAATATGTTGCAGGATGAAAAAAATTTATCACCTGTTGATGTAATAGCAAAAGCTGATGAAAAAGGTGTAAAAATTATTAATAATATTTGTACTGATGTTGATGAATTTGATAAAGTTTTAAATTTAAGTAAGCAATTTAAAAATGTTTATACAACAATAGGCGTACATCCGTCAAATACAGAAAATAAAATTCCAACATTAGATTTGCTTTTACGATATTTGTCTGATGATAATGTTATAGGAATTGGGGAAAGTGGCTTAGAATATTTTTATGAACCAATAGATAAAGTAAAGCAAAAAAAAAATTTTGAAATACATATAGAAGCATCAAGAAAAACAAAATTGCCATTAGTGATACATTCCAGAAATGCTGATGATGATATGATTGATATATTGAAATCAGAAATGAAAAATGGTGAATTTAAATTTGTTTTGCATTGTTTTTCATCGGGAAAAGATTTGTGTTGGACAGGTTTAGATTTGGATGGTTATATTTCTTTATCTGGAATTATAACTTTTAAAAATGCAGAAGATTTGAGAAATATAGTGAAAAATGTTCCGTTAAATAGAATTTTATTAGAAACTGATTCTCCATTTTTAGCTCCAACTCCTTTTAGAGGAAAAATTAATGAACCTTGTCATGTAAAAGATATAGCCAATTATTTAGTAGACTTTTTAAAAATTGATTTTAATATAATCCAAGAGAATACTACTAAAAATTTTCTGAGGCTATTTAGTAAAGTTAATTACGGGAGTTGATATGAAAAACCTAATATATTCATTTATAATAATATTTTCCTTTATACAATGTTCTTATGGAGCTAAGGTCGGTGATTATATAAAAATAGCACAAAATAGTAAAAGTGATAGCAAGGTATTGGATATAAATTCTAATTCTGTTAATAAAATTTTAAAAGAAACGATGTCATCTGTACAAGAAGATGTTATGAAGCAAGTAAATACAGAAATAAGTAAAGTTCAAGAAAATTTACAAGGAAATGTTGATAAGGTATTAAATAAATTTGATAGTCAAATTCAAGAGACGGTTGATAGAGTTAACAATAATATAATTGGAAAAGCTGAAAAATTAGTTAATGATGCAACCAATGAATATAATAATTTAATAAAAACAAAAAACAACATTATAAGTATGGTTGAAAAAATTATTAATAATTTGCCATCGTATATGTTGATCGCTAAAATTGTTGGATGTGTAATTTTGTTAATAATTGTTTTACTTATCTTTTTATTCTGGAAAAGCTTTAAGAGAGCGAAAGGTATGCTTGATAGTATAAGGAATGTAGATACAAAAGAATTAAACAAGAAGTTGGAGGAAATTAATTTAAAATTAGATAAAATTTTATCTAGAAATGAATAATTTTGCCAAAGGGGTTTAAAATGAAAAAAATATATGCATTTTTATTCTTAGTTTTATGTATGTTTTTTAGCACTCTTAATGCAGTTGAAAATACACAAAATAAGAAACAATTTGACAACATAGAACAGTCTTTGAGGGGGGATTTTAGACTTTTTCTTGAAGAAATAAATATTGAGAGAGAAAGAGGCTTTAAAGAATCTGAAATTATAACTGCTAGAATGAAAGGAATTTTACAAGATACAAAAAGTCTTATAGAAGAAAGCAGAAAGGAACTAAAAGAAATTAGCTATTCAGAAAATAGAAATTTGCTTATTGCAAGTATATTTTTGTGGATTTCTATAACGGTTTTTATTATAATGAATTTAGTTTTTGCGAATAATTTGAAAAAAGAATTGTATTTTTTAAGAAATGGACTTTTAAGGAGTGAAATAAAAGAAAATATGGTTAATTTATCGAACCAATTATATGATTTAAACGAAAAATTAAAATTAACAAATAAGGAGTAAGATTGTATGAATATACAGCAAATAATGAAGCAAGCTCAACAAATGCAACGAAAATTACAAGAGAATCAAGCTATATTAGAAAAGAAGGAATTTGAAGGTAATGCTTCAAATGGGTATGTAAAAATTGTTATGATGGGAACTGGACTTGTAAAATCAATAAATATTAATGAAGAGCTAATCAATAAAGAAGAAAAAGACGTTCTTGAAGATCTATTGGTTGTAGCTTTTAATGATGCGCGAAAAAAACTTGATGAAGAAACAAATTCAAGTATGAATGCTGCAACCGGTGGATTAAATAATATTAAATTACCGTTTTAATTATGATAGATGTAATTTTTAAAGGTCCATATTGTAAGTTAAAGGGAAAATTTTATCAGGATCAAAATTTAACTTCGCCTGTGGTTCTAATTTTATATCCAGAATCAAAAACTGACGAAATACCAGAATCTGTAAATTCTGTTGCCTCATTAATGAAAGAAAATGGATTTTCGGTATTTTTATTTAATTTTAGTAGAATTGAAAATGATGTAAAAATTGAACTTGATCAATCACAAAAAAAAGAACAAGAATTATTTGAAGTTATTTCAGTTTTAAATTGGCTTAACGAAAAGTATTATGATGGAAAAATTTTATGGTTATTTTCCTTTTTTTCAACATGTTCCGTTGGATTGCAAGTTGTTATGAGAAGGCCAGAAATTACAGATTATATACTATTTTCTCCGCCAGCAAAAATGAAAGATTTTAGTTTTGTAGTACCTTGCTCCTCAACTGGTTTAATTGTTTATGAGGAAAACATACCAAATTCAGTAGAAGAAATAACAGAAAAATTATCAAGCAAAAGTGATTCGCATATAGAGACTATACCACTTGAAGATGTTAATATTTCAAAAAATGAAAATATAGATGAATTAATTGAACTGCTTGGTGAATATATTAAAAAGAGATTATCAGAAGATAGTGGTAAAATTAAGAAAATAAAAAGAGATAGAAGGCGAAGAAAAAAGAAGAAAAATCCGATAGAGGAAGAAAAAAGTATTCATGTAGTTCCAATTAAAAGTTTAGATTTTGATTAATTTGTTATACTTCCATATTTTGCCTATTTTATTATAAATTTTTTTGTATAAATAATATAATTAAGGCATCATGGAAGTATTGACATTTATCCAAAATCATTACGATGAACTTTTAGCAATAATCGGTGGCGTTGTATCAATAGCTACAATTATAGTTAAACTTACACCAACGGACAAAGATAATAAAGTATTAGAAAAAATAATAAACTTTTTAGCAAAGTTTAGTATCATTAATACAAAAGAAGATCAAAAGAAAATAAATAATGCTAAATAATATATTGATTATAATAGGCTTGTTATTTGCAAGTCTATTATCTTATTTTTCTTACAAATATGGTAAGAACAAAAAAGAAAATGAAATTCTAAAAAATAATGAAGAACTTAAAAGGATATTTAAAGATAATACTATTAATGGTAATGATGACTTATTTAATAAGCTGTCAAAAGGTAATTTCTAATTCTTGTCCAGATTTAGTACATTATACTATTGAAGAACAAAGAGAATTAGAAAAGACTTTAAAAGAAATCAATAAACCAATACTTAATAAATACATTATTGATTATGGAAATTTGAGAGATAAAATAAAGATGTGTAATAAATAATACTAATATAACAAAAATAAATTCTTATAATATAATCAGCTTGAAATTATAATATTGTAATTTACAATTATCTCATATATTAATCATTTTTATAAAATATATGACTAGCAATAAAGCTTTTTCACTTGTAGAATTATCCATTGTTCTTATAATTATTGGATTGTTAGCAATTGGAATTACTGGTGGACAGAGTTTGATTGAGAACGCAAAAATTAAAAATTTAGCAAATGAAATAGATGGATGGAGAAAAGCTTTATTGATTTTTAAAGCTAAGAATGATAGATGGCCTGGTGATTTAGATAATGATGGATTTAATGTTGGTTGGTGTGGTGGTGATGCTTGTAGAGAAAATGAAACATATACAATAAATAGTTTTCCGGAACCTTACAATAATAAAGTTCAGATTGGAGGTAGCGGACCGTATATAGAATTATATCTTAGTGGTTTGAGTAATTTTAGACCAGATCCAGATAATTTTGTTTCTCCTGCATTTCAAACTTTACCAGATTTTAAATGGCATTTTCATAGGTTTGAAGGTATATATGGTGGTCGTGAAGGCTATTTTTTAAATTTAGCTAAATCAAATACGATATGGGGAATTTCTGATGTTGTATATAATACTAAAAAATCAAGCAATAGAATACTGTTGGGTTTAGATAAAAAATTTGATGATGGTGATAGGAAAAAAGGTAATATTAGATTGCAACTTAGTGGAGATAAAGGACGTGAGGGTGCTAGATTTGGTTTTATGCTTACAGATTTATAAATATTAATAATATTTCAGGAAAAAATTTTAGGAAAGAGTTGGTAGTAGAAAAGGTTAAGAATAATTTATAAGATAAAAAGATTTATTAAAGTATAAAAAACTCAGTGAGCTAATTATTTTTTTAACTATATCTAGTTTATCTTTATTTTATATTTGCAAAAATTAAAAACGATTATTTCAAACCTTGATGGTGGAGAGAGAAGGATTTGAACCTTCGAACGCTCACGCGGGCAGATTTACAGTCTGCTGCCATTGACCACTCGGCCACCTCTCCACATACTATAATAAATAGTATTTTATATAAGTCAAGAAAAATAAAATTTTACTTTAAAATTTTTTCATAAAATTCTTTTATAATTTTTTCAGTATTTTCTTTTGTCTTGGAATTGGTTAAGGCAAACATAATATTAGCTCTTAAATATCCATCCAAACTACCGCAATCAAATCTGTCTTCATTAATTACAAAACCATACGTTGAACAGCTTTTTATCATTTTTTTTATTGCATCTGTAAGTTGAATTTCTCCGCCAACGCCAGCTTCTGTTTCCCTTAGATATTCAAAAATTTCTGGCTCAAAAATATATTTACCAACAACAGATAAATCTGATGGCGCTTCTTCAACTTTTGGTTTTTCTACTATATTTTGTAATTTAAGAGTATTTTGATCTTCTATATCAACTATTCCGTATTTTGAAACATCCTTTTTATTTTTTACTTTCTGAATGGCTATTATGTTTGATTTTTCTTGTTTTTGATTATACAAATCAATCATATTTTTTAAGATATTTGAATTTTTAGAATAGAATAATTCATCAGCTAAAACTACTGCAAATGGTTCATTTCCAACGATTTTTTCAGCGCACAAAACAGCATGCCCTAAACCCAAAGTTTCTTGTTGTCTTGTAAAGAATATTTGTCCAGCTTTTGGTAGCCAATTAACAGTTTTTTCTAATAATTCATCTTTTCTTGCTTTCGATAATTTTGATTGTAATTCGTAATTATTATCAAAATGGTCTTCTATTGTATTTTTATTTCTACCTGTTATAAAAATAAATTTTTCAATTCCAGCTTCCATAGCTTCTTCAAAAGCGTATTGAATTAAAGGTTTTTCAGCAACTGGTAGCATTTCTTTTGGAGTTGCTTTTGTAGCTGGTAAAAATCTTGTTCCTAATCCACCAACTGGAAATACAATAGTTTTTACTGTTTTTTTCATAATATTTTATTTATTAAGTCTAAAAATGATTATAAATTTTGTAATATTTTTTTCAAGTAATAATCAAAAAAAGTTTGACTTTTAAAAAAACGATTAATATATTTGTAATAATGGCGAGATAGCTCAGTTGGTTAGAGCAAAGGAATCATAATCCTTGGGTCCGGGGTTCAAATCCCTGTCTCGCTACCATTTTAGATTTCAATAATATTATTATAATAAAATAGATTATTTTATAAGAAAGGTATTTTTTGATTGTATTAGTATTTTCAAGTATTCATCAGGTGAAATATTAATAAAGGAAAAAATATATGTTGACTTATTTAAATGCAGTGTTAAAATGCAATTAATTTAATAATAAATATTTTTAAAATATATGGATAGTTTAATGATAGTGGCATCAGTGTCAATATTTTCAGCTGCGTTTTCAGTAGGCATGGGTTCATTGGGTTCATCTTTTGGGGAGGCAAATATAGCAAAAGAAGCTGTACATTCAATTACTCAACAACCAGACGAAGCTGGCAACATTACAAAAGTTCTATTTATGAGTATGGCTATGGTTGAGTCATCAGCTATTTACTGTCTTGTTATCTCTATGATTCTTATATTTGCAAACCCATTTTGGAATGCATTGTTAGAAAGATTATAATTTTTATGGTAAAATTATGGAATTATATACAATAATCGCTCAATTAATTAATTTTAGTGTATTGTTATTTATTCTAAATAAGTTTTTGTACAAACCTGTATTAAAAACTATGGATAAAAGAAGGGAAGATATTAAAAATAAAATTGAGGAAACTCAAAACAAACTTGAAGAAAGTGATAAACTTAAAGAAGAATATTTTAATAAACTTCAAGAAGTTGAAAAGGAAAATATTACTCTTAGAAAGCAGGCTCTTGAAGATATTAAAAAATTTAAGGATTCTGAATTACAAAAGGTCAAGGAAGATATTTCTTTAAAGAAGGATAAATTTAATGATTATTTGGATTTAGAGCAAAAAAGTTTGATTGAAAATTTTAATGAAAATTTATCAGATTTGTTTGTTGAATATTCCAATAATATTTTGCGAGTATTAGCAAATTCAACATTGCAAGGTGAAATAGTTAATAATTTTATGCAAAAGATTAATGATTTAACCGATGAGAAAGTTGAATCTGTAAATAAATTAAATGTTGAAGATATATATATTTCTTCAAATGACGAGTTAACAGATAAGCAAAAAGATTTTATCAAAGATTCTCTTGTAAAGAAAGGATTTAAATTTAAAGATATTCAATATACTGTGGATAAAAAATTAATTTTAGGTATTGAGTTGAAGGCAAAAAGTTATGTTTTGTCTTGGGATGTTAGAGAATTGACAAATAATTTTATATCTACAATAGACAACAAAATCAACGATAGAAAATAGGAATTGTATGGAAAATAAAAATTTATCTATTGATTTTAAGCAAAAGATTTTAAATAGTTTGGACGAGATAAACTCTCAACTAGTTGAGAAAGAAGCTGGCGTTGTTCATAGCGTTGAGGATTCTATAATTACAGTTGAAGGCTTAACAAAAGTTGGCTTTGATGAAGCTGTTATAATAGATGATAAATTTGTTGGTTTTGTTGCTGGTATGGAAGGTGATATTATAAAAGTTGTATTGCTTGATAAAACTTCCGATATTCAAGTTGGTGATGAGGTGAAAAGAACAAACCAATATTTGCAAATACCGGTTGGTGAGGAACTAATAGGAAGAGTTGTTGATGGTTTAGGTAGACCTTTAGATAATAAAGGACAAATAAAAACAAAGAACTTTTTGCCAGCTGAGAGACCATCGAAAGGTGTTTTGGATAGAAAAACAGTTGATACACCTCTTGAAACTGGTGTAAAAATTATAGATTGTTTAATACCAATCGGAAGAGGTCAAAGAGAATTGATTCTTGGTGATAGGCAGACAGGTAAAACATCAATAGCTGTTGATACAATTTTACATCAAAAAGGCAAAGATGTTATTTGTATATACTGTGCAATTGGACAAAGGGATGCAGCTGTTATGAATGTTATTCATACATTACAAGTAAATGAAGCTATGGATTATACAATTGTTGTTGATGCTAATGCAACCAGCATGCCTGGTATACAATATATAGCTCCATATTCCGCAACCTCAATGGCAGAATATTTTTGCGAGAAAGGAAAATCTGTATTGATAGTTTACGATGATTTATCAAAGCATGCTAAGGCTTATAGAGAAATTTCTTTATTATTAGAAAAATCACCTGGTAGAGAGGCCTATCCAGGAGATGTATTCTATTTACATTCAAGATTGCTTGAAAGAAGTGTTAATTTAAGAGATGATCTAGGTGGTGGAAGCATTACTAGTTTACCTATTATTGAAACAGAAGGTGAAAATATATCTGCATATATTCCAACCAATGTTATATCCATAACAGATGGACAATTATATTTATCGCCAGTTAATTTTCAAAAAGGATTTTTACCGGCTATTGATGTTGGAAAATCTGTTTCTAGGGTTGGTGGTAAAGCTCAACTTAAAGCATTTAAACAAGTTGCTGGAAAAATAGGTATTGAATATTCCCAATTTGAAGAATTGGAAATGTTTTCTAGGTTCGCTACAAAATTGGATGATGAAACACAGAGGACAATTAATAAAGGTAAATTAATTAGAGAAATTCTTAAACAGAGTAAATCAAATACTGTTTCAACTGAAGGCCAAGTTGCGTTATTTATTTGTATAAATAATAATGTATTTGATGATATAGATTTAAGTAAGATTGCTGATGCTCAAAAGGATGTAATTTCTTTAATGGAAGAAGAATTTACTGATATGGTTAAGACAATTAGATCCAATAATAAATTGTCAGAAGAGCAAATTAAGAATTTTATAAATAAAGCTGACGAAGTAGTTGATAAGTATAGAAATATTAAATAATAGTTATGGAAACATTAGATAACTTAAAAAAGACATTAGACACTTCAAAAAGTATTAAACAAGTTGTTAGTACAATGAAGGCGTTGTCTGGTGCCAATATAAAAAAATATGAAAAAATAGTAAAAGTACTATATGCTTATAGAAGTAATATAGAGTTGGCTTTGCAAGCTCTTATGATGTATAATGATGTCAATATAAATGAGTTAGATTTTGTTAAAAATTCAAAGGATAAAAAAGAGAAAAATCTTGCAATAATTTTTGGTTCAAATCAAGGATTGTGTGGAAGATTCAATGATAAAATGATGAATTTTGTTGTTGATGACATAAAATCTTCTGATAAAACTAAAATAATTGTTGTTGGCGAAAGACTTAACATGTTAATGAGTAATACAAAATTAAATATTGAAAAATCTATTCCTGTACCAAATTCAATTGATAATATATCAAGCACAATATTTGATATTTTGGAAGTAATAGAAAAAGAAATTGAAAATAAAACATCGGATAAAGTGTTTTTGTATTATACAGCAAATGATGATACAATGAATGGAACGCTAACAAAAACAAGACTTATTCCAGTTGATAAGAAGATATTGGAAAATGCTCAAAAAAAGGTTTGGCCAACGAATAATATACCATATTGGCAAACAAATTCAAAAACATTAATCGTTGATTTATTGAAACAATATATTTTTGTTGGACTTAATAATGCATTAATTAATTCTATTGCAAGTGAGCAGAAAAATAGATTGATTACTTTGCAAAATGCTGAAAATAATATTAATGATTTAATTAGAACTAAGAATCTAGAATATAATCAAAAAAGACAAGGTACAATTACTTCTGAATTGCTTGATGTTGTTACTGGTTATGCTGTTGCAAAAAAGAGAAAATAGTTATTCAAAGTATATTTGCGAATTTTAAGTAAAAATCGTAGCACTTATAATTATTATTAATAGCTGTCTCGTAATTTTGTGGCATGTTGCCGTTGTTATGAATTGAGCTGGATATATAGCAGAATGACCTCATAATACCGCTATCATAAATACCATCATCAATTTTTTTGTCTATTTTGTAGAAAATTTTTGGTTCAATGTGATTCTTGTCTACGCTACCTTTTTGCATGCCGGCAAACCTAAAATATAAACCATTCATAGATTTATAAAAAGGTTTCCAATCTCCTTTGTTATCTGGAAAAATTATTGTTTTGGGTTCACTAATAATCATATCATTATGAAAAATAACTGGTACAGATTTTTCAGGTGTACATCTGGAAATGTCTATTGGCTTAAAAGTATCTTTTCCTAGTACTAAATAAAGGTCCAGCCAAAACGCAACACAAATTGAAACGCTAGTGGAAATTGGATTATTATTGTATGGCATGCTTGTAAAGTCTGATAAAGTATAAGACTGTACATCATATGGACGAAAATTATAAATATGTTTTCTTCCAATATAACCTAAATTATTAGGGTCGCCCGGCAATCTTCCTTTTATAGAATAAAATGTATTGATATTCTTTTTCCAATCATAAAATTGTGAAGTAAAAGAATAAATTTTTGCATTTTCAATCAAACTTTGCCCTCCAACAATACCAGCAACCAACAGCCCAATTATTATAAGAACAATAGATAATTCTATAAGTGAAAAAGCTTTATTATTATTCATATATTTATATCAAGAATGATAAACACATGACATAATTATAGATTACAATATTATATTTTCAAGTAGATTATGTTATATGTAAGGGTACTGATAATTTTTAGTTTTCTTTTAATTATTATAGAGCTGAAAAATGATATGAAATATTTTTTTATCATCTTTTATAAGAGAGATGATATGAAATATTTAAACTTCAATCCTTTTTATAAGGGGTCGGTTGCAAAATGCTCTCTTCTCGCCCCCATTTGTAAGGGGGGAGCTGACGAAGTCAGCAGGGGGGTTGATATTATTTATTTTGTTTTATTTTTTAATAAAACAAAATGAATAATTGAAAATTAAAAAATGAAAATTGAAAATTGAAATTAAAATATAAAGTCGAGGATTTGAATTTAAGAATTAAGAATTAAGAATTAAGAGTTAAGAATTATAATAATAATTAAAAATAGAGTAATATATCTATTTAATAAATAAAATAATAATTAATAATATAATACTACTACATATTATTAAATACTATAATCACACATTAAATATATTATTAATGTTATATAAATAATATAAACTATTATATATAAAAAATATATAATTAATAATTTTATAAGAATTATAAAATAATATATTAATATAAAAACATAGTTTAAAACAATTAAAGTATTTAAACCCCCCTTGCCCCCCCTTATCAGGGGGGATAGAGAGAATCCCCTTATCAGGGGGAATGGAAAGATATACCTTATCAGGGGGGATTTGGGGACTTTATCATGGGGAGATGAGGAGACCTTATCATATGGGGAATTGGGTGTGTATCTCTTATCATGGGGATAGAACAGGTACATTCTTAACGGGGGTGGATACAGGAGAACTTGATAGGGGGGATTGGGCGTATATTTCTTATCGGGGAGGATAGAGAGTACCATTAGCGGGAAGAGTGGGATGGTACCTTAGTTGTGGCAAAACAAACATTTTAATAATGTGTAATGGTATGGCATCTTAGTAAGTGGAGAGTTAGTGAAAAATCTACCTATATGAATTTTATAGTATAAAAATTTAGATTTACCACAACTTTATGCTTTATTATTTAACTGTTCGTTATATCTATATTTTTTTATCTATATTATTTTTTATATAATCTATCATTTTTTCAGCAAGCTCTTTCTCTGTTCCTTTTTTGGTTTTTCCAGTTTCTATAAATTCAGGCAAACCATCAACATTAACTTTCATTTTAAAAGTTGGTTCTTCTTGCGTTCCTTCTTCTGCTAATAGTATATAAGTTGGTATACGATACTTATGCTGTTGCAACCATTCCTGTAATCGTGATTTTGAATCTTTTTTTATGTCTTTTTGTTGCTTAACTAGTTCTGACCAGTATTTCTTTACGAATTTTCTAGCTTCTTCTAAACCACCATCAATATATATTCCACCAATTATTGACTCTACTATATCTTCTAAGATGTGTTGATTATTTCTTCCATCAAGCTTTTCTTCGCCTTTTGTCATTATAATATATTTACCTAAGCCAATATTTTTTGCTATATTTGACAATGTTTCGGAACAAACTAAATTTGATTTTCTTTTTGCGATCTCACCTTCATTTAAATCTTGATAATATTCCAACAGCATATCCAGAATAATAAGAGATAAAACCGAGTCTCCAAGCAATTCCAATTTCTCGTAATTACTACATTTTCTTTTTCTAGAATAACACATACTAGAATGTCTTAAAGCTCTTTCTATAATTTCTTGATTTTTAAAACTATAACCTAATATTTTGTATAATTCCTTATAATTATTTTCCATATCAGCTCCTTATTCTATTGTTTTAAAAAATCTATCCCTCCTTATAATTTTATGCCATTTCCAGAATTTTAGTGGGTTTTCTTTACTTGATAAAAAAATCATTCTAGCTTTTCCAATTAAATTTTCTTCTGGAACAAAACCTGTTTCTTTAAATCTACTATCAAGCGAATTATCTCTATTATCACCCATAAAAAAATAATGGCGTTCTGGAACGGTAAAAACAGCAGTATTATCACCATTTCCATCATTAACTTTGTCTAGCACAACAACCTCTTTACCATTATCCAAAACTTCACGAAATGCTTTAACTTTGCTTTTTGAATTACCATCATATTCTTCTATTTTGCCTATATAAGTTTTACTAATTTCTTTATTATTAATAAATAATTTTCCGTCTTTCATCTGAATTTTATCACCCGGTAAGCCAATTAATCTTTTTATATAATTAATATGAGGTTTTGATGGTAATCTAAATACCAAAACGTCTCCTCTTTGTGGTTTATTTTTAAAAAATATTCTACCATTAAAAATTGGTAATCCAAAAGGAAATGAATATTTTGTATAGCCAAAATCATATTTTGATACAAATATAAAATCTCCATCTTTTAATTCAGGTTTCATAGAACCAGATGGAATATGAAATGGTTCGTATAAAAATGATCTAATTAAAATAGCAAGAAACAACGCGATTAATATGCCTTTTACGGTGGCAAAAGTATCAGTTTTTCCGTCTTTTTCTTCTATAAACAAAAATTTAAAAATACCTTTAAATCCTTTATAAATATATACAAAAACCAAGTATGGTAATCTTATAATTTTCTGCAACATATATCATATATAATAAACATACAAATAAGTTTAAGATTAAAGTTTTAAAAAACAAGTTAATAAAATATCTAATTTTAAGGTATTTCTATACTTCTAACTATTTCTTTGTCTTTTTATTAAGAATACACTTTTGTTTCTATTTTGCTAAGAGATATATTCATTCTAATTTCTGCTAAGGGTGAGTATCCATCTCATTCCTATACTACTAAGAGATACCTTTTTACTCCCTCTGCCAAGGGAATATCTATTTATCTCCCCGATAAAGGGTGAGGGTACACTCTCATCCCTCTCTGATAAGGATGCCCTCTATATCTCCCCTGATAAGGTTCCTTCATTTTTCCCCCATAATAAGGATGTCTCCTCATTCCCCCCCTGATAAGGTCTCTTCATTCCCCCCCTTGATAAGGTCTCTTCATTTCCCCCCCTGATAAGCACACTGTTCACTTATTATTGCCTACATACTCCTTATTTTTAAAGAAACCACCATTATATGTT
>CAKVGI010000014.1 GCA_934747265.1 uncultured Rickettsiales bacterium
TTATATTATTAATTATTATATTATTAATTATTATTTTATTTATTAAATAGATATATTACTCTATTCTTAATTATTATGATAATTCTTAATTTTAAATCTTAAATTTAAGCTTCTTAACTTTATATTTTATTTTCAATTTTTAATTATTCATTTTGTTTTATTTTTAATAAAACAAAATGAATGTTCTCAACCCCCCTGTCAGTCTACGACTGATTCCCAACTTACTAAGGGAGACAGAGAGGAGTAATAACTTCATTGGCTCCTCCTTGTAAGAAGGAAAATAGAAAAATTATTTTCCAAAATCTCTAATATATTGAGCAATTGAATTTGTTATAACATTGATAGATGTATCTCTGTTTAAATATGTAGTATTTATAACAATATCAGCCTCTCTGTATAAAGGCATTTTTTTATCATAAATTTCTCTTAAAATTTCTTCTTTGTTGCCTTGTTCTAGTAAAGGCCTAGTGTTTTTTCTTTTAACTCTTTCTAATAAAACGTCAAATTCAACCTCTAATAAAACAGATATAGCTTTTTCTTTAATTAATTCTCTAATATCTTTATCATCAAAAGCATTTCCACCAATTGATAGAACTTGTGGTTGATGGTTATTTAAAATTTTTGCAATGGTTTTTCTTTCTATTTTTTTAAAATATTCTTCACCTTTTGTATTAAAAATATCAACTATTGACATGCCTTCAGCTTTTTCTATTTCTCTGTCAGAGTCAATAAATTTAATATTCAATCTTTGAGCTAATGTAAAACCAGTCGTTGTCTTTCCAGCCCCCATCATTCCAATTAAAATTATGGTTTTTCTATTCGCAGGATGTATTCTTTCTTCCATTTTTCAAAAACATTATTTATAATAAAATATAACTTGAATAATTATTATTATACAATTAAATATTATATATAATATTTATATTATAATTTTCAAGTAAAATAATGCAAAAAATTTTAGCTTTTAATACAATTTTATCAAATTTAAACATAATATTACAGAATAGTCTTTCAGTAATTGAAACAAATGTAATTGAAAGTAAAAAACAATCCGAAATTTTGGTATCATCAATTGAATCTATGTTATCAGCGAATAAACTTTGGTATAGTGATATTGATATATTTGCATCAATAACTGGACCCGGTAATTTTACATCAATAAAAACAAATTTGGCTGTACTAAAAGCTTTACAAATTTCAACAAATAAAAAAATTATTACAAATAATATGTTTGAAATTATTTCTTTTGAACAAAATCAATGCGATATTATAATTTTAGATCTAAACAATGCAAAATATTATATTAAAGATAAAAATTCTTATTATATAATATACAAAACGGATATAAAAAGTTTTTTAGAAGAGAATAAATATGCAACGATTTTGACAAATGATCATGGTATTGTTGGTGATAATATAATATTATCCGACTTTTCGATAGAAAAATGGGTAAAACTTAATTGTTATAAAGCAGAAAATCAATTATTTACAAATAAAATTGAACCATTATATATAGAAGAAGCAAAAATTACTAAAAGAAAATAATAAAATATGGTTCTTCCATAAAATATTAAATTTTTTATTGTGAATAGAAATAAAAAATGTATGTTTTATGAAAGATATAAGTGGTAATTTAAAAGAAATTATTAATCAAGAGGTTCTGAATTTAGTTAGATGTTGGAAAATTACGCTTGAAAATGGTAATACGCTATGTTTTACAACATCCAATGAGGATTTTGTATATCAAAATGAAAAATACAATTCTATTTCGGCTTATGAAATAAGTAATTTAAATGCAAATGTTGATATTAATGATGATAGTGCGGAAATATCAAATTTAATAGTAAATGATTTAATAAAAGATAGTGATATTTTATCCGGACTTTATAATAATGCAAAGGTTGAAATATTTATAATAGATAAAGATAATTTGGATGCCGGAAAAGTGTCTTTATTAAACGGAAATATTACTGATATAGAGTATAAAGATAATATTTTTATAGCAAAAGTTAGCGGATTAAAAACACAATTAAATAAAACAATAGGAGATGTTTATAGTCCATTATGCAGATGTAGATTTTGTAGTGATAAATGCAAGCTTAATAAAAATAATTTTACTTTTAGTGGTATAGTCTCTTCTGTAATTAATAATGTAAATTTTGAAACAAATACAACAACTATAACGCAAAAATCAAGGGGCTATTTTGATTATGGAATTATAGAATTTACAAGCGGTAAGAATATTGGACAAAAAACAGAAGTTAAACAATTTCAATATAATTCAATAATATTAGCTTCCGAATTACCATATAAAATTGAGGTTGGAGATAATTTTAATATTACTGCTGGCTGTGATAAACAATTTTCTACATGTTGTAATAAGTTTAATAATGCAATTAATTTTAGAGGTGAACCACATTTACCTGGTACTGATATATTATTAAAAATAATGTAATTATGATAAAGAGAACTGATATAATTTTTCAAGCAAAAACTTGGATTGGAACAAATTTTAGATATCAAGGAAGGATAAAGAAGAATAATCTAAATAATGGTGGAGTTGATTGCCTTGGTTTAATATTTGGTGTTTGTGATGAAGTTGGTTATACTTATGAAGAAAAACTGCTGTCATATTATGATAACATAGTTTATTCAAAAAAACCAAATTTTGAAATTCTTAAAGAAAAATTTTCTTTATTTTTTAATATAAAAGATAAAAAATTTTTGGATATTGGTGATATAATTTTAAAACAAATTTCAAAAGAACAGTATCATTTAATGTTTTATAATTGCAATACAGTGATACACGCCTCAGCTACCGCACATAAAGTTGTTGAACATATAAATGATAATCTTGATAATATAATTATTTATTCGCTTTTTAAATAAATAATTAAAAATAATATTAAAACTTGTCTTATTAAAAAAAACGTCTATATTTATTTATAGTAAATAATAATTTTGACAAATATGGAAGAACATAGACCAAATACAATATATGGAACAACAATTTTATCTGTAAGAAAAGGCGATGAAGTGGTTATAGTTGGTGATGGACAAGTTACATTTGGAAATTCTGTTATGAAATCAACTGCTAAAAAAATAAAAGAATTATCGGATGGTAAGATTTTAACAGGTTTTGCTGGTTCAACAGCCGATGCTTTTGCTTTATTTGAAAGGCTTGAACACAAATTAGAAAGACATCCAGATAATCTTACAAGAGCTTGTTTGGAGTTAGCAAAAGACTGGCGAACTGATAAATATTTGAGACATTTAGAGGCGATGATGATTGTTGTTGATAAAAATATAACATTAATAATATCTGGTAATGGCGATGTTGTTGAACCGGAAGGTGGAATTGCTGCCATTGGTTCTGGCGGAAATTATGCTTTATCCGCAGCAAAAGCGCTATATGATATAGATGATATGGATGCTGAAACCATATGCAAAAAGGCTATGAAAATTGCTGGCGAATTGTGTATTTATACTAATAATAATTTAACAATAAAAAAGCTAAAAACAAAATAATCATTGGTGTTAGATAAAATTAAAATTTATCCAACACTATTTTTTATTTTCATTACAACCTTATGATTTAGTGGTAAAAGTGCAAATTCAACAAATATTTCTATTATAATTGGTATAATTACTAATTTTAATGTAAAATTACTATTTGGCAAAAGAATTAAAAATATATTGAAAATTGTTGTGTCAACAAATTTTTCAGCTATTGAAGATATAAATGATCTTTTGGAATAATTTATAAAATCATTTTTGTTATTATTAAGCTTAGCAAAAATTATATCATTTATCCAATCGCCAACATAATATGAAATTATACTAGCGACTGTAATTATTGATGCGATATTATTTAAAATATTTTCTTTTATTATATTATTTTCATTATAATCTAACCAAGTAATACTGAAATATTTTGCTGAAAAAAAGCAAAAAATAGCAAAAATTAATTGTCCAGATATTGTAATTTTTGCAGACAAACGGCTTTTTTCATATCCATAAATTTCTTGTATCAAATCACTACTTATATATAGAAACGGAAATAAAAAATTGCTTATATCAAAAGTAAAACCAGCTACTAAGTTTTTTTTAAATAAAATAAAAAAATTACAAAATATATAACCCAACGTACTTAAACAAGTTAATATTATTAAAAAATTTTCTTTTCTCATTTTGTGCTCTAAAATATTGTTTTATATTTGTAAAAAAAATTATTAAAAATGCAAGAAAAATTGTAAAAAAAGCAAGGTGTTTAAAACTTGATATAAGTAATCCAATAAAGAGAAATCGCGATTCATTGATTAATATATTGTATAATTTTCATTTTTGTGTTGATTATTATTTTTTATTTTATATGTTTATAATATAAAATTTTATGAAGTAATTTTAGGAATTTAATATGTTGCCATACGAACATTTTTTGATAGTTTTGTCATCACCATCTGGTACAGGTAAATCAACATTGGCTAAGATGTTATTGGAAAGATATAGTAATATAAAATTATCAACATCAGCTACAACTAGACCGCCAAGAGAAGGTGAAATTGATGGATTTCATTATTATTTTTTGTCGCAAGAAGAATTTGATAAAAAAGTAAAAAATAATGAGTTTTTAGAATATGCTGGCGTATATGGAAAGTCGTATGGGACATTAAAAAGTCAGATTGAAGAAAAATTTAATTCAGGTAATGACGTTTTGTTGGATATTGATTGGCAAGGAAATCTTGAAGTGTCTAAACAAATAACGGATAAAAAGAAAATTATAAGGATTTTTTTATTACCACCATCAATTAGTGAATTACAAAATAGATTATCTGGCAGAGGTACCGATAGTGAAGAGGTTATTGCTAAAAGAATGGCTGACGCAAAAAATACTATAACTCATTATACAGAATATGATTATATAATAATAAATGATAGTGTAGAATTGGCTTTTGAAGAGTTAAGTGCGTTGATTGACGCTAAAAGGATTAAAAATGTAAAACAGGAAGAATTAAATAAATTTGTTGGTAGTTTAATTGAAGAATAGCATGAAGAATTATATGGAAATAATTTTGCCATTTTTAAAAAAATCTGGAAAAATGGCATTAAAAAATCAAACTTTAATAAGTGGACATAATAAAGTTGATGGTTCTATTGTGACGGAAACTGATTTGGCTATTAGTAAAGATTTTGGTAAATTGATAAAAACTAATTTTGAAAATCACTATATTTTGGACGAAGAAAAAGCTCTAAAAGAAAAAAATTTACAAGAAAAAGTTGTTAATAGTGAATATGTATGGGTTATAGATCCAATAGACGGTACAAAAACATATTTTCATGGTTCTAATTTATTTGCTATTGCTTTGAGTTTATATAAAAATATGAAACCAATTTTTGGGGTTATTTATTTACCGGCCTTAAAAGAAATTATTTATAATGATGGTGAGCAGGTTTATAATATAAAAAATGCTTTTACAAGCAAAGAAACAAAATTGCCAATTTCATTTCAAAAGCAAGAATTAAATAAAAATTCTTTAATTTATTTTCCAGTAAAACATGTTGCTGGCTATATAAGAGATTACAAATTTACTTTTTTAGATGGATATTCTGCTTACATATATGCATTTGATGTTTTTAATAATATTTCACAAGGATGTTTTTTAAAAAATAATATATCAATGTGGGACGTTTATTCAAGTTTACCAATAGCAAACGCAATGGGTCTAAAAATTTATAATATAGAAAATAATATGCAACTTTCACAACTGGATTTTAATTTATTTAAAAAAGATTTTAAGGCTAAAAATATATGGTTAATATGCCATCCTTGCTATAAAGACGAATTAATGAGTATTATTAAATAAAATTGACTTTAATTTTGATATTAATATAATATTTTACCAACAAATAAGTTTAAGAAATAGACTAAAATTTAGTGATTAATTAAAATTTTGTTGATTTTTTAGGTATTATCTATAAGATAAAATTATTGTGTTTATTGTTTAATAAAATATTTCTTATGCACTACATTTTGTTGGCTTTTGCTTTAAAATTTGCTGAAAAAAATATAACTTATATGAAGCTGACTGACATGAAAAATGCGGTTGTTCCAGATGATAATGTGTATAGCGAAGTAATAGGTCCAACTTTAAATACAAAAGATAAAGCTTTTGATTTACCTGATAGTGATTCGGTTGTTTTTAATCAAGATTTTCCAGATTCAAATGAAAATATAGATGCTTTTGCTAATCCGTATATTGAAAATAATAATTTTGCTGAGTTATTACCAGAAGAAGAAATTAATAATGTGATAGAAGGAATGGAGGTTGAAGGTCCTACATTTTTAGAAAGTATTAAAAGAAGATTAATTAGATTAACAGAGTGGGCAAAACCAAAACAAAAAGACACTGTTATGGGAACTGAAATTGAAGGACCAAAATTATCAAGCAGTACAAATGTTGCAAAACCAGAAATAAAAAATATTCAAACAACAGATAATACAAAAGAAAGTATAAAAGAAGGTATAAAAGATAATCAAAACACAAGTCAAGCGGGCGAGCAAAATGTTGTTGATAAAAAAACAACAGAGTCAAAAACCGATACGACCGAAAGTAAAACAAAAGATATTCAAACAGATATAACAAATGTTGAAAAAGATATCCCTCATACAGTTATTGAAGAACCTAAAAAAGAAGAGGTAAAAATTACAGGAACACTATTTGATAGCGAACTAGAACAAGCTTTAAAAGGTATTAAAACAATAGATTACAAAGATTTTTTAGATAAAAAATCAAAAGATGAGTTATTACAAAAATTAGAATATACAGAAGACGCGGAATACAATAAATTTTTAGAAGAAAAGAATCAAAAACAATCCGCAATCATAATGGATGAGGATATTTTAGATAACAATGAAAAATTTGCTAATATAAAACCAGTTAAAAAAACAATAATTAGTTATAGAACCAAAGATATTCCAAATGAGTTATTATCAACGAGAAGTTTTCAAAATAGACATATTCCAAAAATAACAAAAGAAAACGAAAAAGAGGAAATATTGCAAAAAGTAATTGAATATGGTATGATGCCAGAATTTAGAGCTTTTGTTAATGAAATGGAGGATATTAATCAACCATTGCAAAATCAATACAATTTAATGACTTTTGTTGTAAAGAATAGGCAGTATGATATGATGAAATATTTAATTTACAATGGTGTTGATGTTAATAGAAGAGATAAAAGACTGAATAATCCTGTTATAATTGCAGTACAAAATAATGATATAAAAGCTTTAAAAATATTACATGATGCTGGTGCAAACTTAAATATTCTTGATATATTAAAAAGAACGCCTTTAATTTACGCAATAGAAAAAGGATATAATGATATTGGAATTTATTTAATAGAAAATGGAGCTGATATTAATATTACCAATAGTACTGGTGAAGGCGTATTATCAATATCAGAAAGACTTAAAAGATTTGATATTAGAAATAAGATTTTAGAAAAAATACGAGAAGGTAATAAAAATGAATAATTTAAAAATATTGAGACAAAAAGCTATTGACTTTATTCATTCTGTTTGGGGTAAAGACTGTTTAGGAAATAAAGAATTAGATATTGATACCAATAATTTTGAGGAAATTGCAAATAAAGCCTTTAATGACTTAATAAAGGGCAAAAAGATATCAAAAAAACCATTTATTTTTAGAATTGGTGGACAATCTGGATCTGGAAAAACAACACAATTAATGCCGAGTATTCAATACATTATAGACAAAAAACAACCTAATTTTATAAATATTTCAATAAGGTTTTTTTCAGTATATCATCCATATTATGATAAATTATTAAACGAATGTGGAAAGGAATTAATTAGAGAAAAGACAAACGGATTCGCTTTGCTTTTAGCTTTTAGAGTTTTAGAATTATTAATACAAAATAAGTACAATATATTATTTGAGGTTACGCTATTAGATAATGATTTTGAATTATATTTATCAACATTAGCAAAGAAAAATAAATATAACATACACTTTCACGTATTGTCAGTGCCAAAAATTAAATCTGATTATTGGATAGAAAAAAGAAAACAAAGTAGTAAAACAGAAGGAAGTAGAGTTGTATTAAAGAGTAGCTCTAATTTTTTCTATGATATATTGCCAACTACTTTATCAAAAATAATAAAATATTCTTTCTGGAATAAAAATGATAAAATATTTTTATGGACTGGATTTTTAAATAATCCAATAAAATATGGTAAAATATCACATAATAAAGAAATTTTAAAATTATTTGAAAGATATAGAAAATATAGTGATTTTCAAGATAAAGATGAACAGGAATTGTTAAAAAATAAAATAAATTGGTTTGAAAAATATTATGTATAAAGAATACAAAATAAATAGCTTAGAAGATACAAAAAAATTAGCGGAACTTATTGCTGAAAAGGTTAATATTGGACAAGTTATAACTTTAAAAGGAACACTTGGTGCTGGTAAGACATATTTTACGAATTGTTTTATTAATTATATGATGAAGAAAAATAATTTACCGAAAGTTGAAGTTGTAAGCCCAACGTTTAATATAGTAAAAGAATATCCGCTTAAAGATTTTTCAATTTACCATTTTGATTTATATAGATTAAAAAACAAAAATGAATTGTATGAATTAGATATAGAAAATAGTTTTGAAAATGGTATATCTATTATTGAATGGCCAGAAATTGCTGATGATATTATTTATAATATTGCGGTAGAGATAGAAATTGTAATATTGCAAGATAATTCAAGAATATTTAATGTTAAGTTTGCTTAAACTAATTTTTAAAATTAATAAATGTCGTTTTTACCACGTTTATTGCTTAATATGCAAATGAAAATTTATTAAAATGAACTTAATACTAAATAAATCAAAGTTTAAAAAAAACTTGAAAAATATTTTTTGTCTGCTAGAAATTTCTTATACAAATAAATTAATAAAAAATGATTGAAAGAACGTTATCAATTTTAAAACCTGATGCAATTAGAAGAGGTTTAAGTGGAAAAATTAACTCTGTTTTTGAAGAAAATGGACTTAAAATAGTTGCTCAAAAAATGATATTAATGACAACAGATCAAGCTAAAAAATTCTATATGGAACATAGTGAAAAAAGTTTCTATAATGATTTAGTTAAATTTATGACATCTGGTCCAGTTATAGTACAAGTTTTAGAAGGTGAAAATGCTATTCTTAAAAACAGAGAATTAATGGGAAAAACCAATTTTGCAGAAGCAGCAGAAGGAACAATTAGAAAAATGTATGCTACAAGCATTCAAGAAAACGTTGTTCATGGCTCAGACTCTTTAAACAGTGTTGGAAGAGAAATTAGCTTTTTCTTTTCAGAAATAGAAATTCAAAAATATTAGTTTTTTTATAGAAGATATTTTTTATATCTTCTATTTTTTTTAAAATAAACGATAATTTCATGGAAAATAAAATAATTAATGGAACAGAATTATCAAAATCAATCAAAAATGATTTAAAAATTAAAATTGATGACATTAAAAATAAATATAATACAGTTCCTTGTTTAGCAGTTATTTTGGTTGGTGATAATCCAGCAAGTCAGGTTTATGTTAAAAATAAAGAAAAGGCTTGTGAAAAATGTGGAATAAAATCGTTGAAATATAATTTATCAGAAAATACAACAGAAGAAGAATTAGTTGATCTAATTGATAAATTAAATAAGAATAAAGAAGTCAATGGTATTTTGGTTCAATTACCACTTCCAAAGCATATTTCTGATAAAAAAATAATAGAGAAGATAAATCCTGATAAAGATGTTGACTGTTTTCATCCAATTAATGTTGGAAAAATGTCTATTGGTGATTTTAATTTTGATAAATCTATGTTGCCATGCACTCCAAAAGGTTGCGTAAAGTTGTTAAAATCTGTTTTAAAAGAAAATTTATCTGGTAAAAAAGTCTGTATAGTTGGCAGATCTAACATAGTAGGAAAACCAATCTCTATGTTATTATTAAATGAAAATTGTACAGTCAAAATTGTTCATAGTAAAACAAAAGACTTAAAAAGTGAATGTTTATGGGCTGATATTCTTGTGGTAGCTATTGGCAAACCTAGATTTATCAAAAGAGATATGATAAAGGATAATGCCATCATAATTGATGTTGGTATAAATAGGGTAGGGGACAAATTATGCGGAGATGTTGATTTTGATGATGTTATAGAAAAAATTTCTTATATTACACCGGTACCTGGTGGAGTTGGCCCAATGACTGTTGCTTGTCTTATGGAAAATGTATATAATGCATTTTTATTACAAAATAATTATTAAACAAATCTTATATTTTATTTCTTTCTTATTTTAAAGGATAAATTTAAATTGAGTAATTTAGTTATGTACTAAAATAAAAATCCACCAAATTGGTGGATATGAATATTTGTGTTTATAAAAACTACTATCCAATTGCGTGATAACCACAATCAACGTGTAATATTTCGCCAGTTACAGCGGAAGCCATATCGCTTAATAAAAATACTGCACTATTTCCAACTTCTTGTATTGTACAAGTTCTTCCTAATGGTGCTCTTTCTTCAAATGCTTTTAATAATGAACTAAATTCAGAAACACCTGATGCAGCTAATGTTTTGATAGGGCCAGATGATATAGCGTTTACTCTAATGTTTTTAGAACCTAAATCAGCTGATAATTCTCTAACAGCAGAATCCAAAGCCGCTTTGCATGTGCCCATTAATTTATAATTTTTAATAACTTTTTCACCACCGTAATATGTTAAAGTTACAACAGAACCACCATTTTTCATTAATGGAGCTAAATCTGATGTAAATTTAATAAGTGAATAAGCACTAATATTCATAGCTAAATCAAAGCCTTCTTGTGAAATTTTATTATAATCTCCATGTAAATCTTCTTTTGGAGCAAAAGCCATAGAATGAACAATAAAATCTATTTCACCCCATTTTTCTTTAATTTCTTTTGATAAGTTTGCAACTTCTTCTTTATTTGAAAAATCACATTGAACTGTAAAATTGCATCCAACTTCTTCTGCTAATGGTAAAGCTCTTTTTTTCATTGCTTCGTTTTGGTACATTATACACAATTCTGCACCATTTTCAGCGCACTTTTGCGTAATACCCCAAGCAATTCCCATATTGTTGGACAAACCAATAATTAATCCTTTTTTTCCTTTTAATAACATATCAATTTTCTTATTAATAAATGAACTTGAATAAATAATAATGTTTTAAAAATAATTTTGTCAAGTAAAATAATCTTTATTATGTTTTTTTACATACTTTTTTATTCTCTCTTTTTGCCCCGTTTTATAAAGTGGAACTGACGAAGTCAATGTATTTTCTCTCACACTCCTCTTTGTAAAGAACTTCCCCATTGCCTCCCTTTGTAAGGAGAAAGCTGACATAAACCCCCCTTACCCCCCTTATCAGGGGGGAAAAGGAGGTAGTACTACTTATCAGGGGGAAGATGGAGGAACATACCTTATTAGGGGGGTGAGAGGGGAACTTATCAGGTGGGATAGAGGAACATACCTTATTAGGGGAAGTTAGTCGCAGAATATTCCATCTCTTACCCCCCTTCGTAAGGGGGGAGCTGACGAAGTCAGCAGGGGGGTTGAGAACATCCATTTGTTTTGTTGTAAAACAAATGGATAATTAAAAATTAAAAATAGAATATAAAATTGAAGAACTTGTATTTTAAATTTAAAATTAAGAATTAAGAATAATATACTATGCTATATATTAAACAATAATCATTTATGTATATGAACTATTATATATAAAATATATAATTAATAATTTTACATAATATATTATAATATATAATATATTAATTTATAAATAATATATTAATATAAAAAACAGAGTTTAAACAATTAAAGTATTTAAACCCCCCTTACCCCCACTGATAAGGGGAACGGAGGTAGTACCCCTTATCAGGGGGGGATGGAGGTAGTACCCCTTATCAGGGGGATGAGGGGATCTTATCAGGGGGGGGATGAGTGGATTTTACATCAAGAAAGTAGAGATTATAAATAGAGGCAAATTAATTGCTATTGAATATCACTTATTATAAACAAATATATCTTGTAATTTTAAAATTATTTTATAAACTATAAATTGTGTATATAATAAAGTAGTGATTATTATGTGGAGAAATGTAAAAGAAAAACTTATCAATATTATAAAAATAGTTAAAGACAAAATTTTAATTTTATCAAAAGGCGAATATCAACATTTCAATGGGATGCTTTATTTTTGGGGTTTAATACCCGGTCTTGTTGTAGTATTATTTATTCAAAACAAGGCACCAAATAAAAATAATTTATTTTTCTCCATATTATTTTATGTTTTAGTTATTATATATTTTTTATGGCATTTTTTTGTTATCAAAAAAACATTAAAAGTTCAACCACAATACAAAATCACTAAAATAACAAAGAAGGAACTTTATAACAATAAAACAAAAGAAGAAATCAAGGAAATAAAAAAGCAAAAAAGAGAAGATAATATGAAAAAACTTTTACTATTAAAAGCTTGGGATTCTTCGCCAGCTTATACTCTAATTGAATTGTTTGATATATTTGTTATATTAACTCAAATTCAAAGATTTCTTATTATTATTGACAAATAAAACAATGCTTTTATAATTTTAAAATAGAATAAATGGAAAAGTATGGAAAATAATATAAGTCAAACGAATAATAACGTTGCAAAAAATAGCTCTCCTGAAACAGCTACTAGGAAGGATATTGCTGAATTATTACTTGACAAAAAGATTATTACAAAAGATCAACTTGATGTTGCTTTAAAAGAAAAACAAGAAAAAAATATATCTGAGAATATAGGTACAATTCTTGTTAATATGGGTTTGATTACCGACTCCATGCTTAGTGAGGTTCTTAATGAACAAACTGGAAATAAAGAATTCAATTTAAAATCTTCTATTATAGATCAAAGATTAGTTAAAAAGATACCAAAAGGTTTTGCTATTCAAAATAAAGTAATACCTATTTCTTTTACAAAGGATACGATTACTGTTGCTATATCCGATCTATATGATATTATTACTTTGGATCAATTAAAGAGGTTTTTTCCGCCCCACTTTAAGATAGTACCTATTTTTGCTACCGCTAATGATATTCTTGCAGCAATAGATAAATACTATGATTATGAAATGTCCATAGATGGTATTCTGAGGGAAATAGAGGGTGTGGAAAGCAATAGTTTTGATGAAGAAGATAGTATGCAAGGTAGTTATAAAAGCCCTATGGTGCGTTTGGTTGATGCTTTGCTTACTGATGCCGTTAGAAGTGGCGCATCTGACTTGCATTTTGAGCCAGAAGATTTCTTTTTGAGATTAAGATATAGAATTAATGGTAAAATGGAGCAGATTAGAACTTTCCATAATAAATATTGGTCCTCAATCGCCGTTCGTATTAAAATTATGTCTGGTATGAATATTGCTGAGACCAGAAAACCACAAGATGGAAGAATTCAAAGTATTATTTTGGGAAGAAGTATTGATTTCAGGGTTTCATCTCAACCTACTGTTGCTGGTGAAAATATTGTTATGAGAATTTTGGATGAGAAGCAAGCTATTTCTTCTCTTGATAAACTTGGTTATAGTGATGCAAATATTGCTTTAATTAAAAAATGTATTAAAAGACCTTATGGTATTACGATTTTGACAGGTCCTACTGGTTCTGGTAAGACAACTACTCTTTATACACTTTTAAGTATGATTAATAATATTGATATCAATATTATGACACTTGAAAACCCTGTTGAGTATCGTATACCATTAATTAGACAATCAAATATCAATCCAGAAATTGGTGTGACATTTGCTGAGGGAATTAGAACTCTTTTAAGACAAGATCCTGATGTTATATTGGTTGGTGAAATTAGAGACGAGGAAACAGCTAGTGCTGCTGTTCAAGCAGCTATGACTGGACACCAAGTGTATTCATCCTTACATACAAACGATGCATTCTCGGCTATACCTAGACTTTTGCAAATAGGTGTTCAACCATTCTTATTATCTGGTGCTCTTATAGCTATTGTAGCTCAAAGGTTAGCTAGAACTATTTGTCCTTATTGCAAATATGAATATCCTATTACAGAAGAAGAAAGACGAATAATTGCAAAAGTTTTAGGTGAAGAAAGAGCTAATGAAATTAAACATTTATTTAGAGGAAGAGGTTGTGAAAAATGCAAAGGAAAAGGCTATACAAAAAGGGTTGCTATTTGTGAAGTTCTTGATGTTGATAAAGAAATAGATAATTTGATTGTTGAAAATGCAACAAAAAAACAAATTCTAGAATATTTAAATAGCAGAGGTTTTGTTACAATGCAGGTTGATGGTGTAAATAAAGTAATAAAGGGTATTACTACAATGGATGAGCTTATTAGAGTTGTTGATATGACAGCTTATTTAGAAGTTTAAATCTATAAATTTTGTATTATTATTTATTTCTATTTCTTCTTGATAGATTTCTTCATTATTGTTTTGTATAATTTTGATTATATATTTCCCGTTTGGCAATATGATTCCGCCAATTTGTGCGTCCGATAATAAAGTTATCCAATATCTAATATCAGCCCTTGAAGTTTCATTTATAAGTTTTGATGAAGCTTGAAAAGTCAATAAAGCGTTGAATTTAGACATAGAATTATCTTGATTATACAGTGAATATGATGCAGCTATTGCTGCTAAATATTTTGTTGTGATTCTTGAAATAATTTTAGTTTGAATTTCTACTATTTTATCTTCAAGTTCCTTTTTAGCTATATAAGACAACGGTTCAACTAATACTAAATTTGTTGTTGCAACTTGATTATTTTCTAAATCATATACATCAAGTCTGTATTGATTGATATTTTTATTTATATTTATTTCCGGAATTTCCACAAGAATATATGGTATATTTCCATTCGTTAACATTATTATTTGTGCAAATTCATACAATGCGCCACCATTTGTTCCGAACATTGTTAATGGAAATGGTATTTCTATTTGTTTTACTGTTTTTGGTGAAATTAAATTATTCTTAACTAAAACAACTAAATTGTCTTTTCTATTTTTTTGCAAATTTCTTATATTTTTATTTGCATATTCTTGTAATTCTCTTGAATAATTAGTTTCCTCTATATAGTTTGTATATAGTTGTCTGTAATTTAATGTTGATAACTTCTTAAAATCTTTATTAAAGTTTGAATATTTTTGATTAAATATGGAATACATATTGTAATTTTGTAATAAAACATTATCAATATCTTTATAAAGCTGTAAAGCTATTTGATTGTCATTTTTATCATTAAATTCTAAATGAATAAAACTTCCCCAAATTTTTGCTAATAAATCGTTTTTATATTTTGCTTCACCGTACTCCTCATTTTGTATTGATTTTAAAAATGAATCCCACTCTATTATTATACTTCTTGCATAATTTAAATGAAAAAGTTTTTCATTATTTGTTAGTTCTTTTTTGGGTATAATTATACCATTTTCATCAATATATTCTTCATAAAAACCTTGTTGGTATATATTGTAATTAACTAATGATATATAAAATCTAATAAGTGATAGTTCGTATGTTTCACCATAATAAATATCAAGATTAGCATCCCATGCGGAAAGTGCTTTTCTTGAAAGACTTTTAGTATATAAATTATCACTTAATTCCTTAGCTTTTTCAAAATATTTTAAAGATTGATAAAAATTTTTGTTTAAATACTGCAAAGTTGCAATATCTAATAATTTTAATAATTTGGAATTTTCATCAGAATAAAAATTATCACTTTGAGCCATTTGTAAAGCTTCTTGATAATTTTTATTCATAACACTATTATAAATTGAAAAGCTAGCTTCTCTATTGCTTATAGTATTGCTACATGAACATATGAAAAATATAAATAAAAAGATAAAATATTTTTTAATATTCATATCTTTACTATAATAATATTTTTGTAATTTTTTCTTTTATTTCTTTTATTTTTGAAACATCTTTTGGTATAACTAACGTTGTAGAATCGCCACAAAGTGTAGACATTATACCTTCAATATTTTTTTCATCAAGAAGTTGACCAACTATGTTTGCAGATCCTGGATATGATACAATAGAAATAATAAAGCCATTATCCTCAATTTTTTTCACAAATTTCTTTGCCCAATCACATGTTCCTTCTAATTTTTGTTGTATTTCATATACTGTATCGCCATTATTGCCTACAACTTTTATGGCTTTAATTTGTTTTAATATTCTGGAAATATTTGATTGAGTAACACTTATATTATACTCTTTTTCAAGTATATCCGTGATATCTGTTTGTTTGGTTATTGTGTTTTTCTCTATAATTTCCTTTACTAAATGGTTTAATTTCATTTTTTTCAAATAATTATTAATTAATACTAATTAATTTATAATATAATTAAAAATATAAATCAACATTTTTTGATTTACAATTATAAAATTAATTTTATAATGTTAAAAAATATTGGTATAATTGATATGAAACAAAAGACTATAAAAAACGAAATTGCTTTTAGTGGAATAGGTTTACACAGCGGTGTTAATGTTAATATTAAAATAAAACCAGCGCAGGAAAATGTTGGTATTGTTTTTAGAAGAATTGATATAAAAGAATATGATAATGAAGTTAAAGCTTTATATAAAAATGTTGTTAATACACAACTTGGAACAACAATAGCAAATCAATATGGTGTTATTATTCAAACAATAGAACACTTTATGTCAGCTATGTGGGCGTGTGAAATTGATAATGCTATAATAGAAATAGATAATCAAGAAACTCCAATTATGGATGGTAGTGCTGAAATATTTATAAAAGAGATTAAAAAGGCGGGTATTATTGAACAACAAAAAGAAAGAAAAATCTTACAAATATTAAAAGAAGTTGAAGTTAAAGATAAAAACAGTTCTATTAAAATAGTACCTTATGATAAATATAAAATAAATTTATCTGTTGAATATACTTATGGAAATATAGGCAAGCAATCTTTAATTTTTGATGGAAACACTGATTATTTTATTTACGAAATAGCAAAAGCTAGAACTTTTTGCAATGAAAGAGAAATAGAATTTATGAGACAAAACGGTTTAGCGCTTGGTGGAAGTCTTGATAACGCCATGGTTTTTAATGATAAAACAATTATCAATAAAGATGGTTTCAGGTGCGAGAACGAAGTTGTAAAACATAAACTTTTAGATTGTATTGGTGATATGTATACAAGCGGTTATTTTATTCAAGGCGAAATAATAGCTGATAAAACTGGACACACATTAAATAATGAATTATTAAAGAAAATTTTTTCTGATAAAGATAATTATGTTATAAAATAGACATATGGAAAAAGTTTTGGATTTTTTGCTTTTACCATTAAAAAACTTATCTGGCTTTGGCGAAAAGACGATTAAGCTTTATGAGAAATTGCTTTCAAAAAAAAGCTTAGAATTAAATAATGAATTAAAGGTTGTAGATTTATTATATCATAAACCAGAAAGAGTTTTATTTAGGCAAAAAGATCCTAATTTAATGCAAGTTCAAGATGGTGATTTTATAACAACAAAGGTTATAGTTAGTAGTCATGAGATACCATATAAAAAAAACCAGCCACATAGAATAATTTGTTATAATGAAACTGGATTTATTACTATTATATACTACAAAATGTTTGATTTTATGAATAAAATATTTCATGAAGGAAATCAAATAACAGTTAGTGGTAAAGTTGAAAAATTTAATAACGAATTGCAAATGTCGCATCCAGATTATATAAATAGCGCTAATATTCCAGATTTTGAACAAATTTATCCATTGACCGCCGGCTTAACGAATAAATCTTTACATCAAACAATACAAAAAATTTTATCAAAAATTCCAGATTTACCAGAGTGGATACCTGATAGTTTTTTATTTGAAAAAGGTTGGCAGAGTTGGAAAAAAAGTATATTTGGTATTCATAATGCTAAAAATGATAGTGAATTATCAAATACAAGTCTAAATATTGAAAGATTAGCTTTTGATGAGTTGTTAGCAAATCAAATAGTTTTAAATATAACAAAAGAAAAAATAAAATCAGAAAATAAAAAAAATATTTTAGATAATAAAACAAATTTTTTAAAAGAAAAAATTCTGAAAGTTCTACCTTTTAGTTTAACAAACGACCAACAAAAAGTTATAACAGAAATAGAAAAAGATATATATTCTGAAAAAAGGATGTTAAGATTATTGCAAGGCGATGTTGGTAGTGGCAAAACTGTTGTAGCATTTTTAAGTATGCTTCCATTTTTAGAAAATAATAAGCAAGTAGCTTTTATGGTTCCTACATCAATTTTAGCTATTCAGCATTTTGAGTGGATTAAAAATATCTGTAATAAGTCTGATTTTATTGAGGTTGTTGATTTTAATGATGATAAAGATACCTCTTCATCCTTCATTACTAAGAATATTACCACATCCATTCTTACTAAGAATGTTCTTACTCCACCCCTTGATAATAATACTCTTACTTCCATCCATGTTAAGGATATCCTCACTCCCCCCCCTGTTAAGGGGGGTAAGGGGGGTTTTATTTCGCCAAAAGAAGACCTCATCCCAACAAAAAAACTGCATTCTCTTCCATATAATCCATTATTAAAAGAAAAAGCAAGAGAATTAAGACAAAATCAGACACCTTATGAACGGATTTTTTGGACTAAAATATTAGCATTAAAGCAATTTGAAATGTTAAAATGGACTAGACAAAAACCAATAGATAATTTTATAATTGATTTTTTTTGCAGTAAATTGATGTTAGGTGTTGAAATTGATGGTAATACTCACGATGACAGAATAAAATATGATAAAAATAGAAGTGAAATTTTAGAAAAACAATATGGTATTCAAATTATTAGATATACAAATGATGATGTAAAAAATAATATAGAAGGAGTTTATGAGGATTTAAGGCTAGCGATAGAAAAAAGACGACAATATATAGAGAAGGGTAGGGGGGATGGTGTTGTTGGGTGTTGCTGTGGCGATTATTATGAAAATAAAACCCCCCTTACCTATATAGGGGTACAGCAACATACAAAAATCAGTGGTGATTATTGTGAAAATAAAACCCCCCTTACCCCCCTTATCAGGGGGGAAAGTGAGGATATCCTTATCAGGGGGGAAAGAGATGATGTCCTTAGCGGAGAAGATGTAAAGATGTCCTCAGTGGGGGGTGGATATAATAATATCCTTAATGGAGGAGGATTGGCAATATCAGGAATGGAAAAAGACATAAGGAAAAAGAAAAAGATAAGAATTGCGCTTCTTACCGGAAATATCAAGGGAAAAAAGAGAACAAGAATATTAAAAGCTTTAAAAGATGGTAATATTGACATTTTGGTTGGAACTCACGCATTATTTCAAGAAAATGTTGAATTTAAAGATTTAGGTTATGCTGTTATAGATGAACAGCATAGGTTTGGCGTAGTACAAAGACTAAGTTTGATAGAAAAAGGCAAAGATGTTGACATTTTGGTTATGACAGCAACGCCAATACCAAGAACTCTTGCGTTAACAATATATGGAGATATGGAGGTTTCAACAATAAAAGAAAAACCAAAAAACAGAAAAGAAATTATAACAACATCATTGCAAAAAGAGAAATTTTATGATTTAGTTATTAGAATGAAGGAAAAAATTAAAGATGGTGAAAAAGTGTATTGGATATGCCCATTAATTGATGAAAGTGAAAATTTAAAAGCTACACCATTATTTGAAAGATATGAGCAGTTAAAAATGTTTTTTCAAGAAGAAGAATTGGGCTTTTTGCACGGAAAAATGAGTGAGACAGAAAAAGATAAAATAATGAATGATTTTAGTAATAAAGATGGTTTAACTAAAATATTAATATCAACGACAGTTGTCGAGGTTGGCGTAGATGTTCCTGATGCAACAATTATTATAATAGAAAGTCCCGAAAGATTCGGCTTATCTCAAATGCACCAATTAAGGGGTAGGGTAGGTAGAGGAAGTAAGCAATCGTACTGCATATTATTTTATGAAAAGCTTACTGATAATTTAAGAAAAAGAATGGAAACATTGAAAAAAAGTTCAGATGGATTTTTTATAGCAGAAGAAGATTTAAAATTAAGAGGGGCTGGTGAGATGTTGGGGGCAAGACAAAGTGGTTATCAAGAATATATGATAGCGGATTTATTAAATCATTATAATCTTTTGCTCGAAGCATCTAAATTGGCAAAATACATTGTACAAAACAAACAATTTCTAAACAGTGAAGCGGTAAATATATTATTGAAACTATTTGGTTATAATGAAATTATGGATAGAACAATTTTTAATTAATATAGATTTAACGTGTAAATAAAAACATCACAATACAAAAATGGCGTACTTCAATAAAGTCAGCCACTTTCATTAAATTGATAAATAAAATACTTAATCTCTAAAATTATTAAATTGTAAAGGCAAATCCAGATTTAAGTCTTTTACTAATTGTATTATATCTTGTAAATCATTTCTACTTTTACCGCTAACTCTTAATTCTTCACCTTGAATTGTTGCCTGAACTTTCATTTTGGAATCCTTAATTGCCTTAGTAATTTTTTTGGCTATTTCTTGTTCTATTCCTTCTTTGATTTTTATTGTTTGCCTTAAAGTATTACCACCAGCTTTTTCTGGATTTTCAAAATTTAATGCTCTCGTATCTAGCTTTCTTTTTACGAAACATCCTTTTAGCGATGATTGAATTTGTTCTAATGCATAATCACTTTCAGCTGTTGCTAATATTTGTTTTTCCTTTTTATTAAGTTCAAGAGACCATTTTACATTTTTAAAATCATATCTATTGCCGATTTCTCTTTGTACTCCATTTATAGCATTTAAAACTTCTTGAAAATCAATTTGTGAAACTATATCAAAACTTGGCATATTAAAATTATTTGTTATTAATAAAAAGCTATCTTGCGATAGCTTATTGTAAAATTATAATGGTAAATTGTCATGCTTTTTCTTAGGTGTATTAATTTTTTTATTTCTTAAAAATCTTAATACATCACATATTTTCTTTCTGGTATTTTGTGGATGTATAATTTCATCAATATATCCCCTTGAAGCTGCATAAAAAGGTGTTGAGAATCTTTCCTTATATTCTCTAATTTTTTCTTCCCTTTCTTTACCTTGAAGATCTTTATATATAATATTAATAGCACCCTCGGCACCCATAACGGCAATTTCCGCATTACTCCAAGAATAATTTGCATCACTTCTTAAATGCTTTGAGTTCATAACAATATAAGCTCCACCATATGCTTTTCTAGTAATTACGCTAACCTTTGGAACCGATGATTCAGCGTAAGCGTAAAGCATTTTAGCTCCATGATTAATAACACCATTATGTTCTTGAAATGCTCCCGGTAAGAAACCTGGTACGTCAACCAATGTAACCAAAGGAATATTGAATGCATCACAGAATCTAATAAATCTAGCGCCTTTTCTTGAAGCGTTTATATCAAGACTTCCAGCTGATTCTAATGGTTGGTTGGCAATTATTCCAACAGTCCTACCTTCCATTCTTGCAAAACCAACAACGAGATTTTTTGCATAATCTTTTTTTATTTCAAAAAAATCACCTTCATCTACAATTTTATAAACTAATTCTTTTATATCGTAAGCTTGACTAGGATTTTCTGGAACTAATGTATTCAATGACGTATCAACTCTATCTGCATCGTCCTCTGTTTGTAAATAAGGAACAGAGTCCTCATTGCTTAAAGGTAAAAAATCAAATAATCTTCTAATTTGCAATAAAGCATCAATATCGTTTGAATAAGAACCATCAGCTACACCACTCATTTCTGTATGAACGGAAGCGCCACCCAACTCTTCTTTTGTTAATTCTTCGTGTGTTACAGTTTTTACAACGTCTGGTCCAGTTAAGAACATATAGGAACTATTATTTACCATAAAAGTAAAATCAGTCAATGCAGGAGCATAAACAGCACCTCCCGCACAAGGTCCCATAATTACAGATATTTGAGGAATCACGCCAGATGCGTCTACAATTCTTTGGAAAATTCTACCAAAACCACCTAAGGAATCAACACCTTCTTGTATTCTAGCTCCGCCTGAATCATAAAGACCAATAACAGGAGCTTTTGCTTTCATTGCCATAGAAATAATTTTTTCAATTTTTCTAGCATGAGCCTCTCCTAATGAACCGCCATTAACAGTAAAATCTTGCGCAAAAACAAAAACCATTCTTCCATTTATTGTACCAGATCCTGTTACAACGCCATCACCAGGAAATTTCTTTTCCTGCATATTGAAATTAATACATCTATGTTCCATGAAAATTCCAAACTCCTCAAAAGAACCACTATCCAATAAAACTTCTATTCTTTCTCTTGCAGTTAATTTACCTTGTTTATGTTGTTTTGCTATTTTTTCCTGACCACCGCCTAAAAGCGCTTCTTCCTTTTTTTGATTAAACTTATTATAATTAAAACTGTTTAACATAAAAATTCCATTAAATTTGATTTATAAATAAAGATTAATTTAAGTTTTTAAATTAATCAAGAAAAAAATAAATATTTAATAATCATAACATCGTTTTAATTTACTTCTTAATATATAAAATATATAAAATAAAAAATAATAAGAATCTATTGAATGTTTTTTATTTTTTGTTGGTACTGATAATTTTTGGTTTATTTTTAATTATTATAGCACTAAAAATTGACACGAAATATTTTTTATTATTGCCACTCTGTAAAGAAAATTATATAAAATATTTTTTTCTTCCATACCTTATAAGGGGAAAGCTAATGAAATCAATACTCAATTTCTATCCCCTTTGTAAAGGAGGAGTTAATTGTAGAACACTTTCCATTCATCGCCCCCATTTATAAGAGGGATTTAGTTGTAGAATATCCTCTCTTTTTGCTCACTTTGTAAGAGGAGAGTCAATCGTAGAATATTCCCTCTCTTGCCCCCCTTCGTAAGATGGGAGCTGACATAGTCAGCAGGGGGTTGATAGTATTTGTTTTATAATAAAACAAAATAAATAATTAAAAATTGAAAATATAAAGTTTGAGGTTTTGAATTAAGAATTAAGAATAATAAAGTATATTACATATTAAACAATGTTATTTATTTTATTTATAATATAAATAATAATTGTAATTTAATATAGTCAAGTAATTTAAACCCCCCTTACCCCCCTTATCAGGGTGGGTGGAAGTGTACTTTATTAGGGTTGGTGGAAATGTACTTTATCAGGGGGGATGGAAAGGTACTTTATCATGGGTGGGGTGATAGTGTATCCCTTATCAGGGGGAAAAATATAGAGGTATTTCTTATCAGAGAGGAATATAGGGACGCCCCTTAACATGGATGGTAGAAGAGTATCTATTATCAGATGGTAGGAAAGAACACCATTTAACAGAGGTAAACAGAGGTTAGAAAACGAAAGAAAGTAGAAATTGTGAATAAATATAAATTAATTGTTATTGATACCATTTTGTTTTTTCAAAAAACTATTGATTTTAATTAAAAGCTTTTATATTATTGCATGTAGTATATAATTTTTTTAATTGTAATGAGTGATAAATATACTTATAAAGCATTAGATCAAAACAGAAATAGAATTGTAAAAGGAACAGTACAAGCTAACAATGAATATGCTTTGGAGCAAATTCTTAATGAATCAAATTTAGCTTTGATATCTTTTAAAAAAATTAACAAATCAGCTCTGAATTTTGCTTTTTTAGAGAGAATAACTAGTAAAGATTTAATAAGTTTTTTTATTCACCTTGAACAATTAGAAAAGGCCGGTGTTCCTTTATTGGACTCTTTATCTGATTTAAAAGAGTTTTCTGATAATCAAAAAATTAGAGATATTTCTGCGGATTTATATGAATCTGTTAAAGGCGGAAAGATGCTATCAGAAGCCATGGAAAAACACAAAAAAGTATTTGATCAAGTTATGATTAGTTTGATAAGAATGGGTGAAAAAACTGGTGGTTTGCAATCTGCTTTTAAAAACATATATGAAAATTTGAAATGGAGCGATGAAATTAAAAGAAAAACAATTAAAGCTATAAGATATCCTATTTTTAGTTTATTGGTTTTATTTATTGTGACAGCTGTTATGCTTAAACTTGTTGTTCCTAAGGTTATGGGATTTATCGTTGACCAAGGTATAGCAATACCTGCTTATACGGAAGCTTTAATTGCTACATCTGATTTTTTTGAGGCGTATTTTGTAGATTTTGTTTTATTTTGTATAATATCCTTCTTTTCCATAAGAATATTAAGTAAAAATAGATCCGTAAAATATAAAGTTGACGAAGTTAAATTAAAAGTGCCACTAATAGGTAATATTATTACAAAAATAGAAATGTCAAAATTTACTAGATTTTTTGGTGTTACTTTTGCTAGTGGTATTCCAGTTCTTGAATGTTTACAAATATCTGGCGATATTGTTAAAAATACCGTACTAAAGGCTGATATAGAAAGGGTTAAGGAAGAGGTTTCTGATGGTAAATCTGTTTATAATGCGTTAGCTTCGTCTCAATATTTTCCTAGTATGGTTTTAAGAATGTTTAAAGTTGGTGAAGAAAGTGGTAATATGACTGATGCTATGGATAATATACAATATTTCTATTCCATGGAAATTAACGACTCAATAGATAAAATTATTGGTACACTACAACCTAGTATTATATTTGTGATGGGTGGTTTGATGGCTTGGGTTATAGTTGCTGTATTTGGTCCTATTTATGGAAACTTTGATAACTTTGGTGGAATGTAATGAAAATAAAACAAATATTTTTCCTATTTATTTTGATTTTTGCTACTGGCTGTATCACCAAAAGTATAAATCAAAAAGGAAATATATTTGATGATAATGACGTAAGAGAAATAAAAGTTGGTTTAACAAATAGAGAAAATGTGGTGAAGATTTTGGGGTACCCGATAAATCAATCGTATTTTGATGACAACTTATGGATTTATTATTCATATCAAATTAAAGAAGTTATGTTCTTTAAACCTAAAATAACCAACCAAAAAGTTTTGGCTATACAATTTAATAGTGAAACTGATATTGTGAGCGATATGTCATTGTATGATATTAATTCTGAAAATTACGAAATTTTAAATGATATTAATGACAATATGGATAAAGATAAAAATAATATCATACAAGATATATTGAGAAATATAGGACAAATTTCAATGTAATATATAATAATGAGTGCTAATATGTTGCATTTATATATATCAATTTAAAATGTAAATATTACGGTAGTGATAAAATAAAAAATAAAAGTAGTTTTTGTAAATTATAGTATACTTTTCCTTGCCACAACTATTGACTAAGTGTACCCTCTCTTGTTTGTACTTTTTGGCGGAATACATATTTTGCCCCTCTTTGTAAGGATTGACTGACGTGAAGTATTTAAACTTTACTTCCTTTTGTAATTAATGGTAAAATTAGTTGTAGAATTCACATTTACGTCTACATTTTATAAGAGTGGCTAACGAAGTCATTACTCTTCTCTGCCCCACTTGTAATAGTGGGACTGAGGTAGCTAATATTCCTTGCTTGCTCTCCTTTTGTAAGGAGAAAGCTGGCATAAAACCCCCCTTACCCCCCTTATCAGGGGGGAATTAGAAGACTCTTATCAAGGGGAAATGGAAGGGGAACTTATCAGGGGGGAATGAGTGGTATCTCTTATCATGGGGATGGGGCAGGTACCATCCTTAATATGGGTGGATACAAGATGACTTAATATGGGGAGATGAAAGGGTATCCCTCAGCGGGGGAGGATAAAGTTTATAAAAAGGAAAATTAAACAATATATAAAAAGCTGGCAATACAAAAATTCCTATATAACATAATCCACTTGAAAAATATAATATTATAATTTACAATTATGTCATATATCAATCATTTTTATATTTTTTAAATATGAATAACAACAATAATAACAACAGCAACAGCAATAATAATAACAACAATAATAAAGCTTTTTCACTTATAGAATTATCTATTGTTCTTATAATAATTGGATTATTGGTGGCTGGTATTACTGGTGGACAGAGTTTGATTGAGAGTGCAAAGATTCGTGCTATAATTAATGAATTTAGAGGATATAGGTATGCAGTCAATACATTTTATTCATTAAAAGAAAGATTACCAGCAGATACAAATAATGATGGTAGATTTGGAGAATATTCTGGTGATAATTATACTGGATATTTTCCTTATCCATACAATGGTCAAAAATATCAGATCGGAGATCAATATACGGCTCCATTAATAGATTTATATTTAAGTAAAATTATAGATTTTGAAGTAAAAAATACGCATATCTATTCACGTTCAAATCAAGCATCATTAAGTGGAGCCTTACCAAAAAGTAATACTATAAAAGATGCTTATTATTATTTTATATCAAAAGAAAATAATAATCCAACAGCAATGATTAAAAATATTAATTATAATATGATTATTTTAAATGGATATGCGACAAGTAAAAATGCAAAAGGAAAAAATTCTTTAACAAAAATGTCATTTGTTAGAAAAATAGATAATAAAATTGATGATGATGAAGTACTTGGTGGAAAATTTAGAGCTACATGTCTTGGCGATGATGGAAGAAGTGTACATCAATCTTATGTTGATTCTGCCAACAAATATACTTGTCATCAATTCGGCTTATTATTGGATTTTTAATAATATTACGATTTTAAAAAATAAGAGTTTATAAAATTGTATTTTTTATATTTTTATATCAAATATTAAGATTGTCTTTTACGTATAATATTTTGAATTTTCATAAAATATTTCTTGAAAATAAAAATGACATTTTTATCATACAAATAGATATTACCTAAGAAAGATAAATAAATGAATATAAGTATATTTGATATTTTTAAGATAGGCATCGGGCCTTCTAGCTCCCATACTTTTGGTCCTATGGTTGCTGCAAACATGTTTATAGAAAAACTAATTGAAAAAAAATTACTAGAAAAAGTAGAAACTGTAAACATTGATTTGTATGGCTCATTAGCTTTAACTGGAAAGGGTCATGCTACATTTTTAGCTATTGAATTGGGATTGGAAGGTTTTACTCCAAAAACAGTATCTCCTAATGAAATAGAAAATGAAGTTGAAAGAATTAAGACGGAAAAAACATTAAAATTAGCAAAGAAAAAAACTATTATTTATAGTGAAGACAAAAACCTAAATTTACACAAGACAGAAGAGTTGGAGTATCATAGTAATGGTATGTCAATAGGTGCTTTTGATAAGAATAGTAATGTATTATATTTTCAAACTTATTATTCTACTGGCGGTGGTTTTGTTGTAACACAAGATCAAATTAATTCTCCTTGTCCAAAAGAAGAAAAGCCTATGAAATATAATTTCACAAACTTTAAGGAATTATTAAATATTTGTGAAAAAAACAATTTAAAAATATCCGATGTTGTTTTGGCAAACGAAAGGTGTTGGAGAACTGATGAAGAAATAGATAATGAAATAAAAGAAATAGTTGATGTAATGCATGAAACAATAAAAAATGGTCTTAACAGAAAAGGAAAATTACCTGGTCATTTAAACATAAAAAGAAGAGCTCCTTTATTGCTTGAAAAATTGAAAGCTGATAAATCAAACAATCCACTAAATGTATTTGAATGGATTGACTTATGGGGATTAGCAGGCGCAGAAGAGAATGCAAGTTTAGGTAAAATTGTAACAGCTCCTACAAATGGTGCAGCAGCCGTAATACCAGCAGTAATTAAATTTTTTGAAGTTTATCATCCAATAGAATATAATTTTAAAAATATTAAAAAATTTATATTGGTAGCCGGTATAGTTGGTGTATTTTGCAAGAAAAATGCAACAATTTCAGGAGCAGAAGGCGGTTGTGAAGCGGAAATAGGAAGTGCTTGTTGCATGGCAGCAGCTGGTTTAACAGCGGCTCTCGGTGGAGATAATTATCAAATTGAGAATGCTGGCGTTATTGGATTAATGCATAATTTAGGTTTAACTTGTGATCCAGTAGCTGGTTTAGTTCAAGTTCCTTGTATAGAAAGGAATCCTATAAACGCGGTAAAAGCTATAAACGCTTCTAGGTTAGCTTTAAGAGAAGAAAAAAGTTTATTCTGTACGCTAGATCAAGTTATTTTAACAATGAAACAAGTTGGAAAAGAAATGCCTTGCAAATACAAAGAAACATCGCAAGGTGGATTGGCAATCAATTCAAAATATGGAAGAGATACTGTTATTCCTACATGTATTTCTTGTGCTTGTACAACTTGTGCAAAGTAATAAAATAATAAAAATTGGAACTATTACGCTATCTTTTGTGATAGCGTTTTTGTTTTTTATTAAGTATATGAATAATATTTTTTTGGACCTCTTTTTTCTTAATAAGTTTTTTATTTTTTATTATAGAAAAAGATGTAATTATCTTAATAAATTTAGAAAATTTAATATATAATACATATTATTCTTATTTTTTAATTTTTAATTATTTATTCATTTTATAACAAAATAAATGAATGGCTATCAACCCCCCTGTCAGTCTACGACTGACTCCCCCCTTATCAGGGGGGGGCAGAGAGGAGGTATTCTATAACCATCTCCCTGATAAGCCCCCTCATTCCCCCCCCCGATAAAGCCTCTTCATTCCCACCTGATAATGTCCCTTCATCCACCCCCATTGATAAGAGATATCTTTCCATCCCCCTGATAAGGGGCATCCCAATATCCCCCCCTGATAACACACTGTTCACTCCTTCTTGTCTTAATACTTGATTTCTTAAACTTAACATTATATTATTATAAATACAGTTAA
>CAKVGI010000015.1 GCA_934747265.1 uncultured Rickettsiales bacterium
TAACTGTATTTATAATAATATAATGTTAAGTTTAAGAAATCAAGTATTAAGACAAGAAGGAGTGAACAGTGTGCCTTGTAATGGGGGAGCTGACATATTCAGTATGGGGGTTGACAGTATTTATTTTGTTTTATTTTTTAATAAAACAAAATAAATAATTAAAAATTGAAAATTGAAATTAAAATATAAAGTCGAGGATTTGAATTTAAGATTTAAAATTAAGAATTAAGAATTAAGAGTTATAATAATAATTAAGAATAGAGTAATATATCTATTTAATAAATAAAATAATAATTAATAATATAATAATTAATAATATAATACTACTACATATTATTAAATACTATAATCACACATTAAATATATTGTTAATATTATATAAATAATATAAACTATTATATATAAAAAAATATATAATCAATTAATAATTTTATAAGAATTATAAATTAATATATTAACATAAAAAACAAAGCTTAAATATAATCAAAGTATTTAAACCCCCCTTACCCCCCTTACCAGGGGGGAATTAGAAGAATCTTATCAGGTGGGAATGGAGGAACATCCCTTATCAGGGGGGTGGAATGGTACTTTATCAGTGGGATGGAATGAAGAGACTTTATCAGGGGGGAATGAGGGGGTATTATCATGGAGAATGGAAAGATATCCCTTATCAAGGAAGAAATATAAGGAATACACATTATCAGAGGGGGATATTAATTTTTTCCTTTTAATTTACATTCTTCTTTCAACAAAATATACAATATATCATTTATATTATTAAGAGATAATTTGTATAAATGCTGTTGAACTATTGGTTTTTGTTTCCAAAAAATATTATCCCTATCGGCTATTTCTTCAAAAGTTATGCCCATTTGTATTTGATATTTATATAATTGCAATTTGATAAAATAAGCAATAGCTGTTCTTATTATTGCAACCGGAAATATACCTTCTGAATAAAGATTTTGCAATTCCTTATATGCTTTTTCTAAATTTAATGACGCTAAATTATTTACAAAATCATTGATATTTCCTTCCGAGTTATCTTGTATACAAGCTTTTACATCATCTATTGTTAAATTTTTATCTGTATCTTTATATGTTATAAGTTTATCTAGTTCACTCAAAATTATTAGTCTATTTCCGCCAAAACTTTCAGTAAGATATTTTACAACATCAGCATTGTATTTAAAACCTTCTTTTCTGAGTTTTAAATTTATAATTTGCATTATTGCATTAATATCGTCTTTATAACAAGGCAAACTAGCAAAATATTGATTATATTCAGCAAACCTTTTTAGTGTGGATTTGCTGTCTAAATCACCAGCGGTAATTACTATAAAATTTTCACTATTCTGAGTTTTAGAAAATATTTCTTCCAAAATCTTAGAAATAGAGTTTTCTGCATCCTCAATTAATAAAATTTTTTTGTCTGAGCTAAATAAAGATGATGAATTATATTCATTGTTGATAATATTTGGCTTATCTTTAATAGTTGCATTACTAATGGTTATTAAAGACAAACTATTTTTATAATCCGGCAAGAGTTTTTGTAAAATCTCATTTTTTCTAATTAAAACTAATCCTTCATCGGGACCGTAAATTAAAACACCCCTTATTTTATTATCTATATTTTTTATAAAATCATCAACCTTATTTGCTTGTATTTTCATACTTATTCTTTATCTATTTTCTCAATTCTTTTAAGATGTCTTCCACCATCAAAATCGGTATTTAAAAAAGCTTCCACGCAATCAAAAGCTACATCATCACCAATCATTCTAGCTCCAAGACATAACACGTTTGCATCGTTATGTTTTCTAGTTAACTTTGCCATTAATGAATGGAAACATAAGCCAGCTCTTATTCCTTTATGCCTATTGGCAGAAATTGACATACCAATTCCAGTTCCGCAAACCAATATTCCAAAATTAGCTTTTTTTGATAGAACTAAATCACATACTTTTTTTGAAAAATCTGGATAATCAACAGATAAATTATCATCAGTTCCGCAATTAATAAATTCATAGTCCTTTCCAAATTTATCTATTATTTTTTTCTTTAATTCGGTACCCGCATGATCATTTGCAATTGCTATAATTTTACTCATATCTTTTAATTATTAATTTTTATATAACTTACAACTTTTTTTACGCCATTAATTTGACTAATAATATTAGTTGTTTTTTGCAACTCCTCTTTATCTGATGCCAAACCAATTATAAACACATTACCATCAACAACATCATATTTATAATTATTAGAATTTATTTCACTAGCACCTTTTAGTTTCCAAGATATTCTAAAAGAAATTACAGAATCTCTAAAACTACTAACACTATAATCCTTGTCAAAAACCATAATTTCATTTATGATTTCATTGTTTGGTTTTTTTGACTTAGCTATGCCTCCAACCAAAGTTTTTAAATTACTATTATTAACATAGCCAGTTAACATAATTCTTTCTTCAAAAACATTTACATTAACATTTTTAAGTCCTTTTTTATTTGGATTATTTTTTAAATAATCTTTCAAAGACATTGTTTCTGTACTATCAAGAATATAATTATTTTTTTTGCTTGCAGTTATTGACTTATTTCTATTTCCAGCGACATAAGCACCAGCAGCAACCGTCCCAACAACAACAGTTTCAACGCAACTTGACAATATCAACATAGCAAAACTTAATGTAAATATTTTTTTAAAAAACATTATTCTCCTTTTTTCTTTTTAGCTAATGCTTTATTTTTTTCAGTTTTAAGTTGAGAAAATAACTTTTTTAAACTCTCATCAAAACTCTTTCTAGCGTCAAGATTTTCAGCATCAGCAGAAATTTTATCACCCTTTGCAAAAATATTATTAACAACAACACTGCAATAAATCAAGTTTCCTTGTTTTTTAAGATGAACTTCGGCCGTTGAAATATTTTCAAAATATTTAGTAATTTCTTTCTTAAATTCCTCTTCTACATATGTTGAAAAATTTTGACCAGTTTCTATACTTCCAGAAACAATAATTTTCATATTAAGCACCATTTGTTATTAAATATAATTTATTTATACAAGACAAGTTCTAATAGTCAAGATTATATTATTGACATCAAAAATATTTTAAAATTTTATTGAAAAATATTTGTATTTATTGTACACACATATTTATACGATAATTATATTTATAATTTTAAAAAGTAAGAGGCAATATGGAAAATACTACAGAAAATCAGGAACAAACATTCAATCATAATGAAGTTAATAATCGATATGAAAAAAATTTAGAAATACTTAAAAAAAGAATTAAAAATATAGAAAATAAAGATATATCAGAAAATAACAAGAAAGAAGATTTAATTAATGAATTTTTTAATTTTATATTAAATATTTTACCAGAAAATAAAGAATTGGCACATCTTATTGATATAATTTCCGAAACTATAAAAAATAATTCAAAATTTGCTTATAAAATCATTAATTCTTGTACGCAAAGCTTTATTGTTAAAGGAAAAAATTTGGAAAATATTAATACTGACATTTCCAAAATTATTCAAACAGATGGAATAAAAGATAATCCAAATTTAGTATTTGATATTATTAATGGTTTTATTAAGGGTTGTTTAATGCAAAAACCAGATAATATAAAAGATATAACAGAAAGTTTTTTTAACTTATTTAATAGTAATTTTGGAGAAAAGGAAAAAGAAATTAAAGACAAATTAAAACCAATATTTTCATTAATTGTTTCACAATATTTTATGAATACATTAACAAATAGTGGTAATAAACAATTATCAGAAGAAGATAAAAAACAAACAGAAGAAAAACTTTTTGAATGCTATCAAGAACTTTTTCATAAAGAAGATAAAGAAAAGATTGCAAGTTTTAAAAATATTCCATTAAAAGAATTATCAGACTTACAAGATGAATATTTAAAAGAAAGATTTAATAGGGAAAAAGGTGTTAGTGGTGGTCGAGAATATGAAACTTTCTTAAAAATGGCTTGTAATTTAATGCTGAAATCAGAAGGCAATAAAGAATTAACTGTTAAAGATTTAAAAAAACAAAAAGAAATATTTAAAGATTTAAAATTTATAAAGTTGCGTAATCGTGATAATATACAATCAAAATTACAATTATTGCACAAAATTGGATTAGAACAAGAAGATTTTGGAATCAATAGAAAAGGTAGTAATTTTAGTATTGTTTATTGTGGATATCAAACTATAAGACATGATTTTGTTATGATAATAGATAAAACAAAAGAATGGTATGAGGCAATAAAACCAGAAACTGAATCAATATATTTAATAGATTCATCAAGAGGCATAGAAAGCAAAAAAATAATGGAAGATACTTCACTAAATAAAAAAGAACAAATTTTTAAAACAACAAAAACTTTAAATCAATCCTATCAAGAAAACGGTACCTGCTGGCTTAATACCATGTCGGCTGTTGGTTTTTTATTAGAAAGACAACAAGAACGTATAGCTGAACAAAAGCAAGAACAAACAAGAACAAGTTGAACAAACAGAACAACATGAACAACAACCCAGAAAACCATATGGTTTAAGCATTGATGAGCTATTGGAAGGCTTTGATAAAAAACGAGATAGTAGTGGAAAAATTATTGAATCCACCACTCCACCAAAAAAACTATCTCTTTTTGAACAAGGTATTTGTGATTATTCCACTGAACATTTTTATACATTAATTAACCTTTCCAAAAAAGAAAAATATACTATAACAAAATTTTTAGCAGAACAAGTTGAACAAAATAAAGCTGATCAAGAAAAATTGAAAACAATGTCAAAACGATTAGAAGCGTCAAGAATAAAGCAACTAGAAGCATTAACATTAGAACAACAAAAAACAAACAAAAAAGAAATATCTGAAATATCTAGTGATTTAACAAAAGAACTGAGTGCAGAAAGAATTATAATTATACATGCTTATTTAAAAAAATCTCTTGAACGAATTGTGCAAGATGCAGACAAATTAGAAAAATTTTGTATCAAATTTGGTATATTAGACCCCAACCAAGAAGAAAATTCAAGTAATAAGAAACAAAGCAGTAGCTCATGTTTGGGAGATATTACTAATGCAGAAGGAAATATTAGTCTCAGTCCTAAACAATACAAAAAACAAAATCAACAAAACAATAACTTATAATAAAAATAGTTCTTAATTTATTATGTCATTTAACAAAAAACAATGGTTCATAAATGTAATACATTAATGAACCATTAAGTTATTATCTTAAAAATTTTATCTAGAACGAGATTTTACGCCTGTTTTTACTTCCATTTTTTCTTTTTCTAATCTTTCTGTCATTTTTTCTGGTGGCATTGTATTTTTTCTTCTTAATAAGAAGAACGTAGCTCCTGATCTTTGTCCATATTTTTTTCTCCTTTTTTTTGCATATCTTTTTTCGTTTCCAGTAGAAACTAATACTGAACTTATTTCAGCGCTTTTAGCTCCTTGTATATCTGTCTCTCTTGTATCACCAAACATTATTGTTTTTGGTTTTGATTCTTCTAATTTTTGGGAACCAATATCAAGTCTCTTTTTTTGTTCTTTGATTTTATTTAATGCAAAATCAAAAATTTCTTTATTTGGTTTTCCATATTCTATAATCGGCATTTTTCGTTCCCTACACATTTTTGTAAGTGTACCATTCCTTAAAACGTTATACCCACCCTCTTGCGCTACACAATCGGGATTTGCGTTTATAATTATTTTATCCTTAAAACGTTCTATAATGTCCTCGAAAACAGCTTCACTGCCTTCTATATCTCTAATATCCCATACATATCCATCTATTGAATGTTTTCCTTTACCTTTTGTATCCACAAAATATTTTTCATATTCTTTATGCTTTTCTAAAATCGCTCTTTTATCTTTATTTGTAAATTGTGGTACGCTTAAATAAACAGCATCTGCATATTGTGGATTATCTACAAATTCAAAATTAGAACCAACAAATAATTCTTTTCTTGGTTTTCCCGAAATAAAAATCTTTATTTTTCTATCTGTTTTTTCTTCCTTTTCTATTTCTTCTCTAATTTTTTTATCCAGTCTTCCTGTCTCAATATCAACTCTCATTAAATCGCCAGATGTAACAAATTCAGTATAGTGTTCACCTTCTCTAAAACCTCTTTTTGCATATTTTTTCTTTGCATCCTCAGATAATTCAGTTGTATTAGAAACAACACAAACTATTTTTCCAGCTTTAACCAAATTTGCCATATCATTAGCAGTTGCCCGTATTAATCGCGTTCCATCCCAAAAAACACCATAAGCATCAAACAAAAAAATGTCATATTCTTTTAATCTCTCGTTTATAACAATTTCGTCTTTAAACTTTGTTGTAATATTAGTTATAACTATTGGATCTTCCTCTCTCTTTTTTTCATTATATATTTCTATTAATTCTTGTTTAGCTTCTAGCACTTTAGTTATAGCCATCGGTTTTCTAATAACTTCATAATTTGATGAATTTGCCATAATATATTTATTTTTGCCTAATAAGATAATTATAATCATTTTTACATATTTGTCAATAAAAAATAATAAATATAAAATATTGCTAACCAATATTTCTCTCATGCCATCCCTTTGTAAATGGAGTTGATGCGAGGTTTTTTTCTTTGCCTCCATTTGTAAGAGAAGAACTAGTCTTAAAAACATCATATCCACCTCTTCATAAGGAAAAAACTGACGTAACCCCCATTACCCCCCTTATCAGCACACCCTTCACTTATTATTACCCACAAACTCCTTATTTTTAAAGAAACCATTAGGAAACCATTAGTTTTCTCCTTATATGGAAGGAGACTACACAAGTTCCTCACCTTGGAGGAAATATCACCATTATATATGTTTATAATGAAAGAATTATATATGTTTTATAATGAAAGAATAATTGTATTGTACCATATAATAAATCTTCTTTTTTTGAATATCTTTTACTGTTTCCTCTGGCAAACTGCGGGCATAAGTTGTAAACCCAACATCTAGCCATGTTTTCCTCCGCTTTGCTACGGCAAACTGCGGGCATAAGTTGTAAACCCAACATCTAGCCATGTTTTCCTCCGCTTTGCTACGGCAAACTGCGGGCATAAGTTGTCAAACTTTGATGCAAGCATCAAGTTTTCCAACATCTAGCCCTTGTTTTCTGTTCATTCTTGCTATATTATCTTGCTCCCTTTGGTCGCTTCGGCACTTCGTGGGACGACAAGCTAGCAAATTCAAGCAAGCTTGATTTGCTCCCACTTTGTGCTTCGTCTTCACTTTGTTCAGTTGGCACTTCGCAGACCAACAAGTTAAAATGATTCGGTAAACCGATCATTTTTCTGCTTCGTGCTTCGTCCATTTCTATAATATCTGGTATATTCTTATCTAATTTATTTTTTGTTTAATTTGTTTTTTCTTATATGATTTGTTTTGTTCTTATATGATTTGTTTTGTTCTTATATAATTTGTTTTCTTTTGTTTAATTTATTTTTTTATATATAATTTATTCTTATATGATTTAATTTATTTTTATATAATTTGTTTTTGCTTAGTTTATTCTTATATAATTTATTTTTAGCTTTATCTAAATCTAATTTTAAGTTATTTATAAACTCTCTTAACCATTTTATTAATAATGAAGGGGAACAGTTCATAAACTTTGCAGCTTTTCTTATACCTACATTATTTAAATAATATTTAAGAAATAATTATTACTTTTCTTCTTTAACAATAATCTCTGGTTTTGTCTTATTTATAACAGTATCTTTTGTTATAATAACTTTTTTGATATCTTTATCTGACGGTATTTCAAACATCGTTTCAAGCAAAAGATCTTCAACTATTGATCTTAAACCTCTAGCACCAGTTTTTCTCTTAATTGCCTTTTTAGCAATTTCCTGTAAAGCCTCTTTTTTAAATTCAAGTTCAACGCCTTCTAGTTCAAACAATTTCTTATATTGTTTAACTATGGCATTTTTAGGCTCAGTCAAAACTCTGATTAAATCACTTTCTGAAAGCTCATCTATTGTACAAACAACTGGCAATCTACCAACCAACTCTGGAATTAAACCAAATTTTATCAAGTCATCAGTTTCAACATCCTTAATTAATTCTTTCAAATCATCATCATTTTCTTTTTTGACTTTTGCTCCAAAACCAATAGTTGTTTCTTTACTTCTTTGCGCAATAATTTTTTCAATACCAACAAACGCACCACCGCAAATAAACAATATATTGCTTGTATCAACCTTTATAAATTCTTGGTTTGGATGTTTTCTACCACCTTGTGGAGGAATATTAGCAACTGTTCCTTCTATCAACTTTAATAAAGCCTGCTGTACACCCTCGCCAGAAACATCTCTGGTAATTGAAACATTCTCGCTTTTTCTACCAATCTTGTCTATTTCATCTATATATATTATACCTCTTTCAGCTCTTGCAACATCCATATTTGCATTTTGCAATAGCTTTAATATAATATTTTCAACGTCTTCACCAACATAACCAGCCTCTGTCAATGTTGTAGCATCAGCAATAGCAAAAGGTACATCAAGTATTTTTGCTAACGTTTGAGCTAACAGCGTTTTACCTGAACCAGTAGAACCAATTATAAGAACGTTTGATTTATTAATCTCAACATCATTATCTTCTTTGTCAAGATTGTTAATTCTCTTGTAGTGGTTATAAACAGCAACAGACAAAATTCGCTTAGCTTTATCTTGCCCTATAACATAATCATTTAAAAACGCTAAAATTTCCCTTGGCTTCAAATTATCCTTATTAAAAGATAATTTTGCCTTACTGCCTTCTATATCACCTTTAATGACATCATAACATAAGTTAATACATTCATCACAAATACAAACACCCGGACCAGATATAATCTTATTGGCCTCCTTCTGTGTTCTTCCACAAAAGGAACAGCATAGGGTATTTTTAACGTCTTCCTTTGACATAATTCAAATCAACCCTGAGAAGCTTTAAATCTAGGATTTACCTTATTAATTATAACGAGAACACTTTTCTTTCCGCCGCCTTTTTTACTCTTCTTTCTTCTAACGACCTTACAATTTTTATCTCTGTTCTTCAAGTTTTTAATAGAACCAACTATTTTCATCTCTATATCCATTATTTATAAATACATATCTTATCATGGTATTTTCTTTTTTTAAAAAATCAAGCAAAAATTTATTCAGTTAAACGAAATTATAAGTTTTTACATACTTATCCAATATTTAACATATTTTACAAAAACTTTCCTAAATAAAACCATTCATTACCTATTTTTACATTATCATCATTATGAGGCATAATCATTAAATAATCTCTATCAGCTTTTATTTCTTCACCATCATCATATTTAGCTATTATTTCACCTTTTTCCACCTTATCTAAATGATTCCAACATTTTGAAAGATTGCCATTTTTAGTTTTATAAACAACTTTTTCCATCTCTATATATTTGGATTGACTCTCGTTAATATTTGATTGACAATCTGCAATTTTTAAATATGCCAACGAATTTTGAATTGCTGTTTCCGCTAAATTAATACCATTTGGATCATTACGATTTCCGCATTCTATTGTTACACAAATTTTTCCTTTTCTAAATCCATAACCGCAAGTACTATTATCTTCTCCATCATATAATTCATTCCATCCTTTTATTATATGTTTAAAATTTTGCATTTCAACAAATTCTTTAACTTCCGTATTATCTTTATCAAGAAATGCAAAACTTGGACCATCTGTTGGTATAGAATGTATATCCAATAAATAATCACATTTATCTATATATTTTATAATTTTCTGGGAGATAATTTCCTCATATTTTGCTGGTTTTGTTATTTTTTTAAAAACTCTATTTAGATTAATATCTATAAATCTTTTATTTTGAATATTAGCTTCCGGATTGCATATTGGTATAAAAGTTATACTTCCGCTTTTTACTGTAATTTTACCATTTTTAATTTTATTAACTATTTTTGAAATGGCTTTATATCCACAAATTTCATTTCCATGAACCGCCCCCAAAACTAACAAATTTTTTCCCTTTTTAAAACTATCAAATTTAATGATTTCTAACATATTTCTCCTATTTATTATTTGCTAATATTTGCTAAATACTACATGCATTTTTTGTTGATGTTCGTAGTTTTTTAGCTTTTTTAAGTCTTATACTAGCCGATAAAGTTGATCCAACAGGCTTATAAAGTAAACAACATTTTACCCCATCAAAAGCAACATATTTTTCTAAAGGCTCAAATCCATTTTTTAAACAAACGTGCAAATTACATTCATTAGTTTCTGCAACTTCATTCATTAATATTATACTACACTTTGGATACATATATTCCACAATAAATTCTATATATTTACTCATTTTACTTGCTAAATTCATGCCATTATATCTTGAATCAACCATTGTTCCTTTAATTTCAAATATATTGTCTATTTTTATACGATCAAGTTCTTCTGGCTTATAATTGGTTGGAGTTGTACCATTAAGAACTTTACATGATAAGTTTTTTAAATTTTTAAAATCAACAGATGATTGACCTATTAATTTTTTGGTATTATTGTCAAAAATTCCAACAGTAATTCCATCCTTTATACTCCTCAATTTTTTAAATGTTTCCCATGTTTTTTGAGTTATAAAACCTTCATTTCCATTTTTCTTTAAATCTGATAATATATTTTTCTGTAATAATAATGATTCCCCAACATCTTCAACAGTTTCGGCTAGTGGTAATATCTTAATAGTAAACGAATATCGTTTTCCAGTTCCTTTTTGAATAGAATTAAAAGCATATCCTTTATATAGTTTACATAGCGAATCACTTGCAACATCTCTATTATGAGATTTTGCTGAATTTAATTCACATTTCTTTGAATTACTTTTATTAAATGTTGAACTTACGCATGTTGTTGGTAAAATTCTTTGCGGAGATGAATACATATTCTTATTTATAATAAATTACAACAATATTTTTAATTATAATAATATTAATAATATTTGTCAAGAAAAATTTGCATTATTATACTAAAATAATAATTTATTAATAATATTTATGATATAAAAAATATATTAGTTTAATTATATTGTAAAGCCATTATAATAATTTTCCTTTTATTTCTCTTGCTAAATTAATTCAAATTACAAAAATTACATTGCATTTTAAATAGTTTTTTATATTATACAAACTAGTCAATAAAGGCGGAAAATATGAGAGTCATAATAAAAGATAATTACGATAAATGCAGTAAATGGGTTGCAGAATATATAGCTGATAAAATTAATAAATCTAAAAATAAACAATTTGTTTTAGGATTACCAACTGGCTCTACTCCTCTTGGTGTTTATAAATATTTAATTTCAATGTATGAAAATAAATTAGTTTCATTTAAAAATGTTATCACTTTTAACATGGATGAATATGTTGGTTTAGATGCGAACAACAAACAAAGCTATAATTATTTTATGCGGAATAACTTTTTCAAATTTATAGACATAAAAAAAGAAAATGTTAATATTCTCAATGGTATTACTAATAATATTGTATTGGAATGTGAACAATATGAAGAAAAAATAAAAGCCTGCGGTGGAATTGATTTATTTTTTGGAGGAGTTGGCAGTGATGGACATATTGCATTCAATGAACCTTATTCTTCTTTATCATCAAAAACAAGAATAAAAACATTAACTTCTACAACCATAAAAGATAATTCTAGATTTTTTGATTATGATATAGAAAAAACGCCAAAAACCGCTTTAACAGTAGGTGTTGGTACTATAATGAATTCAAGGGAAGTAATTATAATGGCAAATGGATTGTCAAAGGCTGATGCTATTTATAGTGCAATAGAAGGACCAATTACCCAATTATCACCAATTAGTATGTTGCAATTACATGAAAAAGCAATAATTGTATGTGATAAAGAGGCAACCAATGAATTAAAAGTCAAGACAGTAAATTATTTTAATGATATAGAAAATAATATATAATTTTTTATAAACTTTATAAATAATATATTAAAAAAGGTCATTCAAAGAATGACCTAATATTAATTTTCTTCTAAGAAAATTTTTAACTTTCCAGCTCTCTTTGGATGTTTTAATTTTCTTAAAGCTTTAGCTTCAATTTGCCTAATTCTTTCTCTTGTAACAGAAAATTGTTTACCAACGTCTTCAAGCGTGTTATCGCTCTCCATACCAATACCAAATCTCATCCTTAAAACTCTCTCTTCTCTTGAAGTTAATCCAGACAATAAATTATTGGTAATTTCTTTCAAATTATTATACATTGTAGCTTTCAATGGTGAAACGGCTGTTTTATCTTCAATAAATTCACCAACCATACTTTCATCATCATCGCCACCAATTGGAGATTCTAAACTTACAGGATCTCTTGCTGTTCTCAAAACTTTTCTAACTTTTTCAACAGGTATTAAAAGTTTGTCTGCAATTTCTTGCGCAGTAGGATTTCTACCAAGCTCTTGCGTTAATTGTCTTGAAGCTTTTGAAATTTTATTAATTGTCTCAACCATGTGAATAGGAACCCTAATGGTTCTGGATTGATCCGCTATAGCTCTTGTAATTCCTTGTCTAATCCACCAAGTTGCGTAAGTTGAAAACTTATAACCTCTCTTGTATTCAAATTTGTCAACAGCACGCATTAAACCAATATTTCCTTCCTGAATTAAATCCAAAAATTGCAAACCTCTATTTGCATATTTTTTAGCAATGGAAACAACAAGTCTTAAATTTGCTTGTATCATCTCTTTTTTAGCTTTACTTTCTTCATCTTTTCCTTCATAAACATTTTTCAAAAATGTTTTAAAATCATATATATTCAAACCAACAACTCTTTCTACTTTTGCCAATTTGTTATATAATTCTTCAAGTTTCTCTGATTGAGTCTCATATAAATTTTTCCATTGACTATCTTTCGAATTTTTGATATCTTGTAGCCAATTTTCATTATAATTTGGATATCCGTAAATCTTTAAGAAATCTTTTTTTGATATTCCTTCATCAGTACACAAAACAACCAACTCTTTTTCTATGCTTTCTATTCTTAATTTAGCTTTTTCTATCTCTTTTAATATTAATTGAATTAAACCATCATTTAGCGGAATATCTAACATTACATCTATTAATTTTTTCTGTAAATCTTCCAGCTTTTTATTGTTCTTCAATGTAGCAATATTATTATTATCTTTAATTGATGCTAAAATTACTTTTACAATATCAACCGCCTGCTCTAAAATCTTCAATACTTTTGGTAGCAAACTTCTTTCCATTGTTGAAAATGGAGTAATACTCTCTTCATCATCTAAATCATCTTCTTCATCTAAATCTTTTGATACATCCAGATCATCAACATCATCATACTCATCATAGTCTTCACTATCATCACTAAAAATAGAGCTAATATCATTAGGATTAATAGCCTCTGTTTCGGTTTCCTTATCAGCTTTTGAAATAGCTTCATCTAACTCACTACTATAAGTTTCATCAATTCTAATAATATCTCTTAAAAGCATTGTACCATTTGATAAACCGTTATACCAGTCAATTATATATCTCATAACAAACGGTGCAGAATATATATTTTGCAAAACTTTATTTCTACCATTCTCAATTTTTATTGCAATATTCACTTCATCTTCTCTATTCAATAAAGGAATACTACTCATCAATTTAAGATATGATTTCACTGGATCATTTGTATGTCTACTTATAGCATCTTCTTTTAAATCAGAAACATGACTATCTTCATTTTGATAAATTTTATTAAACTCATCAGTACTGGTTAGTAATTTAATATTTAATTCATCAAGAACATTGTATAATTCTTCTATTTTCTCAACTTTGATTGAGCTGTCTTTTAAAACATTATTAATTTCATCATATAGCAAAAATCCTTTTTCTTTTCCGTTTAGAATTAATTTTTTAATTTTAGCATTTTTCAAAAAAGATTTTTCTTCAAGAATATTTTGACTATTATTTGCTACTTTTGGGGATTTTTTATCTTTTTTTACAACAATTTTCGTATTTTTGACACTTTTTTCTTTAATATTAGCCATTTCATTTTCCATTATTAAAACCTAAACAAACTCGCCATTAGCTAAAAGATTATTAATTTTATTTTTTAAACTTAATAATTCTTCACCAAGCTTTTTTGCTTTTATAATATCACCTATTTCAGACGCTTCTTTTAAATCGAACTCCACTAACATTACTTCCTTTTCTAGCAACAGAACTACGGTCATTATAACACTCTTTTTTTCTGTTAAACTAATAACACAGGAGTTATTAAAAAAAATATCACTATTTTTAATATATGTACTTAAATCGTTTTTTACAAGTAAATTTTGTATTTTTTTTGCAAAATCATCATTATCAGTAAAATTTGAACACTCTTCAATGCAAGAAATTATATTATTACAATTATCATTTAAAAAATTTACAGAAAATATATCTATTTTATACTTTTCCATTAAAATATTAATTATATTTGGAAATTTAATTATCAACGAACAAATTTTTCTTTCAATTTTTTCCATTAAATCAATATTTATTTTACTTTTTATATTTTTTAAAACATCTGTTTTTATGTCATCTTTCTTATTAATTTTATATGAATTTTTGCTTAATTTCCAAAGCTTATTCTTATAAAATTGTTCAAAATGACTTTTTAATTTTGTATCCTTAATATTTTCCAAAAGACTAAATATTTTTTTCTCCAATTCAGCTTTTTTTTCTGGCAATATATCGTCTTTTTCATCTATATTTAATCCTTTTATCTCATTTTCCCACAAATAATCAGAAAGTGAAATTGAATTTTTCAACAAATTATCAAACTCAATTTTTCCATATTTCTTAATAAAATCATCAGGATCAACATCTTTTGGCAAAAAAACAAATTTTATATTTTTTCCAACAGAAATCAAAGGTAAAACCAATTTTGATAACCGAATTGAAGCTTTTTGACCAGCGGAATCACCATCAAGACACACAAAAATATTATTTGTTGCTGACCACAATTCTTTAATTTGATTTTCAGTAATTCCAGTACCCATAGGAGCAACAACATTTTCTACTCCATTAATATATAAAGAAATAGCATCCATATTTCCTTCAACCAAAATTGCCGAACCATTATCATAAATCGCCTTCCTTGCAAAAAAATAATTAAATAAGGTAAATCCCTTTTTGTATATTTTGGTTTCTGGTGAATTCATATATTTAGGCATGCCATCATCTAATATTCTACCAGTAAAAGCAATTACTCTACCCTTTTTATCAAGAACTGGGAACATTAATCTATTTCTAAATTTATCATAATAATTTTTTTCACCCTTAGCAATAACTCCACTTTTTTCAATAATTTCTTCCTTATATCCCAATCCTTTTAAATAATTCAAAAGAGTGCTAAAATCGTCCATTGCAAACCCAATCCTAAATTTTTTAAGATTTCTTTTATTTAAACCTCTTTTACTTGCGTACATTAATGCGGTTTTACCATAAAAATTAAATAAATTTTGCTCAAAAAACTTACAGCTCTCTTCATTGATTTTATAGATTAAATCAATCTCATCAACTTCTTCCTTTTTTTTAGTCTTTACCTTTTCAATTTTTGGTAATGGAATACCATATAAGTTTGCCAAATATTCAATAGCTTCTTTAAAATTTAAACCTTCCATTTCCATAACAAAAGTAAAAATATTTCCACTTTTACCACAACCAAAACAGTGATAAATTCCCTTCATATCACTAACAGAAAAAGATGGGGTTTTTTCATGATGGAATGGACAGCAAGCAACAAAATCCCTACCTCTCTTCTTTAATGGAATTTTTTTTCCAACTAAATCGGAGATTGAAATTGTGGTTTCTAATTCTTTTACAAACGATTCAGGATACATTGCCAAACTATTTATTACCATATATGTATAGCAAATATTGCAAAAAAATCAAGTAAAAAATCTTTTAAAAAATATTTAATTACTTTCATGTATTCAGTAATTATATTTATTACTGCAAAACAAGTATACATTTCTTGGAATGAATTACAAAAAACTATAATCTCTTATTAAAATCTCTAAAATATATCTCAGAAATATATCTTCTACCTTTATCTCCTCTTTTAAGTTGTACTATTATATCAACAACATTTCTTATATAGTTTAAAACATCATCTGGTGGCATACCAAGCCCAGCTTGCATAACCATTAATTTCATTTGTTGGATAGCCATTTCTGGTGTATCAGCGTGTAGTGTTGATATTGAACCAGGATGTCCAGTATTTATAGCTCTTAGAAAAGAAAATGCTTCAGCTCCTCTTAACTCACCAACTATTATTCTATCTGGTCTTAAACGAAGACAAGCTTCTATTAAGTCTTGCGTTGATACATTTGCTCTACCCTGTCCTCCTCTTGATGCTATTAATGAGACTCTATTTGGATGTCCAGACAGATCAATCTCCCTAGCATCTTCTACACTAATTAGTCTTTCAACAGAAGGTATAGCTTGCATACAAGCATTTGCAAAAGTTGTTTTACCAGTTGATGTACCACCAGAAATTATTATATTTTTTTTACTTAAAATAGCTTTATGCAAAAACTGTTTTATCATTCCGGCTTTTAATAATTTAGATAAAATAATTACAGAATCATCCACTGATTTTCCAATTTTTGTATTTTCAAAAGCTCCCATTTTTTCATAATCATCAAGCGTCCAAACAGTATCATTCTTTTTTCTGATTGACATTACGACGGTATTATTTTCGCAAGCTGGCGGAAAAACAACCTGCACACGATATCCAGACGGCAGAGTTGCTGACAATAAAGGTTGCTCTTCACTAATTTTTTGATCTGTGGATTGTGCTATCAATCTACCAAGAGATTTTAAATATTTTAAATCATAACCCGGCAGTTCAACTCTATACATCTCACCAAGCTTTTCAACCCAAGCTTCGTTTGGTTTATTTATTGATATTTCAGCAATTCCTTCTTTTGAAAGTATTGCATTTATTGATCTTAAATATACATCTAATGCTTCAAAATTTTGCATATCAATTTCCTTTCTTAAATACTGGAAGTGTTACATCTTGCGTAACCATTATAGTAATTTTTTCACCTTGTGGTATTCTAATTACAGGCCTTTGATTAGCTATTTCATCAACTATATTTTTTGCTTCATCCATAAGATTTTGTGTTGCATCTACCAACGCGTAATCAGATGCTTTTCCACTAGTCGTTGTGGTTTCGCCAGTTAAAGAACTAACAGTGCTTGAAATACCAGTTGAACCACTCATTTTTTCAACAGCCAAACTTGTACCAACACTCAGAACACTAGATAAAAATGTATTTGCTAATCGTTGAGCATATTTATTATCAACTTCACCTTGAACACCAGCTCTTCCAAGTCTATCAGCTCCTATTGATGTAATATTCAAACTCATTCCATCAACCCTTATAATTCTATTCCAATTTATCGTAACTCTAGTTTGTCCCGCGGAAACATTTGTTGAATATGTTCCAATAATCCTTGAACCTTTTGGTATTAAAATATTTTTACCTTCTTCTGCAAATACATCCCTAGTTATAACAGCCCTTATATCGCTAGCTATATCAGTATCAATTGCAGTTTCAAGAGCTGCATTTATAATTTTACCTTGCAATATAGTTCTAGTTAAATCAGTAATTTGTGTTGGCATAATATCTGGTGCCTTTGTTGGCACTTCTAATTTTGAATCTGAATATGTTAAAATTATAGCATTATTATCCTGTGGCAAACTATTTGCTGGTCCAATTCCACCACTAATAGAAAACATTGGAGCACCGCGTCTTTCAGCTAAAACTTGATTTTTTTGTATCTTTGATAAATCACTATTTTCGGTACCTTTATTTAATAAATCAACAGCCGAAATATCGCTAGAATTATTTTTATTTGGTAATATTGTTTGTGGTGTATTTATATTATTATTACTATTAGCGTTATTGTTTTCTTTTTGTTGAACCAATAATTCCTTCATTCTATCTTCTATCATTTTATCAACTTCTTCTTTCGTGTATGTTTCTGATTGAATCTTTGGGTTTTCTTCTTTTTTTTGGTTATTTTGTGCTGATATATTATCAGAAATTTGCTGTCTTATGGAATCTGGCAACTCTGGTATCTCTGGCAATGCTGGAACTGTACTCTGAGTGCTTTTTGTATCTAAATTAGTATCAGGAACAGTATCTAAAATATCTGTAACATTATAATCAACTTGTTCATTTGTTAAAGGTTGAACACCACCGTCTGATACAACTATTTCATTTGACTGCTGTGTTGTTGATGTACTAGTATCCTCAGGTTCTTTTAAAATAAAGAAATAAACAGCAGCAGATGCAAGAATAGCTGAAACAATAATAATTATTGCTTTATTTTGTTTTGATGATCCAACGCCGATATCCTCATCTTCTGATTCAGCTGTATCATCTACTTCATTATTTTTATTATTGTTATACATAATTTTAAACATCAACACTAAACTACTAGAATTATTCCTAATAGAAAAGTTTTTGTCAAGATTTTTATTATTTAATGTTTGGTGCCAATAATAATTTCATTTATTTACTTTTTTGCTAAGTGTACTTTTTACTCCTTGATAAGTTTTTCCCCATATTCTCGCCTGTTAAGTTCCTATCTATCCCCCACCCGCCAAGAGGTTATCTCTCCATTCCATTACGCTAAGGATACTATTTTACCACCCCTGCTAAGTCCCCTTATATCCTCCCGATAAGGGGCGCCCACCCCACACCTTGATAAGGTTTTCTCATCCCCCCCCTAATAAGCTCCTCTCATCCCCCCCTGATAAGGGGGGTAAGGGGGGTTTAAATGCTTTGATTATATTAAATTACAATTATTATTTATATTATAAATAAAATAAATAACATTGTTTAATATGTAATATACTTTATTATTCTTAATTCTTAATTCTTAATTCTTAATTTGAGATTCCAAACTTTATATTCATTTTCAATTTTCAATTTTTAATTTTTAATTATCCATTTGTTTTATTATAAAACAAATGGATACCATCAACCCCCCTGTCAGTCTACGACTGACTCCCCCCTTATCAGGGGGGCGAAGGGGAGGTATTTTACGTCAGCCTCACTTGCAGGGGAGGCAGAAAGGGGTACTGACTACGTCAGCCCCCCTTACAAAAGAATAGAAGAGAAATGGGATTCTGCAACCAACTCAACCACCATTATAAAAAGAGACAAAAAGTCTTATTTATTTTATCATCACAATATTTATATTTTAATAATACACACAATTAGCTATAACATATAATAATTATATATATAATCAAAATTATAAAAATTAATATGGTGTACCCAAGGAGACTTGAACTCCTAACCGTTCAGTTCGCAACCGAATACTCTATCCAGTTGAGCTATGGGTACATATTTATACAATATGTTTATTTTTTGCAAAAATCAAGAAAAAATATTAATAATCAAATAAAACATTGAAGTTTTTATAATTTATTTTATATTGTAATTAGTATAAATTGCAATGTGTTTATGGAAAAGCAAGATAGAATTGAGTTTTTAAAGAAAGAAATATTAAAACATAATGAAGCATATTATAAAAACGATGCACCGTTGATAACCGATGCAGAATATGACGCTTTAAAACATGAGTTGAAAGATTTATTAGGTGAAAATTCAAACGATGAAGTACTTAATCTTGTTGGTTATAAGGTTTTAGATGGTTTTAAGAAGGTAGAACATAAAGAATTGATGATTTCAATAAATGATGGATTTAATGAAGAAGATATACAAAATTTTACTGAAAAATGTTTAAGGTTTTTAGGTATTGAAAAAGATAAGTTTATACCGTTTTTTCTTGAACCAAAAATTGATGGACTTTCATTTTCCGCTAGATATGAAGATGGCAAACTTGTTTTGGGATCAACAAGGGGTGATGGACATATTGGTGAAGATATTACAGAAAATTTAAGAGCTATTTCTGGTTTCCCAAAAAAATTAAATGGAAATTATCCAAAAATCATTGAAGTAAGGGGTGAAATTTATATGGCAAAAGATGATTTTGAAAATCTTAATGCTAAAATAGAAAAGCCTTTTGCTAACCCAAGGAATGCGGCGGCTGGTTCTTTGAGACAGCTTGATACAGCTATTACGGCTAGTAGAAATCTAAAATACTTTGCTTATACTGTTGGCGAATATTCTAATGATTTTAAAATTGAAAATCAAGAACATTTGATTGACACCTTTAAGAGTTTTGGTTTAAATACAGCAAGTCCAATGAAGCTATGTAATTCAATGGAAGAAATTATGGCTTTTTTAGCATATATGACTGAAATTAGATATAGTTTGAATTATGATATTGATGGGGTTGTTATAAAAGTTAATAGTTGGGAATTACAAAAAAGATTAGGAAATATAACACATCATCCTAGATGGGCTTTAGCTTATAAGTTTCCAGCAAAGCAATCTATAACAAAAATTGAAAAAATTGATATACAAGTTGGTAGAACTGGTGCTTTGACACCTGTTGCAAGACTTACTCCTGTTGGTGTCGGTGGCGTACTTGTTTCAAATGCAACATTGCATAATAGGGAAGAAATTGAGAGAAAAGATATTAGAGAAAATGATATAGTTAAAATTCAAAGGGCAGGGGATGTTATACCACAGGTTGTTGAAGTTTTAAAAGAAAAAAGAGATCCTGATAGTAAGCCGTATAATTTCCCAGTAAAATGTCCTATTTGCGGAAGTCCTTTAATTTATGAAGATGTTGTTGTTAGATGCAGTGGCGGTATAAATTGCTCGGCACAAGTTGTAGAAGGATTAAAACATTTTGTTTCGAAAAAAGCTTTTGATATTGATGGTTTAGGTGAAAAACAAATTGAAAAATTTTATGAAGAAGGCAGAATAAGAGACTTTATTGATATTTTTAAGTTGCAAGAAAGAGAAGAGATAATAGAAAGGGAATATAACCCAAATAATCTTGATTTATTTAATTTCAATAAGGATTTGCATTCTTCTGCTGAAATTGATATAAATAATTATCCTAAATTACCAATTAGATATAGTGATGGTTGGGGCGATAAATCAACTAATAATTTATTTGAAGCTATACAAAAAGCTAGAAATATAAGTCTTGACAGATTTCTATTTTCATTGGGTATTAGATATTTAGGTGAAGTTAATGCAAAATTATTAGCAAATCATTATACTTCACTTGAAAATTTTATGGAAAAAGTTAAGAAAGCTAGCGAAAAAAACCTATTTGGTTTAAGGGATACTGAAGAGTACAATGAATTTATTTCAATAGATGGAATAGGTGAAAAAATAGGAAATTCAATACTTGATTACTTTTTGGATGCAAGAAATCTTAAAAGAATTGACGAATTAAAAAAGGTTATTAATATCGGCAATTATGTACAAAAAGTTAAATCAAATAAACTTGATGGAAAAAGTATTATTTTTACTGGAACTTTAAGCGGTATGACAAGGCAAGAAGCAAAAGCAAGAGCTGAAGAATTAGGGGCTAAAGTTGTTGGTAGTATTTCCGCAAAAACAAATATGATTGTTGCTGGTGAAGATAGTGGTAGTAAACTAAAAAAAGCTCAAGAATTAGGAACAAAAATACTAAATGAACAAGAATGGTTAGAACTTTTGAATAGCTAGTTTATTTAGTCCTCTATTCTACCTTTACATTTTTGTAAAAAATAAGGGTAGAATAAAAGTGGAAATTATAAAGTAATTTATTAACTATTATAATTTCCTACCTTAATACTATTTCTCGTAATTATTTTTAATTAATTCATTCAATAGTCTAACGCCATAACCAGTTGCATTTTTTGGAGTTAAAAAATGTTCTTGTTTTACATATGCTGTTGATGCTATATCTATATGTGCCCATTTTTTATGCTTGTTAATAAATCTTTGCAAGAATTGAGCTGCTGTAATTGAGCCACCATCTCTTGTTTTTCCTGTATTTCTAACATCTGCAAAATCTGAATCTATTTGTTTATCGTAAAAACCACCTAATTCTGATAATGGCATTCTCCATACTTTTTCGTTTGTTGATTCTCCTGCTTCTTTTAATTCTTTAAATAAATCACTATTATTTGTGAATAAGCCAGCATAATCATCACCTAAAGCAACCATAATAGCACCAGTTAATGTAGCCAAATCAATAATAATTTCTGGATTAAATTTTGTAGCTACATAATATAAAGCATCAGCCAGAATCACCCTACCCTCAGCATCTGTATTCATTATTTCTATTGTCTGACCAGACATTGATTTTACAATATCACCAACTTTTATAGCATGTCCAGAAGGCATATTTTCAACTAACGGCATAATACCAACCGCATTTACTTTTGCTTTTCTTTGAGCTAATAATCTAATTAAAGACAAAACAACAGCAGAACCCGCCATATCAATTTTCATTTCTTCCATTGCACTAGAAGGCTTTAATGATAATCCGCCACTATCAAATGTTACACCTTTTCCAACAAAAGCCAAAGGTTTATCATTCTTTTCTGCTCCTTCCCACTTTAATACAACCAAGTACGGATCATTATCACTACCTTGATTAACTGACAATAAAGCATCCATACCCAATTTCTTCGTCTGTTTTTTATCAATTATTTCAACACCAACACCAAATTTCTCTAAGTCTTTTGCAATTTTTATATAAGTATCCGGATAAATTACATTCGATGGCTCATTTACTAAATCCCTACAAAAGAAAACATTATCTTTTATTATTGCATTATCTTCAAAAGTTTTTTCTAAATCTTTTGGTTTACTTGTTATAAACACAACATCTTTAACCGAAATCTCCTTATTTTTTAGTTTATCATTAGTAAAGTATTTTGTAAAATTGTATTCACCAACACTAAAACCAAATACGAAACTTGAATACAAATCAATATTTTCTCTCAAAAAATCAAACTGTTGTTTTTTATTAATCGTTATATTAAAAGCTATACTTGCATTTTTAATTTTATTACTTTTTAAATATTTAAATGTTTTATAACCAATTTCTTCTGCTGTGATTTTTGTTAATTTTTCCTCTTTTCCAAGACCTATAAAAATAATTTTGTCAAAATTCTTGGTCTGAGAAGAAACAACAGCTGTCTCCAATTTTTTACCTTTAAAATCAAATTCATAAATAGCTTCTTGTAATGGGCATTTATCACAATTACATTTTTCACCACATTTGCAATCTGGACCACAAACACATTTTCCATTCACTTCAAAAAATTTTTTTACATAATCTTCTGTAAGAAATTCAACTAAAACATTAGTATCTATTGATTCCAATGTTGTATAATTTTTAAAAGAAATTTTCATATTGACGCACAAACATTAATATAAATAGACCATAACATATAATATTTATAAATCAATATAATTTACACTAAACTATAAGGTACCGTTAACTTTTAATATATTACTTATATTGCTTAATCGTTATATTTCCAATACATAATTTATTAAACAATAAATATAAACTCCGATCTATAATTTAAATGCTCTTACCATATCTTTTTATTTTTATGTTTTTTATTGAGAGTGCTATAATATTACTCAACTAAGAGTATTCTTTTATTCTCTCCCTGCAAGAATACTATTTCATTTTTCCTCTACTAATGGATTTTGTTTATCCGACCATATATTAAGAATACCATTTTGTTTTCCACCACTAAGGTGGGTACCTTCACTACTACTAAGGTGGGTACTTCCATACTACTAAGGCATCACACCTCGCCCTTCCCCACTAAAAATACTCCCTATCTCTCCATGATAAGTGGGCTATTCCATCACCCCTGATAAGGGGTACCATTTCTCCCTTCTAATAAAGGGTTCCATTTATCCACCCTAATAAGATTTTCTCATCCCCCTTGATAAGTTTCCCCTCCATCCCCCATGATAAGCGATGCTCCCCCCTGATAAGCGGTATTCCTTCATCATGCCCCTGATAAGGGATACCTTTCCATTCCATCCTGATAAGGGATATCTTTCCATTCCACCATACCAAGTGGTATTCCTCATTTTCCCTCTGATAAAGTCCTCTCATCTCCTCCTGATAAAGCCCCATCCATCCCCACCCTGATAAGTTCTCTTCTCATTCCCCCTGATAAGGGATATCTTTCCATCCCCCCCTGATAAGGGGGGTAAGGGGGGTTTAAATTACTTGATTATATTAAATGATAATTATTATTTATATTATCATTATTTAATATGTAATATACTTTATTATTCTTAATTCTTAATTATTTTTAATTTTAAATCTTAAATTTAAACTCCTCAATTTTATATTTTATTTTTAATTTTTAATTATTCATTTGTTTTATTATAAAATAAATGTTCTCAATCCCCCTGTCAGTCTACGACTGACTCCCCCACACTGTTCACTTATTATTGTCTATACATTCCTTATTTTTAAAGAAACCACCATTATATGTTTTATAATGAAAGAATAATTGTATTGTACCATATAATAAGTCTTCTTTTTTTGAATATCTTTTACTGTTTCTTTCAGCAAACTTCACCCGTAAGTTGTCAAATAAAAATAAGTAAACTTCTTTTTTATTTTCCAACATTTATGGTTCGTTTTCTCCATCTAAAATAAGCAAGCCATATGGGTGTTTTATTAGCCCCTTTTTTATACGAATATAAATCTGATATTCGTTTACTTCGTAAACTCATTTCGCACTTCGTGGGACGACAAGCTAGCAAATTCAAGCAAGCTTGATTTGCTCCCACTTTGTGCTTCGCCTTCACTTCGTTCAGTTGACACTTCGCAGACCGACAGGCTACAATGATTGTGCAAGCACATCATTGTTCAGCTTTGTGCTTCGTCCATTTCTATAATATCTGGTATATTTTTATCTAATTTATTTTTTGTTTAATCTGTTTTGTTCTTATATGATTTGTTTTTTTTGTTTAATTTATTCTTATATAATTTATTCTTATCTACTTTATTTTTTTATGATTTACTTTTATATAATTTACTTTTATATAATTTATTTCCTTCTTATATAATTTGTTTTCTTTTGTTTAATTTATTCTTATATAATTTATTTTTACATAATTTACTATCATCTATTTATCTTAACTAGTTATTTTTTTATTTAGTTTATTCTTTATTCTTTTTTATTCTATTTTGTATATTATATTGCTTTATTTTTTTCTTATTATTCTTATATATTATTCTTTATCTTATTATTATTTCTATATATTTATAATCACAACAATGAGTACATCTTATAATATTTGTATTTGGTTTGGACATGATTTGTTATTATTTATTTATTAATTAACTGTATTTATGATAATATGATAGTATAATAATATAATAGTATAATGTTAAGTTTAAGAAATTAAGTATTGAGAGAAGAAGGAGGGGGGAGTGTGATGATAAGGGGGGAGTCAGTCGTAGACTGATAGGGTGGTTGATAGTATTTATTTATTTATTTTATTATAAAACAAAATTAATAATTGAAAATTAAAAATGTTAAATCTAAATATCTCAAATTTAAAATTATTAATTAAGAATAATAGAAATATATTATATATTAAACAGTAATCATTATATATAAATTATATAATTAATAATTTTATAAGAATTATAAAATAATATATTAACATAAAAAACATACTTTAAAACAATTAAAGTATTTAAACCCCCCTTACCCCCCTTATCAGGGCACACTGTTCACTTATTATTGCCTACATACTCCTTATTTTTAAAGAAACCACCATTATATGTTTTATAATGAAAG
>CAKVGI010000016.1 GCA_934747265.1 uncultured Rickettsiales bacterium
CTGTATTTATAATAATATAATGTTAAGTTTAAGAAATCAAGTATTAAGACAAGAAGGAGTGAACAGTGTGCTTATCAGGGGGGAATTGGATGGGTACCCCTTATCATAGGGGGAATTGAATAGGTGCCCCTTATCAGTGGGGAATAAAGGGAGCTTATCAGGGGGGATGGGGTATACGCTGATCAAGGGGGGTGGGGGACATTATCAGGAGGCAAAATGAAGAATATACTTGCATGAAAAATAGAGAGTATTCTTAGCGGATGGAAAAATAGACTGGTATTTAATAAATTATATTAAGTGCAACAATTAGTAATATACAAAAAGTTAATAATACAAAACTTTTCATATAACATAATCACCTTGAAAAAATAATATTATAATTTACAATTATGTAACATATCAATCATTTTTATATAATGTGAACAACAACAAAGCTTTTTCACTTATAGAATTATCCATTGTTCTTATAATAATTGGATTATTAATAGCTGGTATTACTGGTGGACAGAGTTTGATTGAGAGTACAAAAATTAAAGGTTTTATGAATGAAATGGATGGTTATAAACAGGCGGTTTTTGCCTTTAAAACTATTAAAAATAGATTACCTGGTGATATTAACAATGATGGAAAAATTGGACACGTAGAAAATACGGAAAATTACAATAGTTCATCTTTTAAATATCCTTATAATGGAGAAAATCCAAATTATCGTATACCAAATGATTATACTGGACCATTTGTGAAATGTATCTAGAAGGTATTATTAATAATGAAATTAAAAAAGAAACTGCTGTTTATTCAAATATTTTAAAAGATTCCATATATTATTTTGAGGTCGCAAGATCAATAACTGGTAACCAATACGTAAGACAAAATATGAAAATTGGTTCCATATATTTAACAATCAAAGGATGGAATGAAACAAAAAAGAAACCATTAATTCCTATAAAATATTTTGTTAAGTTTGATTATAAGTTTGATGACGGTATTTACAATAGTGGAATTTTTAGAGGTGCTTGTGGCTTAGATGGGAGAAATAATGCAAATTTTTCTCAAAGTTATGAAAACGCTATGAAAAAAAATCAAGATTGTTTTATTGGTTATTATTATATAATAGATTAAATTAGAATACAAATAAGTACCGCAATAATTTATTGTAAAGTCTTAATTTTCAAAATCTGATATTGTTGACTTATAAAAAATAAAATATATTATTTTCTTAGTGCACCCATAGCTTAATGGATAGAGCAACTGTCTTCGGAACAGTCGGTTGGGGGTTCAAGTCCCTCTGGGTGTACCATCTTTTAATTATTTTTAATCATTTTGACATTTATTTTTTAAATTTAGGTGATATTTTAAGATTTAACAAAATATAGAAATGTAAAATTCTACATTTCTATATTCTTAAAAATTAATAAAAGTTATTTTCTTTTCAATAATTCTTTTTTGTAAGCTTCCCAATCTGTGATATTCTTTCTTGCAACACCACTTTCAACTGCTGCCTTTGCAACTGCTGTTGAAACTTCTACATATAATCTTGGATCAAAAGGAGTTGGAACTATGTAATCTTTTCCAAAACTTAAATCTTTATTGTATATCTTTTTAACACTTTCAGGAACTTCTTGTCTAGCAATTTCCGCAAGAGCATAGCAAGCAGCAAGTTTCATTTTTTCATTTATTGTCTTTGCTCTTGTATCAAGTGTTCCTCTGAAAATATAAGGAAAGCCCATAACATTGTTAATTTGGTTTGGGTAATCAGATCTTCCAGTAGCCATTATAACATCGCTTCTTGTTGAAGTTGCTAATTCATATGTAATTTCTGGATTTGGATTTGCTAATGCAAATACTATTGGATCTTTTGCCATTGTTTTTAACATTTCTGGTTTTAAAGCATCAGCAACAGATAAACCAAAGAATACATCAGCTCCAACTAATGCCTCAGCTAATGTTCTGAATTTTGTATCTCTTGCCATTGCTTCTTTCCATTTATTCATACCAACCGTTCTGCCTTTGTATATAACACCCTTACTATCACACATTGTGATGTTTTCATGTTTTACACCTAATGCTTCAACTAATTTAGCACAAGAAATAGATGCCGCACCAGCTCCATTAAATACAACTTTTATATCCTCAATTTTTTTGCCATTAATTTTTAATGCATTAATTAAACCAGCACCACTTATAACAGCTGTACCGTGTTGATCATCATGGAAAACAGGTATATTCATTAATTCTTTTAATCTTGTTTCTATTTCAAAACATTGAGGAGCCTTAATATCTTCAAGATTAATTCCGCCCCAAGTATCACCTAATAATTTAACACAATTGATAAACTCTTCAACATCTTTTGTACCAACTTCAATATCAACAGCATCAATTCTGCCAAATTTTTTAAATAATGCACATTTTCCTTCCATAACTGGTTTTGAAGCACCAGCGCCTAAATCACCAAGTCCAAGAATTGCTGTACCATTACTAATAATAGCAACATAATTACCCTTTGCGGTATAATCATATATCTTGTCGTAATCTTTTGCAATTTCTGTACAACATTCAGCTACACCAGGTGAATAAGCCATAGCCAAATCATGTTGTGTTTCTAATGGTTTTGTTAATTCAAGAGCAACCTTACCAGGTCTGCCATTTTTATGAAAATCCAATGATTCTTCAAAGATAGTTTTATCTGTCATAGTATTTTTGTATTTTTTTTCTATAATTTGCATTATTTAACAAAAAATATAAAAAATCAAATATTATTTTGATAAATAGGATATATTGATAATTTTTGGCTTACTTTTAACTTGTTTTAGTGCTAAAAATAATTTTTTATAAAGAGATGATATAAAATATCTAAACTTTACTCCTCTTTATAAGGGTGAAGTCGGTCGCAAAATCTCCTCCTTTCTGCTTCTTTTCGTGAGTGTAAAGTTAGTCATAGAATACCTACTACCCGCCTTTATTTGTAAGGGTGGAACTGACGCAGAATCACTCTTGCTCCACCTTATCATAGCGGAATAAGATTTCACTTATCGTGGGGGATAGAGTGGTATTCTTATCAGGAGGGATGTAGAGGCTTTTTCCTTAACAGGGGAGAAATAAAGAATATTCTTAGTATAGTATCTAGTATCATTATATAATAAAATAGTATGACAAAAAATATATATATTTATACTTATCTAAAAACTCAACGTTGCCTAAACTTCGTTTCGACCCGAACCCAATCATGGGTTCTCATCCCAACCTAAGCTAGTCAAATATTTAATTTTTTGTATATTGATTTATATTTGTTTAATTAATGGCGGAGAGGATGGGATTCGAACCCATGATACCAGTTATCCCAGTATAACTTCTTAGCAGGAAGCCGCTTTCGGCCACTCAGCCACCTCTCCAAATTATTTACAAAAAATAATAGGAAATGGTGGGACAACAAGGACTTGAACCCTGGACCAAGGCGTTATGAGCACCCTGCTCTAACCAACTGAGCTATTGTCCCAACAGACCAATAATAACATGTATTTTTTTAAAGTCAAGTTTAAAAATTTCTAGTCGTAAAAAATTAAATACACCATTTCTAATTATATTATTGACTTTAAATTAATTATTAATATTTTTATAATTAGTGAAAAAAGATAATGATTATGAAAAATCCTTGGGATATTGACGAAAATAATAAGAATAATGTAAATAATACAAATAATTTAAATAATAAAAATAATGATAATATTGAAAAAATATTTAAAGATTTTTTTAAGAATAAGAAAAACAATCAAAACAATAATAATGGAATAAATATATCATTTAATAATAAAAAATTATATATTATAGGTGTTGGAATTTTATTTATAATTTGGATGTTGAGTGGTATTTATAAAGTAAATTCTGATGAAAATGCTGTTATTACATATTTTGGTAAATATTATGAAACAACTGCGCCTGGTTTACATTTTTATATTCCATCGCCTATTGGAAAAGTTATAAAAGTTGCTACTACAAGAATTAATAAAGAAGAGTTTGGTTTTTCTACATCTCCTAATAGTAAAAAAACATTTGACGAAGAAAGTCTTATGCTTACTGGTGATGAAAATATTGCGGATATTGATTTTGAGGTTCAATGGAAAATTGGCAATGTAAAAGATTATTTATTTAATATTAAAGATCCACAAAAAACTATTAGAAGTGCCACTGAAAGTGTTATGAGAGAAATAGTTGCTAATAGGGAAATAGATGATGTATTAGCTAATAAAAAACTTGAAATTGAATTAGAAGCAAAGGAATTATTGCAAAATATTCTCAATTCTTATAATGCTGGAATTAATATAATTACAGTTCAATTATTAAGGGCCGATCCTCCAAAGGAAGTAATAAACGCATTTAGAGATGTTCAAACTGCAAAAGCTGATAAAGAAAGAAAAATTAATGAGGCAAAATCATATAGTAATGATATTATGCCAAAAGCAAGAGGTGAGGCGGAAGCTTTAATTCAAGAAGCGGAAGCTTATAAAAGGGCGGTAATTTCAAAAGCAGAAGGAGAAACAGCTAGGTTTAATAAATTATATGATGAATATAAATTAAATAAAGATATTACTAAAAAAAGAATTTATATTGAGACTATGGAAGAAATTATGCAAAATAATGAGAAGATTATAATTGATAATAAAGCTAGCGGTAATCTAATTCAATTATTAAATACCAATAGTAATGTTAAATAATATATGAAGTTTAATATATTATCTATTGGTAAATTCAAAGATGTTCCATGTGAAACATTGTTTTACGAATATAAGAAAAGAATGAATTTTAATATTAATTTACATGAATTAATTTTAAAAAAAAATTATGAAGGCGAAAAGCTAAAAGAAGAAGAGGGTAAATTATTATTACAGCATTGTAATAATGGTTCTAAAATAATATCATTGGATGAAAGAGGTAAAATCATTACAACGCCAGAGTTTTGTGATTTAATTACAAAATATCAAAATAATGGAACAGAAGAGATTAATTTTATAATAGGTGGAGCAGAAGGATTATCGCAAGAAGTTAGGGATAAATCTAATTTTGTTTTATCTTTTGGTAAAATGGTTTTTCCACATTTATTTGTTAGAGTAATGTTGATAGAACAGCTTTATAGAGTTTATACCTTACAAAACGGACACCCTTATCATAAATAAATGGTACTTATAAATAATAAGTACCATTTTTGTATATTACATGCAACTATTTATTGTTCTACTTATAACATCTAATTGTTGCTCTCTTGTTAACTTGATAAAGTTAACAGCATATCCTGAAACTCTAATTGTAAGTTGTGGATATTTTTCTGGATGATTCATAGCATCTTCAAGCAATTCTCTTACAAATACATTTACATTTAAATGTTGTCCGCCTTTTGGTGTAAAGTAGCCATCTAATAAAGAAACAAGATTATTAATTTGGATTTCTTTATCTTTTCCTAATGCTTGTGGAGTAATCGCAAATGTATATGAAATACCATCTCTTGAATAAGCAAATGGAAGTTTTGCAACGGAACTTAAAGCTGCAACTGCACCCTTGGTATCTCTACCATTCATAGGGTTAGCGCCTGGTGCAAATGGAGTACCTGCTTTTCTACCACAAGGTGTGGATCCTGTATTCTTTCCATAAACAACGTTTGATGTGATAGTTAAAAGTGATTGAGTTGCTAATGCTCCTCTATAAGTTTCATGGCTTGCCATATATCCCATAAATGTTTTTACTAAATCGCAAGCAATTTTATCAGCTTCTTCATCATTATTTCCAAAAGGAACATAATCACCTTCTCTTTCAAAATCAACAGCTAATCCTTTTTCATTTCTGATAACTTTAACTTTGCAATTTTTAATAGCATTTAATGAGTCGGCAACAATAGATAAACCAGCAATACCAGAAGCTTCAAATCTTTCTACATCTGTATCATGTAAAGCCATTTCATATGCTTCATAATCATATTTATCATGCATATAATGAATAATCTTCAAAGCATTACAATAAGTTTTTGCAAGCCACTTCATCATCTGATTAAATTTAGCCATAACTTCATCATAGTCTAAATATTCACTTGTGATAGGCTCAAACATTGGAGCTACTTGCTCGCCAAGCATTTCATCTTTACCACCATTAATAGCGTATAAAAGACATTTTACTAAGTTAGCTCTTGCGCCAAAGAATTGCATCTGTTTACCTATTTTCATAGAAGAAACACAGCAAGCAATACCGTAATCATCACCATAAATTGGTCTCATTAAATCATCATTTTCATATTGAATTGCGGATGTATCAATAGAAACTTTTGCGCAGAATTTTTTCCAATTTTCAGGTAAATTTTCCGACCATAAAACTGTTAAATTTGGTTCTGGTGCTGGACCTAAATTATAAAGAGTATTTAAAAACCTAAACGATGTTTTTGAAACAAGTGTTCTACCATCAACGCCCATACCACCAAGTGATTCTGTAACCCAAGTTGGATCACCTGTAAATAAAGAATTATATTCAGGGGTTCTTAAAAATCTAACGATTCTTAATTTAATAATCATTTGATCTACTAACTCTTGCGCTTCTTCCTCCGTCAATTTTCCATCAGCTATATCTTTTTCAATATAAATATCAAGGAAAGTTGAAACTCTACCAAGAGACATAGCAGCACCATCTTGATCTTTTACAGCCCCTAAGTATCCAAAATATACCCATTGTACCGCTTCTTTTGCGTTTTGAGCTGGTTTTGAAACATCAAAACCATAGTTAGCACACATTTTTTTAAATGCTTTTAAAGCATTAATTTGTTCGGTAAGTTCTTCTCTTTTTCTGATTATATCCTCATTATATTCTTCACCGCCCATATTTTTGAAGTCTTTTTGTTTTTCTTCAATTAATCTATCTACACCGTAAAGAGCAATTCTTCTATAATCACCAATAATTCTACCTCTACCATAAGCATCTGGCAAACCAGTAATTATATGCGCATGTCTGCAAGCTCTAATATCACTATCATAAGCTGAAAAAACACCATCATTGTGTGTTTTTCTGTATTTTGTAAAAATTTCTTTTGTTAATGGATCAATTTCATATCCATAAGATTTTAAAGCGGTCTCAACCATTCTTAAACCACCCTTAGGAAAAATACCTCTCTTTAATGGTTTATCTGTTTGCAAACCAACAATAGTTTCATTTTCCTTATCAATATAACCAGCTCCGTAAGTATCAAGACTTTGTGGGAGTTTAGTTTCTGCATCATAAACTCCTTTTTCTCTCTCAACTTTAAACATTTCGGTAAGTTTATTCCAAACTTTTTTTGTTTTTTCTGTTGATGGTTTTAAAAATTCACCATCGCCTAAATATGGAGTATAATTTTCTTGAATAAAATCACGAACATCAATCTCCGACTTCCAATATTCACCTTTGAAATTCATATTTTGTCCTTTTTATTGTTTGATATATTTTTTATAATACAAATAAAATTAATATCAAGAATTATATGAATAATTTTGTAAATATTGTTAATTTCAATTAACTTAATTTTTTAGAGCCATTATAAAACTCTTTATTAATAAATTTATATTCTTTTTTTAAACATTTTTGATAATTTTCGTGTAAACAAAATTATTACAAAATCACACCGGATTTGATTTAAAATAGGAATTTACAGATTCAACAATAGCATTAACTATTTTTGTTTTGTATCCATAAGATCTAATCATTCTTTCGTCAGTTTTATTTGATAAAAATCCTAATTCTAGCAATATGGACGGCATATCTGCCGCAGTTAAAACCGCAAAATTTGCATATTTTACCATATTGCCAAGCCCTTGTATATTTCTTCTGATTAATTGTTTTTCTAAAATTTTTGCGAATATTTTAGAGTCATTCATTGCTTGATGTCTAGAAATATCAACTAGTGTATTTATTGTATCTTGATATTCCCCATAAAGATTTATTCCGCCTATAATGTCAGCTTTATTTTCTTTTTGAGCTAGTTGTGCAGTTCTAGTATCGGAAGCGTTTTGGGATAATGTGTAAATGGATAATCCTCTTGCTTTTTTGTTTGGAGATGAATCTGCATGAATTGAAATAAATAAGTCTCCTTTATATCTTCTTGCTATTGAAACTCTTTCACGTAATTCAATAAAGAAATCTTGATTTCTTGTTAAATAAACTTTGTATTTGCCTGTCTTATCTAATGCTTTTTTTAAAGATTGAGCATAAGTTAAAGTTATTATTTTTTCTTTTGTTCCTTTTAATCCTATTGTGCCCGGATCTTTTCCGCCATGTCCTGCATCTATGATTATTCTTGGTTTTCTATTTGTCTTTACAACATTATATTGTGCTACGTTTGATTTATAAGCAAAATTATTATTTGTTTTTGAAACAACTTTAATTTTTCCAAGATTTTTTTCTGTATTGTTTGTTTTAGTTTTATTGTTATCCGCAAGAATATTATCTATTAAGCTATTTAAAATATTTGGTTCAGCATCATATAAGTTATTTTCTTCTATTAATTTTCCAATTACATCTTCTGACTGGATTAAATCGTTATTGTTAAAATTTAAATCTATAACTATTCTATGTGTAGAATTTTCCCTGCTTGATGCTAAGTAAAAATTATTGTTTAACTTAACTTTAATATTTAAATCAAAAACTAATCTTGTATCATATTCTGAAAACTTACCAATTCTAACTTGATCTACAATTTTATCACTCTTAAAACTCGGAGCCTTAACACTATTACTTGTATTTTGTAAGTCAACTACTAACCTATAAGGATTTCTTAATAAAAATGCATTAAAATTTATTTTATTATCACTATCTATTACTATTCTTTCATTATCATTTTCTGTATGCAATCTTATATCTACAACTTGACTTTGTTTAGCAAATGCAATATTTGATAAAACTATAAAGAAAATATATAATAAAAAAAATTTTATAATTCTCACACTTTAAAAGGTTATATTGTTATTTCTTAAATTTTTCGTATATTTTTAGTATTATTTTTTCAAAAATATTAACGCTTTTTACTGTTTCGTTAGCAAAAATATCATAAGTTTTTTGATCATATCTAGTTTTAACAGTAATCGTACCAACTTTTTGATCTTTTATAATAGGAGCTTGAAGTTCACCATCTATATTAATTATACTTTTTATATCCTTAATATTTTTTGCTGTTGCATAAATATTGTTTTTTACTTTAACTTTTACGGAAACATCTTTACCGTATAAAACTGGTATAGAATCTACAACCTCGCCTCTATAAAAAACTCTATATTTTTTTAAAGTAATAAATCCATAATTCAATAATTTTTCACTATCTTTCTCTCTGTCTTTTTCTGAATCTGCACCATTAACAACTGCAATTAATCTTTTTTTATGTCTTATTGCAGATGTGGCTAATGCATATCCACCAGCTTCAGTATGACCAGTTTTTATGCCATCAACGTTTGGATATGTTTTTATTAAAGTATTTCTATTTTGTTGAGTAATGTTATTGTATGTATATTCGGTCATTCCAAAATATCTTTGATAATATTGTTGATGTTTTTTGATTAAATTTTGTGATAAAATTGCAGTATCTTCAACGGACATATAATGATCTTCTTCACTAAAACCTATTGGGTTGGTAAAATGTGTATTTTCTAGTTTAAGCTCTTTTGCTTTTCTGTTCATTTTTTCAACAAATCGTTTTATATTTGGAGCGTCAGCTTCCGCCAGAGCATAAGCGGCGTCATTACCAGATTGAACAATTAAACCTTTTAACATATTATCAATTGAAACTCTGCTACCTATATTAAGAAACATTCTAGAACCTTCTTGTTGCCAAGCTTCTTTTGATACTTGAAATTTATACGGTAATTGTAAATCTCCTTTCTCTATGTCATCAAAAATAATAAAAGCAGTCATAATTTTTGTCATTGAAGATGGAAAAACTCTATCTTTCTCGTTAAGTTTGTATAAGATTTCACCAGTATCATAATCTATCAAAATTGCTTGTTTGGAATTTAAATCCAAAGAATAAGCTTTACCTAAACACAAGAAACATAACACTAAGTATGTTAAAAAATATTTTTTCATCTCTTTTATTCGCTCTTTTTTGTTTGTAAATTATATCCCATTAAATGTATATGGAAATGTGGGACAATTTGTCCTGCTTCTTCACCACAATTTCCAACAATTCTATAAGAAGTATCAGATAAACCATTATCTTTTGCTATTTTTTGTACCGTTTTAAAAAAACTAGCTACTTTCTCATTTGTTGATTTTTCAACAAAATCGTCAAAAGAAATAAACTCGCCTTTTGGTATAATTAAAATATGAACAGGAGCTTTTGGATTTATATCATTAAAAGCTAAAACATCATCATCTTCATAAACTATTGTTGCAGGTAATTGTTTGTTGATTATTTTATAAAAAATATTACTGTTATCATATTTTTTTTGCATTTTAAATTATACAATATTATTCTATATAATAGTATTATAATGATAAGAAATAAAAAAATGTCAATAAAAAAAATAAATAAAGATATATTGGAAAAATTCAGTTTAGATAATATACGAGATTTTACAAATAAGTATTTATTACAAATATTATATCTCATTATTGCTATATTAGTTGTATCTATTTTGACAATTTTTTTTACAAATAGAGCGAATAATTCAAAACAAAAAGATATTATAGGTTTTTATCAAGCTATAAATTACATATCAGAGGGTAAAAATGAAGAGGCTTTAAGCATATTAAATGATATTTATACTTCATCTAAAAATAGCGAAATAAAAACGCTTTCTGGAATAAAGGTTGCAAATATTTTATTAGGAGAGAAAAAATATGATGAAGCTGTTAAAATATATTTAGAAATTTATAATTTAGATAATAATAATGAATTTTTAAAAAATTTAAGTGGAGTTGCTGGACTTAATATTTTAATAAGTCAAAACAACAAGTCAAACTATGATCAAATAGAAAAATTATTAAAAGAATTAAATAATCCAAAAAATCCTTTGTTGCCACTAGTTCAAGAACAAAATGGAATATTTGAATTACAAAAAGGCAACACGGAAAATGGTCTTGAAATTTTAAATAGTTTGTTAAAACAAGATATAGATCAAGATATGATTGATAGAATTAATTCCATTATAAAAGCAGTAGAAAATGAAAACATATAAAATATTTTTAAAAAGAGATAGAAATTTTGTAATTCAAGATTTACAAGTTGTAAATAAAGGTTTTAGTATTTGGGCTTGTTTATTACAAGTATTTTATTTGGGCTATCAAAAATTACGAATACAAACAGAAATAATGATTCTTGTTATGCTTTTATTGAATTTATTACAGTTGTTGTTTGTTCCTCTTTTTATAATTATAATTTTTGAAATTTTTTTATGTTTTTATATTGGTTTTAAATATCCAACTTGGAAAACTGATAATTTACTTAAAAATGGATATGAATATATAGGAGAAATGTCGGGAACTAGTCAAAAACAAGCAAAATTAGATTTTTTAGAAAAATTTAATAGCAATTATATTAATGATGATAAGTTAGAACAAAAAATATTTTAATATAATATGGAAAGAAATGAAATTAATGGCTGGCTCAATATAAATAAACCATATGGTTTTTCGTCTGCTAAGGTAGTTGCTATAATAAAAAAAATATTAAAAGCAAAGAAAGTTGGACATGGTGGTACGCTTGATCCATTGGCGGTTGGTGTTTTACCTATATGTATAAATAAAGCTACGAAAACAACGGAAAAAACGATGAGCTTTACAAAAGAGTATTTGTTTGACATAACTTTTGGAGAGTTGAGAAGCACAGCTGATGCAGAAGGTGAAATTATAGACAAAAATGATAAAATTCCAACTGATATTGAAATTACTAATATTTTAGATAAATTTATTGGAGATATAAAACAAACACCACCGATTTATTCAGCTATAAAAATCAATGGTAAAAGAGCTTATGAATTGGCAAGAGAAAACAAAGATATTGAGCTAAAAGAAAGAGATGTAAAAGTTTACAATTTAGAATTTCTGGGATTTCAAAATAAAAATATTGCTAGATTTTTAGTAAAATGTGGAAAAGGATTCTATGTACGAAGTTTAGCGGTTGATATTGCAAAAACTTTAAATACGGTTGGTTATGTTAGTTATTTAGAGAGAAAATCGGTTGGTATTTTTAATCAAGATAATATAATAACATTAGAAGAATTTGAAAAAATTGTGAAAGATAATGTATTAGAAAAATATTTAATAATTATTGAATAAAATGGCTATAAAATTAATAACATTTGGATGTAGATTAAATACTTACGAAAGTGAAGTTATAAAAACCTTTCTTCAAGAAAATGAAGATTTAAAAGATAAAGATATTACTATTTTTAATAGTTGTACCGTAACGGCGGAAGCTGAAAAACAATTAAGGCAGGCAATTAGAAAAGAAAGAAGAGAAAACCCAGATGCTATTATTGGAGTTGTTGGATGTGCAGTTCAAACTAATGGCGAAGTTTACGAAAATATGAATGAAGTTGATTTTATTTTCGGAAATTTGGATAAAATGAAAAAAAATAATTATGAACTATTGATACCGCTTATTAAAGAATTAGAAAATAGACATAAATGCAAATGCGGTGGCAAATGTAAATGTAAACACGAAGAAGAACACGAATGTCATTGCCATGATGGCGAAGATAATAATGAATGTAAATGCGGTCATAACCATGAAGATGGAGAACATGAATGTACATGTAGACATCATCATGAAGATGATTGCGACGATGATTGTTGTTGCGACGAAGGAGATGAAGAAGAAGACGAAATTATAGCCCATAAATCACCAATAAAATCATTGAATTTTGACAGTGAAGAAACAAGTAAAAAACCGATTTTGATAAGCAATATACTTGAATTGCATGAGTTAGCTCCGCAGTTAATTACTGGTTTTGAAGAAAAAACAAGGGGATTTATTCAAATACAGACTGGTTGTGATAATCATTGTACTTTCTGTGCTACAAGATTAGCAAGAGGAAGAAGTGTATCTATACCATCTAATAGGGTTATAGAACAAATTAATAAACTTGTAGAAAATGGTTATAACGAAATTGTTTTGACTGGTATTGATATTACGGATTATGGAAAAAGACTTAATGAAGATATAAACCTTGGAAAATTAATGAAAAAAATATTAAAGGAAACAGATTTGCCAAGGTTAAGACTTTCATCTCTTGATATTGCTGATGTCAACGACGATTTAAAGGATGTATTATTTAATGAAGAACGAGTAATGCCACACATTCATATAAGTTTACAATCTGGTGATAATACAATCTTAAAAAGAATGGCAAGAAGGCATAACAGAGAGCAAGTTATAGATTTTTGTAATGAGATTAAAAAATATAGGAAAAATATAGCTATTGGTGCAGATTTAATAGCTGGTTTTCCAACAGAAACAGAAGCTATGCACAAAAATTCTTATAATTTGATTGAAGAAATTGGTTTAGTTTTTGGTCATATTTTTCCTTATTCAGTTAGAGAAAATACGCCAGCTTCATTGATGGAACAAGTACCGATGGAAACTAGACGAAGAAGAGCAAAAGAATTAAGGGCAATATCTCAAATTCAACTTGAAGATTTTACCAAAGAACAGTCAAAATTCACGCATAAAGTTTTAATTGAGAATGAAACAACTGGCAGAACAGAAAATTATTTAACTGTAAAACTGCATGATGGAATTTTGAAGAATCACAAAATTGGTGATATTGTTGAGCTAAAATTTTAACATATAGAATATATTAAAACTATATCATATAATTGCCTTGAAAAAATAATATTATATTTTACAATTATATCATATATATCAATCATTTTTATATTTTTTTAAATATGAATAACAACAATAACAATAATGATAATAATAAGCTTTTTCACTTATAGAATTATCTATTGTTCTTATAATAATTGGATTATTAATAGCTGGTATTACTGGTGGACAGAGTTTGATTAAGAGCGCAAAAATTAAAAGATTTTCTAATGAATTATTTGGATGGAAACAGGCTGTTAATGCATTTTATTCTTTAAATGGACGTTTACCAGGTGATTTTGATAGTGATGATAGAGTAGGTTGGGGTGCAAAAGATAATTATAATAAAGATAGTTTTTCATTTCCATATGATGGTACGGATACTGCAAATAATCATTATATACCATCAAATATGAGTGCACCATATGTGGATTTATATTTAGCAAAAATTACAGATTTTGAACCAGTTGGAGAATATATTAGTCATACTAATAGAATTTGTACTGATGGAGGATTACCATTTTTTAAATCTTTACCCAAAGTATATTCACATTTTGAAGCTGGTACTGGTAGTGATGTTGTTGGGCACTGGTTGTATAGGTTAAAGTTTAAAGATTATATAATGGTAAGAAGTAATTTAGATGATAAAAAACAACATACTAAATATTTTCAGAATTTTGATAAAAAATATGATGATGGTATTTCTACAAGTGGAAATGTAAGAGCTATATGTTATCATGGTGGTTATGAGGAAACAATTTTACGCAAACGAACTTGTCATCTTATGGCTTTTGGAATTTGGGAATAGATATTATAACGTATTAATCTATTACGCTAATTTTAAATATTGACAATTATGTTTATTAATAATTACTATTACAAAAGTTTATTTTCAGTAGCTTGACTATTGTGAGGATAAATTTACCGCGGAGCAAAGTCTTGCGAGAAGGTAAATACTGGTAAAACCAATATTATCTTGCGGTGTCTAAAAATACTGATTTTTATTATTTTAAAAAAGTGTGATTTATGAAAGATAAAAAAGCAGTAAAACAAGTTATAGATTTTAAGGAGAGGTTGGTTAATTTTTCAAGATTAAATTTTGCGGAAGTTTTGAGAAAACTTAAAACAGATTTTGATATGGGGCTTGATGATGACGATGTTGAATATTGTCATGATAGATATGGTTATAATGAAATTGAAAATACAGAAAAAAATACTTGGTATACTAGATTATATAATTCTTTTATAACGCCTTTTACAATAGTTTTATTTATTATAATAGGCATTTCTTTTTTTACAGATTATTATTTTGTGCCGGCAGATGAAAAAGATTTAACATCGGTTGTTGTTATTGCTATAATGGTATTTTTAAGTGGTATATTGGATTTTATACAAGATACAAAATCAGACAAAGCTAGTGAAAAATTGAAAGATATGATTAAAACTACAACAACAGTTATAAGAAACAATAATAAAGTTGAAATTTCTTTAAGTGAAGTTGTACCTGGTGATATCGTTGTATTATCTGCTGGTTCTATTATTCCTGCTGATTTAAGAATTTTACAAGCAAAGGATCTATTTATTTTGCAATCATCATTAACTGGTGAGTCTGCTCCCGTTGAAAAATATGATGTTGATGTATGCTGGCTTGATAAAAAAGAAAAGATTACGGATCAAGAAATAGAAGAAAAAGTCTCTCCGTTGGAATTAAATAATTTATGTTTTATGGGAACAAATGTTGTAAGTGGAAGCGGTATTGGCGTGGTTATTTCAATAGGTGAACAAACGTATTTTGGTAATCTTGCAAAAAGTATTTCTCATAAAAAAGTTGAGACAAATTTTGATAAAGGTGTCAAAGAAATAGGATTTATGCTTATAAAGTTTGTTGTAATTATGGCTTTGGCGGTATTTGTTGTTAATGGACTTTTTAAAAGTGATTGGATTACATCATTTATTTTCGCTGTATCAGTTGCAATTGGTTTGACACCAGAAATGTTGCCAGTAATTGTATCAACAAATTTAGCAAAAGGTGCAATAGTTATGTCAAAAAAGAAAACTATTGTAAAAAATCTTTCGTCAATTCAAAATTTTGGTGCTATGGATATTTTGTGTACCGATAAAACGGGAACTTTAACAGAAGATAGAATTGAACTAGAATATCATTTAAATGTACATGGTGAAGAAGATTGTAGGGTTTTTAAACATGCATATCTGAATAGTTATTATCAAACTGGCCTTAAAAATTTACTTGATATAGCTGTTTTAAATCATTTAGAAACAGAAGATGAGGTTTGCAAGGAGGCCACCAAAAGATATCATTTAATTGATGAAATTCCTTTTGATTTTAACAGAAAAAGAATGTCTGTAATTTTACGAGATAGAAATGGTAAAACTCAATTAATCACGAAAGGTGCAGTAGAATCAATGCTTGATGTATGTAGTTTTGTTGAATATAAGGGAAATGTTGAGCCAATGACGGCAGAATTAAAAAATGAAGTTTTAAAAAAGATGGCAGAACTTAATAATGATGGCATGCGAGTTTTAGGCGTAGCGCATAAGACATTTTTTGATAAAAATCAGCAGAAATTTTCTGTTAATGACGAAAATGAAATGGTATTTATTGGTTATGTTGCATTTTTAGATCCGCCTAAGGAAAGTGCAAAATTAGCTATTCAACAATTAAAAGATTATGGTGTAAAAGTTAAGGTTTTAACTGGTGATAATGATCTAGTTTCGCAATATATATGTAAAAAAGTTGGTATTAGCGATTGCAGAGTTTTGACTGGTGTAGAAATTCAATATATGACAGATGATAAACTTAAAAATGAAGTTGAAAATTATGATGTTTTTGCAAAGTTAACACCAGAACAAAAAGCAAAAATTGTAAGTACTTTAAGAGATAAAGGACATGTTGTTGGATTTATGGGTGATGGTATAAATGATGCTCCTGCAATGAAAAAATCAGATGTTGCAATATCTGTTGATACTGCTGTTGATATTGCCAAAGAAAGCGCAGATATTATATTGTTAGAAAAAGATTTGAAAGTATTAACGAATGGTGTTATTGAAGGAAGAAAAATTTTTGGAAATATTGTGAAATATATAAAAATGGCAACAAGTTCAAATTTTGGAAATATGTTAAGTATGCTTGTTGCGTGTGTATTCTTGCCATTTTTACCAATGCTCCCAATTCAAATTTTGATTTTGAATTTATTTTACGATATTTCACAAACAGTTATACCTTGGGATAATATTGATTTAGAATATCTACAAAAACAAAAGAAGTGGGATATAAAATCAGTAAAGAGATTTATGCTTTGGTTGGGGCCAGTAAGTTCTATATTTGATTTAAGTATGTTTTTTATATTATATTTTATTTTTGGATGCAACACAGCGAACGATCCGCAAAAAGTAGCAATGTTCCAAACTGGCTGGTTTGTTTTGAGTTTAATAACCCAAACAATTATAATACATTTTGTTAGAACAGAAAAAACTCCTTTCATTAAGAGTATTGCTAGTTTACCGGTAATGCTAATGACTATTATTTTAGTTCTAATAGCTTTAATATTACCATTTACCGGTATTGGTGAATATTTAAAAATGACAGCATTACCTATAAGTTATTATTGTTGGCTAATATTATTAATGTTTGGGTATGTAATAATTGTTAGTTTTACAAAAAGAATATATAAGAAAATGTTCCACGATTGGCTTTAATTAAAATGTTGCACGTGGAACAATTTACGATTAATAATAGTATTATTTATTGTATTGATGTTTTTTTAAAGAAATCTTCTATAAAATTAATATTTTGTTTTGGAATGAAATTCTTCCATTGCTCATCGTGATTTTTTATCATATTTCTAATTTCAGTACCAGAAATTTTAAGATTACTATTCTGCTTAAATCTATCTAATATTTCTATTTTTAGATCTCCTTTATCAAACCAGCTAGCTTCTTCTTTTCCACCGCAATAATAAGCTTCTGGTTTACCAGATTCTGAACTTTGTTCTGAAATATTTTTTAATACATAAGAATACCATTCTGAATCATTTTCTATATCTCTTACACCAAAAATATTTAATCTCTTATTATTCTTATATATATTTTTTACCATTGCTATTCTTTCTTCTATATTAAAAGGATTCTTATCTGTTCTACTTTCTTGTATTAAACCGAGGACAATTGTTCCATATTTTGATTCATTTAACATTTTATCAATCAATGATTTATGTCCATTATGAAATGGTTGAAAACGGGATACTATAAATGAATGATTATATTTATACATATCTAAATATTGTTTAATGTATAGATATTGTATTATCATAAAAAATAAGTCAAGCTTTTGTATGATAATTTAAATTGTAGGTAAAAAGTTTAACTATTTTATTTTTTAATCTTTTTTCTTAATTCATCCCAATAGTCAATTCTTTTCTTAATTTCTCTTTCAAATCCCCTTTCATTAGGTGTATAAAATATTCTTCTTGGATATTCTGCTGGAAAATAATCTTGTCCCGAAAAACAATTTGGTGTATCATGGTCATAAATATATCCTTCATTGTATCCCAATTCTTTCATCATCTTTGTAGGCGCATTTAATATATGTTTTGGTGGATTAAATGAATGTCCTTTAACCGCTTGCATTACTGTATTTATTGCAATTTCACCAGAATTTGATTTAGGACAATTAGCTAAATAAATTACAAGATTTGTTATTGCAATATCACCTTCTGGACTTCCCAATAAATCGTATGCCTGTCTAGCATTAATAGCTTGAATCAGAGCATTTGGATCCGCCATACCAATATCTTCCATAGCCATCCTTGTTAATCTTCTAAAAAGATAATGTGGATCTTCGCCTGCAATCATCATTCTAGCACACCAATACAATGAAGCTTGAACATCCGAACCCCTAACAGATTTATGTAAAGCACTAATCAAATTATAATGACCGTCCCTTGATTTATCATAATTAGCCGTCTTCCTTTGTAAAAAATTTAATAATTCATTGGAATTTAATTCTTTTTTCAATTTTGAATTAAATAATTCTTCACACATATTTAATAAATATCTTCCATCTGCGCCTGATATATCGCATAAAGTTTGCTTTGCATCTTCCGTAATAGGCAATTTTTTACCTTCTTTTTCTTCCGCTCTTTTAATCAAATTTAACAAAGCATTTTGATCCAATGAATTAAAAATTATCAATCTACACCTAGAAAGTAATGCGGAATTTAACTCAAATGACGGGTTTTCAGTGGTTGCACCAATTAATGTAATTGTTCCATTTTCAATATAGGGCAAAAATAGATCCTGTTGATTTCTTTTAAAACAATGAATTTCATCAACCAAAAGAATAGTAGCTTTACCATCCTTTTTTAATTTTTCAGCTTTTTCAAAGACATTTCTTAAATCACTAGCTCCACTATTTGTTGCAGACAAAAATTCTATTTGCAGTCCACTCTTCTTTGCTAAAATCTTCGCGGTTGTGGTTTTTCCACAGCCAGCTGGTCCCCACAAAATCATCGATGGAATTTTACCACTATTCACAATTCTAGTAATAATTCCGTTTTCACCAAATAGATGATCCTGCCCAGTAATCTCAGTAAAATCAGCAGGTCTTATTTTATCAGCAAGCGGTTGTGTTTTGTTATCTTCAAAAAGCATGTTAATTTATATAAAAAACATCACATATAGATACTATATATGATGTTTTATTTATTTTTCAATTATTTTGTTAACTTGCGGACTTAATTTTTTCTATTATATCATCAACCATTTTATTCATTAATTTTTCATCGGTACTTTCAACCATAACTCTAATTAATGGTTGCGTACCAGATTTTCTAATTAAAAGTCTACCATTATCTCTTAATTTTGTTTCACAATTAATAATAAAATTTTTTACATCATTATTTTCAAGTGGATTAGGTTTTGTTTTATCATATTCAACATTTTTCATTAATTGAGGAACTGATTCATATAATTTAACAATTTCACTAATTTTTTTATCCTTTTCATGAGCTAAAATTGCTAATACTTGCAACGCAACCAACACACCATCGCCAGTCGTTGAATAATCTCCTAAAATTATATGTCCCGATTGTTCGCCTCCTAAATTGTATCCATATTTTCTCATTTCCTCTGCAACATATCTATCTCCAACTTTTGTTCTAACAACATCTAAGCCAAGAGAATTTAAGTATTTTTCAAGCCCTAAGTTTGACATTTGTGTTACAACAACGGTATTCCCCATAAGTTCTTTTGTAGCTAGCATTTTTGTAGCAATTAATGCAATTATTTTATCACCATCAATTTCTTTTCCTTTTTCATCTACAATTATGATTCTATCAGCATCACCATCAAAAGCTACACCTAAATCTGCTTTATTTTCAATAACTGTAGCTTGTAATTGTTTTATGTCAGTAGAACCACATTTATCATTTATATTTGTACCATTTGGTTGATTACCTATAACAAATATTTCTGCACCTAATTCTGATAATACTGTTGGTGCTATTTTGTATGAAGCACCATTTGCGCAATCAACAACAATTTTTATACCATCAAGAGATAGACTTCTTGGAAAAGTATTTTTTAAAAATTGTATATATCTTTGTTGATATAAACCATGTTCTGATACGGTTCTTCTTCCTATTTTATCATCAGTAGCTAAAAATTCTTCAAAATCTCCATTTTCCAAGCAATCCTCAATTTTTTTTTCTATGTCATCTGGAAATTTAGTACCATTAGCGTTGAATAATTTAATACCATTATCGTAATAAGGATTATGAGATGCAGAAATAACTATTCCTATATCTGTTTTCATAGACTTTGTTAACATAGCAACGCCAGGTGTAGGTATTGGTCCTAATAATAAAACATCAATACCAACAGCATTTAAACCTGCTGCCAAAGCATCTTCAATCATATATCCAGAAAGTCTTGTATCCTTGCCAATCACTATATTATTTTTATGTCCGTCTTGTTTTAAAACGGCACCTATTGCCATACCGATTTTTGATATCATATCAACGGTTAATGGATATTTATTTGCTCTGCCTCTAATTCCATCTGTTCCAAATAATTTTCTATTCATAAACTAATTATCCCAAAAAAATTAAAACTTATCTGAGTTTAATACAATATATCAAAAAGTAAATAATTAAAATATTTCAATATATGACAGCTGAAATTTAGTAATAAATAATTTGAAATTCTTAATTTTTCTTATTTCAGAGCATAGATTTTTTATTTTAGAGAATAGATACAATAATAGGTTTTTGCAAAATAAAAGATATATATAAAATAAAACTTATAGTAGATTTTGCAATATAAATAACAACACAACACAAAAAACAGTTGACAATACAATTCAATCATATTTAATATATGTCAGAATAAAAAA
>CAKVGI010000017.1 GCA_934747265.1 uncultured Rickettsiales bacterium
ATAAATCATCTCTTGGTTGTTGGTGATAACCATTGTAAAATATACTAATACCGAGGTTTCTATTGATATTTTTTATAAAATTACCGTGCTCAATATAAAAAAATGGAGGTAATTTTAATGGGAGCAGTAACAACGAGAGTTAGTTCGTTTGGAAGGGTAAATACGACATTTTACTCATTATTAAAATTTTTAAATGAAAAAGATGGAGAAAATTTAGAAGTATGCGATTTTGGTTGTTTAGATGGATTACATACTCTTCCATTTCTAAAAAAAGGATATTTAGTAGATGCTTTTGATATGAATGAAATATATTTATATGGTGGACATATTCAAATGCCAATAATTAATGAAGATGGACAAGTTGTATTGCAAAGAAGAACAATGTATGGTGCAGAAGATAGAATTAATATAGAGGGATTACATGATGGAGTTAGATTATATAATAAAAGTATATTTGAATGCTGTAATAGACAATATGATGTTGTCTATTCTAAAAGAGGATTAAGTAGAAAAGAGTATTCTCATATACCTATGAAAAGAAAAATAGAAAAATTAAAAAGCTTGGTAAAAGATGATGGAATTATGTATTTAGAATATTTGATGTGGTTAGATGATAAAAATACAGATAACCTTAATCCTAATCAATATTTAAAGCAATGTGAAATGGAAACTTATTTTAGAGAAGGATGGGAGATTTTATCATTAGTTGAAGATCGTAATTGTATTGTTGAGGATCCACATATTGGTAATCCAACTTTTCATAAGCATAGAGTGGGTATGATAAAAGTACGAAAAGAAAAGAACTATAAAAAAGAACATTTTAATATAACTATAAAGGTATAGGAAACTATATCTTTTTTTGTTGCAGTAAAGGGGGAATAATTATGGCTGTATTTAAAATAGAAAAAAATAAAAATTTTACAATTATGAGTAATCATCATTTACAAGATAAAAGTTTGAGTTTAAAGGCAAAAGGATTATTATCTTATATGTTATCATTACCAGAAGATTGGGATTACTCACTAACAGGGTTGTGTTCTATATGTAAAGAAAATAAAACAGCTATTAGATCTACTTTAAAAGAATTACAATTGTATGGATATTTGTCAATAAATAAAATAAGAGGGAAAAAAGGCTATTTTGAATATGAATACTTAATATATGAAGTGCCTAAACAAATAGACTTGATTCCAGATATAGAAAATCGGTATATGGATGAACTAGATATGGAAAATATTACACAAAAAAGTACTAATATACAAATTGATAAAGACGATAAAACCAATTTTGATAAAAATATAAATTATTTAACATTAGAGTTAATAAAAAAAGGATATATAGATGAGAATGATTCACAGATTTTTTATTATAATGATTTATTTGAAGAACTATTAGAAGAAAATGATTTCGTTGATTTAATAAAAATTATTCATTATATAGTACCAAGAGTTGTAAAAAACAAATTTTATGATGAAGAAGGATATAAAATAGAAAACAAATATGGATATATGAAAAATGCGATCTATAACAATATTAATAAATTAAACATAAATTCAGAAGAATTGTGGGAAGATGATTTGGTTTTGTAAAAATGAAGGGGGTTGATATTATGCCAAATAATAAATATTGTGAATGTACCATAAAAGTTGGTACTTTTTTTAGTGGTATTGGAGCACCAGAAAAAGCTTTCCAAAGATTAAAGAGAGAAGGAGTTATTAAAGATTATAAATTAGAGTTTTTTTCTGAAATAGATAAAAATGCAATTAAATCATTTTGTGCTATTCATAATGTTGATAAAGCATTAAATCTAGGGAGTATTACAGATATTAAAGGAATAACTTTACCATATTGCGATATATGGATAGGTGGTTTTCCTTGTCAAGATATTAGCTGTGCTGGTAGAATGAGAGGTTTTGACTTTAAAAGTTCAACTAGATCAAGTTTAGGATGGGAAATGATAAGACTTTTAAGAGAAGTAAAGGAAAAACCTAGATATGTTATTTTTGAAAATGTTGCTAACATAACTAGCAAGGCATTTAGTGAAACATTGAAATTGTTTAAACAGGATTTAATTGAATTAGGATATTCATTGTATGATAAAGTTTTAAATGCTGTTGATTATGATGTAGCGCAAACAAGAAAAAGATATTTTTTAGTTGCTATCCTAGGTAATGATATAGACTTTAAATTTATTGATGGCAAAGGTTGCAGTAAAACATTATTAGACTATTTGGAAAAGAATGTTAATGAAAAGTATTATTTAACAGATAATAATTACGAAATTATTGATGATAATAATATTTTGTTTCATAACAAAAACAATTCAAATAGAACGTACGTGATAAATATTAATAAATATAAAAATGGTGGTGTTTGTGGAGTTAATAAAGAATGTAAGTTTGCTCAATCATCAAGAATTTTTTCTCAAAATGGTAATGCACCAACATTAACTGCTAATAATACTGCTGATAATTGTAAAATTGTAGTAGAGGGGGATTAAAATGAGAATAAGAAAATTAACATCAAAAGAAGCTTGGAGACTAATGGGATTTAGTGATGAAGATTATGAAAAAGCATATAAAGTATGTGCCGAAACATATTTATATCATCAAGCTGGTAATTCGATAGTAGTGGATGTTATTTATAATGTTTTAAAATCTATATTTGCATAAATAAAGCATTAGTAGGGAAATTTAATTTTTACTAGTGCTCTTTTTTAATTTATAGAACTATTTTTTTAAAAATTTCTAGTAATTTAAGTTCTTTGCTAAAATCAATATTATATAAATATAAAAAGTTAAAGTTTAAAATAATCCACTTTTTTTACAAAAAACTATTGACATTTACGAATTTATATCATATAATATGTGGCAAGTTTTGAGTTGTTTGCTCAAAGTTAAGCTTTATATTGTTGAATTCATTTAAGAGGACAAAAGAGCAGACATCTGCTTTTTGTCCCCTTTTTTTGTGCAAGGAGTGTGAAGTGATATTATGAAAAAAATTGCAGTTATAGGCTTGGGATATGTGGGATTAACCACAGCACTTATTTTTGCTAATATGAATATGGAAATAGTTTGTATCGATAAAAATGAGGATAAAATCAAATTGTTAAAAAATAAGAAAATGCCTTTTTATGAAAAAGGATGTGATAAACTACTTAAGAATAATTTTAGCAAGTTATATTTTACTTCAGATTACAATATGATTTCTGATATTGAAATGTTTTTTGTATGTGTGGGAACACCTTTAAATTCTAAAAACTATTTAGATATTTCAGAAATTTTAAATGCAGTACAAACTATAAAAAGACATGTTAAACACGATAAATTAACAACTGTATGTATTCGTTCTACAATTTTACCGGGGACTTGTGATATTATTAGTAAGAAAACAAATTTTTCTGTAATTCATAATCCTGAATTTTTATCTCAAGGAACTGCTATAGATGATTTTATTAATGCCAAAAGAATTGTTATAGGCTCAGATAATGAAAAATCATCAAAAAGGATTTTAGACTTATATAAAAGATTTAAAAAACATTATAATGTAGAAATTCCTATAATAACAATGAACACAAAAGATGCTGAAATGGTTAAGTTTGTCGCAAATTCATACTTGGCAATGAGAATATCATTTATTAACGAAATAAGTAATTTATGTAATTCTATTGGTGTAGATATTGAAAATGTAATTAATGGAGTTAAATATGATGAAAGAATCGGAGAAAAGTATTTTAAAAATGGTATTGGCTACGGTGGCTCTTGTTTGCCAAAAGATACCAATGCAATTTTAAAGTTTTCTGAGTCTAAAAATTCAACATTGAAATTGGTCAAATCAACGATAGAAATAAATGATTTACAATCAAAAAAATGTTTTAATGTTATAAAGCAAGATTTTCCAAAATTAAAAAATAAAAAGGTTGCAATTTTGGGGGTTACATTTAAAGCTAATACTGATGATATTAGAAATTCATGCTCAATATTTTTAACAAATGAATTATTAAAAAACAATGCAGAAATTAATGTGTATGATCCAAAGGGAATAAATTCATACAAAAAAATCTATGGCAACAAAGTATTATATTATGATGATATAACCTTGTGTATATCTGAATGTGACATTATTATAATTGCTACAGAGTGGGATAATATTAAAAAATATAATTTTAACAATTTAAAACAAAAAGTGTATATTTATGATTTTAAATCATGTATTGCCATTAATAATAGATTTAATTCAAATATTAAATATTGGTCATTAGGAGGAAATAGTAATGGATAATAAAATAGTGAATGCTGGAATTAGATTAACAAGACAATGCAATATGAAATGTATGTATTGCAATATTCAAAATACTATACGTAAAGATTTAACATTAAGTGAATGGAAAAATGCAGTTGATATTATTAAAGATTTAGGTGCTAAAGACATAGTTATATTAGGTGGAGAGCCAACATTGTATCCTTATATATTAGAACTTGTTGAGTATATATCAAGACAAGCAAAACTAACTTGTAATTTAACTACTAATGCTTTTGGTAATTTTGATTTGGTAAAGAAATTATTTGAAAATGGATTAAGTTCATTAGGTGTCAGTGTTGATAATTTAGACCTTAAAAATTCTATTAGTCCATTGAAAGCAAAGAATGGTTTGAACCTAATTGAATACCTAAATTTAAATTATGACAATCCTAATATAACAAATTATACTGTTTTAAATAAAAAAAATGTAAATTCAGTAATAGATTTAATAAAATTTATGAATGAAAGGGGAGTTAGCACTTATATTTTACCATTTCATTGGGGAAATGAGGGAGCATTTGATCATAGAAAAAATAATGAAAAATTTGCTTTTATAACGGATGAAGATATAAAAAATTATATGGATACTATAGATAAAATTATAGATATGAAAAAGTCAGGTTTTAAAATTAAAAACTCTATAGAATTTTTGGAAAATTCAAAAAAGCATATCCAAAATTTAGATTGGAAATGTAATGGTTTATCAGAATTAAGGATTGATTCTGATGGAAAACTTGTATGTTGTTGTGATAAAGTTGGTAATGTAAACAATAATTTTACAATTTTTAATCTAAAAGATAGGTTAGATGAATTTTATTTAGAAAGAGAAAAAGATGCTGAAAATTGTAAGGGATGTTTATGGCCAAGTTCTTTTGAAGCAGAACTAAAAAGGAGAAAATATTAATTATGGAAGATATGCACATTCATTTAAAAGAAGCTCTATACAATCAAAATTTATTTAATATGTATGTAAAAAAATGTATTGATTGTGGTATAGAAAAGGCTGTTTTTTTAGACCATGGTAATAGAATTTCCAGTAAACATGAACCGGTTCTTTCTACAAAAAATGCAATAGAACAATTGAATAAAAAAATTTCTGAATTTAGATTGAGTAATTTATCTGATAAGATAGAAATATTAAAAGGTATTGAAATAGATTATTCAAATGATTTAAAATTTAGAAATGAAACATTTGATATCTTAAATTATGGAAAATTTGATTGGATTGTTGGGGCTATTCATAGTATGAAATTTGATAATTATGGAAAATATTTAGAAGCAATAATTGATATGCTAAATAATTATGAGATAAATGTAATAGCGCACATAAAAAAAACAGAACACTACAATATGTATGATAATTTATTTGATGAAATTTTAACTATATGTAATAAAAAGAAAATATTGATAGAAATAAATACAAGTGATAGGTCAAGATGGGATGATAAACAGCTTTATTATATGTTGGAAAAGATGAAAAAAAATAATGTAAACTATGTTTATTCATCAGATGCTCATAAATTTGAAGATATTGGATATATGATTAAAGAATTAAAAGAAAAGGTGGAAAAATGGGAAAAAACAAAATAAAAATTTGGATATTACATGCTGGTATAGATCACCCTAGTCCGTATTTTTATAATTTTTGTTCTGAGTTAAATGCTTATGAAAATTATGAATATGTTGTAAATCCAGAATTGCCTTTAGAAGAAAAAGTAGAAAAAGGTATTATTTATTTTAATAGATTAAAAAGATTTTATAATAATGCTGAAACTGCTGACAAATTCTTAAGCAATATTGATTATTTGAAACAAAAAGGATGGAAAATAGTTTGGACGCTTCACAATTTTTTTCCGATAGATAGAGAATTAAGCTTTATAGATGAATATGTAACAAATGAATTTATAAAAAAGTGTGATTTGGTATTTACAATATCTGAATATATGAAAAAGAGTATAAAAAGATATTTTGGTATTTATGCAATAAATCACGGCATTGGAATAAATCAATTAAATAATAATCATGTAAATCCTAAAGTAAAAGAAATAAAAAAAGATAAAAAATTTACATTTACTTTTATAGGCAATATATATAAATATAAAATGATTAATCAAGTAATAGAAACATTTAAAAGAATGGATAATTGTCGTTTAATTATTGCTGGAAGAGAACCACAAAATGCCAATGTTAATATTGAACATTTGATAGATAATAATAAAAATATAATATATATAGATAGTTTTATTGATAAAAACGATTGGAAAGAATTATCAAAAATTACAGATATTTTTATAAGTATTTATGACTTGAATCTTCCAGCATTTAAATATGGTTTTTTTCCTTCAAATTATATAAATATTGCTAAAACAGGAATTAAATGTATTTCGCCAAAAAGTGACATAATTGAAGAATTAATTTGTAAGGAGCAATTGATAACATATAATTTTAATTCTAAAGATGGCTTATATAATGCTATGTCAAGGGCAAAGTCATCAGTATGTACCAAAGTTTATGTTAAACAAAAATATAACTATAGTTGGAAAGAAACGGTTAGTATATTTGTAAATGGTTGTAATAAATTATTTTAAATGTTAGATGGTGATAAAAATGAGAAATGTATTATTAAGTATTATTGTTAATACATATAATTGTGAAAATTATATAAAACAATGTTTAGAGAGTATAAAAAATCAGTTATGTTCGGAAATAGAATTGATAGTCGTTGATGATGATTCAACAGATAACACTTTCAAAATAATTAAAAAGGAAATTCATAATATATCAAATTGTTCATACTATGTCATTAATCACTCTGGTATATCAAAGTCAAGAAATTTTGGGTTGAAAAAAGCAAAAGGAACTTATATTATGTTTGTAGATGGTGATGATTATATAATGGAAGATGTCATAATTAAAATAATTAATTATTTGAAGTCAAGTGATTATGATTTAACTTTATTTAATACAATCAAGTATTTTGAGAATAAAAATTACTTCGAAATAGAAAAATTTTCTATACAAAATGAGCAAAGTTTATCTGAGAAAGATTTAATTAATAATAAAATATGTGCTAGGCCATGGAGATTTATTTATAAAAGAAAAATGCTTGAAGATAATTCTATTACATTTCCAGAAAATTTGGTATATGAGGATGAAGAATGGGTTCCTAAAGTTATCTACTATTCTAAATATTTAAACTTTTTAAATGAGTATGTATATGTTTATAGAAAAAGAAATGGCTCAATCACTGATAGTAAGGATATTACATATATAATGAATTTGGCATCAATTATTGAAAGAACTTATAACTGGAGTTTAAATTGCACTAATAAAAAAAAGTATATATATTTTTCTTTAAGTCGATGTATAAGAAATGTTTTAGGGGAATTAAACAATTTTGAATTGCTAGAAGAAAAAAAACTTATACTTGATTGGTATAAAAAAAACATAAACATGATAAAAGATATTTTACAATATAATAAAAAATTAAAATATTCTATTGATATTTTGGGACCTAAAAATGGTATAAAAATTTATAAAAAGATATTTAGGGAAAAATATTTTATTACTAAAGAAAAAGTTTCAGATATTAAGAAAACTTCTTTTTAGGAGGAAAAAATGAAAGATATTATAATAGTTGGTACAGGAAAAGCGGCTTTGCTTCACTATAATTCTTATAACAAATTAAAGAAAAAAGGAAAAATATTTTTTGTAGATATAAAAAATCATAGTAATTATATTTTGAACAATAGGATATATTCTAATATACAAGAATGTATAAAATCTAATGATTTAAAGATTGGCAATTTTATAGTGGATATATGCACACCAAAAAGTGAATTTTTGACAATTATAGAGAGCTGCAAAAAATTTGAAATAAAAGATATATTAGTTGAAAAACCTTTTGTGATTGGTGAAAAAAAAGCAAAAGAATTAAGTAATATGAATATAGTAATGGTTGAAAACTATTTGTTTTCAAAACTAACACAAATTATAAAAAAATATTTAGATGAAAATAATAAAAAAGTTGATTTGATATATACTAATTTTTCTAAAAATCGGATTTCAGAAAGTTTAGCTGGTAGAGGTTATAATAAAGATGTAACATTAAATTATGAAATTGAAATTCCGCATCAAATATATTTAACACAATATTTCTTAAATAATCCAAGCAATATTTATAACAATATTACTTGCTCACGAGACTTAAAAATAGATAATGTGTTGTTAGAAAATCATGGATATGGGCTGATAATATCAAAGTATAAAGATATAAATATTATATATGAAAGTAATTTGGCATCAATTATTGTACAAAAAAGAATTATTATTTGTACGAAAGATGGCTATACAATAGAAGGAAATTATGCAATATACTCAAAAGAATTAAAATTAATAAAACCAGCTAATATGAGCGTTTATTATAATGGAAAAATTATATATAATGAAGTTATAAAAGAAGATGATAATTTTACTTATTTTATTGATGCAGCTTATTCATACTTTAATAAAGAAGCATTAAATCCTAACATTATTGATATAAGTTCATTTTCTAATATTATGAATTTATACTGTAATAATTTATTAAAAAGAAAAAAGAATGGTTAGGTGTTTAAGTAATGATGAATGTTATTAATATAGGTGATTTAATAAATTTGAAAATTCATGCATCACAGGAGACATTAATGGATATATCAAAAAGATTTGTTAATACAAAGAAAAGTAATAATTATGATTTTGAAATTTATTATAAAAATTACGTTTCTGTTCCTGAAATGAGTGAAGGAATAAAAATTTATCCTTTTCGAAATGCAATGTATATTGTTAATCAAGTTGATGACAAAATTATATCTTATTCTCCTAAGCAAAAGTATTCATGTGAAAACATAATAATAAGAGAAAAAAACAAAATAAATATACTCTGTCGAGATGATAATGATAGTAAAATTCTGATTAGACTAATAACAGAATTATTAATTAGGAAACTGTTGGAAAAAAAATTCTTTCCTATTCATGCTTCTTGTATAATGAAAAACGATGAAGCTATACTATTTTTTGGCAAAAAAAATAGTGGGAAATCTACTGCATTATTCACTTCTGTTCTCTTAGATAATGCTTATCCAATATCAAATGATGTGACATTTGTTGGTAAAGAAAATGATAAGTGGTATGCTTTTGGATTACCTTATGATATCACGTTTGAAAAAGATTTGTTTCATCAATTAAAAAGCGAAAAAATAAATTTTGAAATTTCAAATAACCAATCAAAATATGAAAGTGATAAAATTAGATTTGCTGTTTCAGAATTTGTTAATTTATTTGAAACAGAGTGGATCTGGTGTGCCCCTATATCTACTGTTAATTTCGTTAACTTAAGTAAAGAAAATGTTTTTTTGGAAACTTTAAATATTTCATTTGAAGATATTTTATTTAAATTAAAAATGTATGGAAAAGATAAAAATTTTTCTTTTGGCGATTATTTAAAAATAAATAACTTATATCCATTATTTGAATACGAAACATTTTCTAAGGAAGTTAATGCCAATAAATTAGAAGGCAACATATTAAAATATTATTTAAGGAGGAGATAGAATGCAAAAAGTATCCATAGAGTATAGTATAGTGAGCCGTGGTACTGAAAAATATAATAATTGTGGATACATGGCAATTAGTAAAATATATGATTCATGTAGATATATTTTAAATGCTGATCATAATGTAAAAGAGGTAACTTTAAATACAGATTATTTAAAAGCTAAATCTTGTTATAGTATAGAGAATATTATTTTTTCTAGATTTCAATTAATATCAGCTTTAACTTTTGAAAGAATCAAGTACAGAATTAACGATAATATTTTATTATTGGGATTGGGTAATATTGGATTAAGTTGTTTAATGTATTTATTGGATAATAAATTTAAAAATATTTCTATTTATATTAGAAGTAAAAATGATAAAGTTGTAAATTTAGTTAAATTAATAAAGTCACAATATAATGTAGATGTAAATATAATTTCTGAATTAAACCATAGTTATAAGTATAATACTTATATTGATACTACAGGAGATTCATTTGTTTTAAATAAAATATTTGATAATTCAAAATTTAATAATACAATAATTATATTAAGTACTCCACGAGATGAAAAATACCTAATATCACCATTAATGATTAATCGTAAAAATTTGATGATAATTGGTGGACATGAGTTGAATGGAATAAGCATTGAATTTAGGCAGTATATTTTTGAAAAAATTTTGAAAATCAATAAAACAAAAAAATATTTAAAAGAATTTATTAACGAGTACAATTATTCAGAAATAAAATTGAAAAACATAATACAAAAAAAGTCAAATTTTATTGAAATATTTAAGTATTAGTGTGTGAGGTGGTATTATGGGTATCTTAATTGTTTCAGACTATGATGGAACATTAAAAAAAGGTAAAAATGATAAAGAACTTAAAAACAATTTGAAGATGTTAAGAAGCTTTTCAGATAACGATATTAATATTATGATTTCTACTGGAAGATTGTATAAGTCTATAAGATTGGAAGCAGATCAGTTTGAAATACCATTTGATTATATGTCATGTGCAAATGGCAATGTTTTGTTTGATGAAAATTTCCAAATAATGTTTAAGACAAATGTTGATTCAAAAATAATAAAGAATTTACAACCATATTATAGTCAAATACTAGGAATTGAGCCATTAGATGAATATGGCATAATAACACCAAATAAGCCTACAGAATATTTAATTCATTTGGTTGAAAAGCAGGAAACTAGGAAACAAATAGTAAAATTTCTTTTATCATCCCCAGAAGTTGACTATTGCACTGATGGTTGCAATAGATATGCTATACATGTATTTGCTCTATCAAATAAAATAAAGACTATTGAAATTGTGAAAAATAAATTAAAAATACCTGAGTCTGAAATATATACAATAGGTGATGGGATCAACGATTTAGATATGATAAAAAAATATAATGGTTTAATTGTTGAAAATTCACTCAATGATGATACAAGTTTAATGGACTTCCCTAAATATGAAACATTTTATTCATGTGCAAAAGATTTACAGTACATTTTGAAAAGAAGGAGAGAAAAATGATTAATTATGTATATAAAATTGCTTCCAAAAATATATATGTATATTGTGAAATAGAAGAATATTGTAATCGAATAAAAAAATGGTTAAGTCCTTATAATGTTATATCTTCAATGCAATATGACATATATATTAAAATTTATAAGAATAAAGTTTTATGGAATATAGATGGTGTTGAAAGAACTATTAATAAAAAATTAAAACAGACAGATTTGTATCCACTATTTTACAATTTAATTGCAAATGTGGTGTTGGATGATACGAATATTCTTTTACATTCTGCAGTTTTGTGTTATAATAAGTTAGGCATTTTAGTTATTGGCGATTTTGATTCAGGAAAGACAACGCTTTGCTTGAAGGCTATGAATAATGGCATTGATGTAGTATCAGCAGATCAAACACATTTATGCTATACAAAAGGCAAAATACTTTTAAAACATGGTTCATTATACATGAAAATTAATAGAAATAATGAAACTTTTTTAAACCCAACTGAATCTAAAATTGAAATAAAATTAATTTTAAATCTTACCGGAGTATGTGATAATGGAAAACTATGCTTTGATTTGTTAGATAATAAAGATTATATTGTTAAAAAAATGTTTAAATTTGGTACATGGCATTCTGATATTCCATTATTTACAGAAAATATAACATTAAATATAGACAGAATAAAAATATATAAATGGTTATCAAAAATAAATATACCATTTTATAATGTTAGAGGAGATTCTGAAAATATACTAGTAAAAGTAAGGGAGGTATTAAAGTGATAGAAGAGACTGTTTTTACAAATGAAGAAATTATAAATGTCGTCAAAAAAATTTATAATATTGATATTTATCAAATTGAAAAATTAAACCGTGGTAGTGCAAATTTATATTTATTAAATGAAGATAAATATATATTAAAAGAATTTCAAACAAAGTACACAAAGGAAGAAATTGATAAGGAAATAAATATAATTAATCACTTAAAAAATGATAATATTCCAGTTCCGGAATATATAAAAACGATAACTGGAGAATATAGTTTTATATATAAAAATAAAGTTATAATTATGCAAAAATTTATTGAGGGATATACAATGGAATCTAATACTGGAAAGTATGATCAAATTTTAGAGTCAGCTGAATATTTAGGAAAAATTATTAAAAGTCTTGAGACTTTAGAATTTGAATTACCTAGTAATGATGTATCTAGTTGGTATTCGAGCGAAACGATTAATGAAAGTATAGCAAAACAAGAAAAATTATTAAAGAAAATATCTATAGAAGATTATCCACAAATATATAAAGATTTAATGGATAAGATTTCTATGCTGCAATATGTTAGAGATAACTTTGATTTTAGTGATATGAATAAATTGACTATTATGAATACTCATGGCGATTATAGCGTATTACAATTTATATATAAAAATGATAAAATAAATGCAATAATAGATTTTGTTTCGGCCTGTAAGATGCCGATTGTATGGGAAATAATTAGATCTTACAGTTATATAGATCCAAAAGCGAAAGATGGAAAAATCGATATTAACAATTTGGTTGAATATGTAAAAGTATTTAGCAAGTATGTTAAATTAAATAAGTATGATTTTAAATTTATGTCATATTTATATTTGATCCAACTTCTTTCAAGTACATTTGGGTATAAGCAATATATTGCTGATAATTCAAAAACAAGTTTGTTGGACTTCGCGTTTTTTAGAACAAAATTATGTAAATTTTTATTTGAAAATGCAGAAATAATAGCTAATACTTTAATAGAAAAATGTAGTTAGTTATTAGATTAGGGGGAAAAGAAAAATGGATAATATTTTTAATGAAGAAAAAAAATATTTAGACTATGTAAAGGAAAGTCTAGATAATGAAAAAGAGTATTGTAGAAAAGAAATGCATGAAATTCCTAAAAGATATACAAATGTTTTGCAGGGAGATGCATTCTTAGTTGAAGGGTTGATGTCGACTCAGGCAACAAAGCTTAGAAAATTGGAACTTTCTGAGAAAAAGCCTTACTTTGGAAGAATTGATTTTCTTTCAGATGGAAATAATAATGTTGCAAAAATATATATTGGTAAAACAACTATTCATGGTAAAAACAACGAAATTGTAACTACTGATTGGAGAACACCAATATGTAGTCTATATTACGATGGTGATTTGGGGAGAGTAAGTTATGAAGCACCTTCTGGGTTAGTATATGGCGATTTAAAATTGAAACGTCAAATTATTATTGAAGATGGAGAATTAGTTGATGTATTAGATACAAGTTTAGTAAGTAATGATGAATTACTGCAACCATATTTAAGTGTTAATGCTGATAATAAAATGAAAACAATCATAGCTTCAATACAAAAGGAACAAAATGAAATAATTAGAAAACCAATTTCAGAAAACATTATAGTTCAGGGTGTTGCTGGCTCGGGAAAAACTTCAGTTGCTTTACATAGAATTGCCTATTTAGTTTTTAATTTAGAGAAAAAAATAAATTCAAGTCAATTTTTAGTGATTGGACCAAATCAATATTTTTTAAATTATATATCATCTATTTTACCAGAATTGGAAACAGAACCTGTTGAACAACAGACTTACATTGATTTAATAAATGAACTTACAAATGAGAAATTGACATTAGATACTCAAAATACATTATTTAATCAAACCAAAGAAAAAGAAGAGTATAAAAGAATACAATCTTTTAAAACGTCACTTGAGTATAAAAATGCACTCGACCATTTTATGCAAGACTATTTATCAAAAGGTATTGTATTAGAAGGATTTAAAATTGACGGTGAGGAAATATATAGTGCTGAAGAAATAAAAGAAATGTTGTTTTCTAGTATTAAATCATATCCAAATTTTGATAGCGCATGTAGATATTTTGTCGGAAAATTTAGAAATAATATTGATGATATATATAGTAAATTAAATCAAAAATATAGGAATATATATACTAGTAATTTATCTAAAGATGATCCTGTTAGAAAAGAGGCCGTGTCAAAAAGTACTGAGCTTAATAATTTGGTAAAAAAAGATGGAGTGAAATTACTTAGAAATTATTTTAAAAAATTACAATTAGGTGTGTTAAATACATATAAATTATTTGTGGCTAATTTGGAACAATATACAAATGATTTGACTGATTTGGAACTTTTAAAACTTCAAAAAAGTACGTTACAAACTTTAAAAAGGAGAAAAGTAACATTTGAAGATCTTCCATCATTATTACATATAAATAATTTGCTCTGCGGATGTAATAAAAAATATAATCACATAGTAATAGACGAAGCGCAAGATTATGGATTGTTCCATTTTGAGGCACTAAAAGAAGCATTTCCAAATAGTACATTCTCAATATATGGTGATTTGGCACAATCTATTTATTCGTATAGAGGTATTGATGATTGGGAAAGTGTGGCATCTGAAATATTTAAGAATAATTGTACAATTTTAAGTTTAAATAAAAGTTATAGAACAACTATTGAAATTACAAATAATGCTAATAAAGTTTTAAGGCAAATGGATTTGAATGAAGCTGATCCTGTAATAAGACATGGTGGTGAAATAACTTTTGAAGATTTTGCTAAAAATGATTGTTATAAAATTGAAAAAATTAAAGAATGGTTAAAAAAAGGATATAAAACAATTGCCGTTATTTGCAAAACAGATAAAGAGGCCGAAAATGTTTATAATTCTTTAACTAAATATGGAATTGACATTACACATATTAAAGCTAGTGACGTTGAATATAATGGTGGTGTATTTGTATTAACTAGTGCGTTATCTAAAGGTTTGGAATTTGACGCAGTATTGATAAATGATGCTTCAAATATAGTATATGATGAAAATAATATGGATGATATGCATCTTTTATATGTTGCTGAAACTAGAGCATTACATGAATTAGATGTTTTATATGATAAAACTTTATGTCCGGTGTTTTCAAATGAAAAATCTATGAATAAACAAAAAACTTTAGTTAGAAAAAAATAAACATGATTTATATGATTGTTTCTGATTATTATCGATAAAAGCCCTATTTCTAAAACATAGAAATAGGGCTTTTATACATTTTATTTATTTTATTAAGTTGTCTATAGAAATGTTATATTTTTTTGCAATTTCATAAATAAATGACGTTTGAATTAATACTTTTCCTGTTTCATACACTGAATAACTAGAAGATGTAATATTTAACATTTCAAATATTTCTCTTTGTTTGAGATTTCTACTTTTTCTAAAATTTTTTAAATTTTGTCCTACAATGATTGGGTCTATTTTATTTGATGAGGAATTATAATTATTTCTTTTTTTTAGTCCTGTTATATAGTCAATACTTAATTTATAATAATTACTTAATTCAAAAAGTTTTCTTAATGGAATAGTATCTTTTCCAGTTTCCCAACCAGCATAGGTAGAACGATCAACACCTAAAATTTCTGCTATTTCTCTTTGCTTCATTTCTTTTTCTTCTCTTATTTCTTTCATTTTTTCAAATTTCATAATTACCACCTTACAATCTAATTGTCTAACAAAAATGTGGGAAATAGCGATTTTGTGGGGCATATCGAGAAAAAATATGATATAATATTATATAGAAGTACAGAAGGAGCGTTTTATAAATGAAAACAAAGAAAAAAAGTAGTATCGAAGTAGATAAAAATATAGAAATTGAAGATATGAAATTATCAAATAAAATCATTAATTATTATATTTTGGAGCAGATTAAAGATTCAAACGCTTGGTTAAAAGTGTTTGAAAGTCAAGTAAAGTTTTTAGAAGAAAGAAGAAAACAACTATTTGATGATCTTGATATGTGCTTATTTAAATTTCAAAAGAAGAGAATTAATGAAGAACTAGAGCAAATTGAAAAAGAATTATTTAAACAATATGAAAAAATAGGCGAAGAAGTTGATATAATGAATAATCTTAAAAGTGCTATTTCTAATAACAATGGCATTACAAAAGTTGATGAATATACATTACTTAGCTATTATGATTTATTAACATATTTAAAATTTGGTATTACTTTTAAAAAAGTTTCATATAAGAAATTTAATAGAGAAGTTATATATTTTTATGATGATGAGGGTAATTATATAATAGAAAATCAAAATGATAAGGATAATGTTTTTGATACTTATCTTAGTGAGTGTGAAAGTGATAATACTAAATTTGAAAGAAATATTAAGATTCTTGAAAAATAATTTATAAGTATGCTTTAAAGAATTAAGGTTGGTGGTTAGTGTGAGTAAAGATTTAATATTTAATTTTGTTTTAGTAATTCTTGCAATTATTCTAATGGTTTTGTATGCAATATATGTTATTATTGATGAAAGAAAAAAATGGAACATGAGAGAGTTTTTCAAATATAAAATTTATTATGAAGTAGATTATTCTTTATATGTGGATATGGTTAAGAAAATGAAAAAAGTCTTATTTAAGAAAAAGCTTGAATTAGTATGTTTAAGCGTTTTAGTGTTTTTAAGGAGAATTTTTATATGGAACAAGAATTGAATTTTACATTACAAATTATATTATTTGTATTAACAGGTTTAACTGGACTTGCGGTTTTGATATTTGCTTTAAGAAGAAAAGATAATAGTTTCTATAATAATAAAGAACGAGCAAAATTAATTGAGTTAGCTGAAAGTTTAGATGAACAGACAGAAGAAAATTTAGATATATTGACTAAAATGAATAAACAAAAAGATGTGATAGAAGAAAAAATTAGAAATAAGAAAAAAATATTAGGTATGAAACTAATAGATTGAGGAATTTATTATGGCAGATATGAATGAAAAATTTAAAATTATATTTTTTATAGTAATGCTAGTTCTTGCAACAATTTATATAATATATGTAATTATTAGAGTTATTTGTTCATTAATAATATTATATAAGATGAGTAAATAAATATTT
>CAKVGI010000018.1 GCA_934747265.1 uncultured Rickettsiales bacterium
GTAATATATCTATTTAATAAATAAAATAATAATTAATAATATAATAATTAATAATATAATACTACTACTACATATTATTAAATACTATAATCACACATTAAATATATTATTAATGTTATATAAATAATATAAACTATTATATATAAAAAAATATATAATTAATTAATAATTTTATAAAAATTATAAAGTAAATATATTAATATAAAAAAACAGAGTGTAAAGCAATTAAAGTATTTAAACCCCCCTTACCCCCCTTATCAGGGGGGGAATGAAAGGGGAACTTATCAGGTGGGGGATGAGACGGGAACTTATCATGGTGGAATTGAAATGTATCCCTTATCGTGGGCAGAATGAAGGAATACCAGTTATTAAGGGGGGTGAGAGGACTTTATCGGAGGGAAAATGAGGAATACCACTTGGTATGGGTGGATGGAAAGATATCCCTTATCATTGGGTGATGGAAGGAGAACTTATCAGGTGGGAATGAAGGAACCTTATCGGGGGGGGATGGATACTCCTTAATAAGATGGATGATGAATTTTATTAAAAGAAAAATTAAACAATATATAAAAAGCTAACAATACTAATATTCTCATATAACATAATCAACTTGAAAAATATAATATTATAGTTTACAATTATATCATATATATCAATCATTTTTATATTTTTTAATATGAATAACAACAACAATAATAACAATAATAATAACAATAATAATAACAGCAACATCAACAATAATAACAACAATAATAATAACAGCAATAATAAAGCTTTTTCACTTATAGAATTATCTATTGTTCTTATAATAATTGGATTATTGGTGGCTGGTATTACTGGTGGACAGAGTTTGATTGAGAGTGCGAAGATTCAATCTTTAATAAAAGAAATAACAGAATATAAACAAGCCTCATATCTTTTTCAAATGCAAAAAGGAAGATTACCGGGCGATCTCAATAATGACGGGAAAATTGGATATCGATCTGGTGAAGTTTACAATAATAACAGTTTTGGCGGTAATTATGTTTCTTCAAATAGAAATTACGGCCTTCCAAGTGATAGGGTTGGATTTTTTATTGAATTATATATAAACAAAATGATATCTTTTGAGCCTAAAAAATATACACCATCAACAGCAAGACTTGATTGGAATAATGGTGGTTCTCCTAAGAGTAAAATTAGTGAAGATTCTAGTTATCAATTTCAATGGATGCAATCTTGCGAAAATAATAAAACATTTTTTAAAAATAATTTTTGTTGCAATGGCGGATGTAATGATTTTATAGTTCATAATAAAACAGATTCAGCTAAACACCTAATAACCCCAGATTTAGCTAAAAAATTAGATGAAAAGCTTGATGATGGACTTTATAATCAAGGAATAATAAGAGGAAACTGCTATAAAAAAAATAAAAATCAGGGAGGAATTGGTTATAGTAGTTATGAAAACTCTAAACTAAATGGTGGTAGATGCTATTCTCTCGATATAAATTTTGATAAATTTTTTTAATAATATTTAAAAAAAACTTTATTTTTTAAAAATTATATATAATATATGGTACATTATGGTCGGGATTTTTATAAATTTAAACCAATTAGTAAATTATTAATAAAAAAAGAATAAAAAATGGCAAGGGAATATCCTATTGAAAAATATAGAAATATTGGTATTATGGCTCATATAGATGCTGGTAAAACCACTACAACTGAAAGAATTTTATTTTACACAGGTAAAAGTCATAAACTTGGTGAAGTTCATGATGGTGCTGCAACTATGGACTGGATGGTACAAGAACAAGAAAGAGGTATAACAATTACATCGGCAGCAACAACATGTTTTTGGAATAAACACAGAATAAATATTATTGATACACCGGGACACGTTGACTTTACGGTTGAAGTTGAAAGATCACTTAAAGTTCTTGATGGTGCTGTTGCTGTTTTTGATGGTGTTGCTGGTGTTGAACCTCAATCCGAAACAAATTGGAGATTAGCTAACAAATATAAGGTTGCTAGAATTTGTTTCTGTAATAAAATGGATAGAACAGGTGCTAATTTTTACAGATGTGTAGATATGATTAAAAATAGATTAAAAGCTACACCTTTACCTTTACAATTACCTGTTGGAAGTGGTGAAACCTTTGAAGGTATTATAGATTTATTAAAAATGAAATTTTTAGTTTGGGATGGTGAAAAAGGTACACATTATACAGAAAATGATATACCGGCAGATATGTTAGAAAAAGCAAAAGAATACAGAGAGCAATTAATTGAAACAGCTGTTGAGCAAGATGATGCTTTAATGGAAAAATATTTGGGTGGTGAAGAAATTTCTATTGAAGAAATTAAAAAATGTATTAGAAAAGGAACAATAGATTTTGCATTCGTTCCAGTATTATGTGGTACAGCTTTCAAAAATAAAGGTATTCAACCATTACTTGATGCTGTTGTTGATTATTTACCAAGCCCTGCTGATTTACCAGGTATTGAAGGTCATTTAAATGATAAAGAAATTATGGTAAAATGGGATGATCCAAAATTCTCAGCATTAGCATTTAAAGTTGCAAACGATCCATTTGTTGGTTATATTACATTTATTAGAATTTATTCTGGTACACTTGAAGCTGGTTCTACTGTTTTAAATACCGTAAAAGAGAAAAAAGAAAGAGCAGGAAGAATACTTTTAATGCATGCAAATAATAGAGAAGATATTAAAGAAGCTTCAACTGGTGATATCGTTGCATTGGCAGGTTTAAAGCTTACAACAACAGGTGAAACACTTGCAGATCCATCATTCCCGGTTGTTCTTGAAAAAATGGATTTTCCAGATCCAGTTATTGAAGTTTCCGTTGAACCAAAAACACAAGACGATCAAGAAAAAATGGGTATCGCTTTATCAAAACTAGTTGCAGAAGATCCATCTTTAAGAGTTGAATCAGATCAAGAAAGTGGACAAACAATTTTAAAAGGTATGGGTGAATTACATCTTGAAATTATCGTTGATAGATTAAAGAGAGAATTCAAAGTTGATGCTAATATTGGCGCTCCACAAGTTGCTTACAGAGAAACTATTACAAAACCAGTTGATATTGAATATTTACATAAAAAACAATCTGGTGGTGCTGGACAATTTGCGAAAGTTAATATTAAATTTAGACCAAAACCAAAAACAGAAGATGATCCAAGTGATTTCAAATTCTTGAATACAGTTGTTGGTGGTAGAGTTCCAAAAGAATATATACCTGGTGTTGAAAAGGGATTAATGTCTGCTAAAAACACAGGTATTCTTGCTGGATATCCAGTTGTTGATTTTGAAGCTGAGTTATATGATGGTGCATTCCATGATGTTGACTCTTCCGTTTTAGCATTCGAAATTGCTGCTAGATATGCATTTAGAGACGCTATGGAAAAAGCTGGTGCTGCAATTCTTGAACCTATTATGTCTGTTGAAGTTGTTACACCGGAAGACTATATGGGTGATATAATTGGTGATATCAATTCAAGAAGAGGACAAATTGCTAACTTAGACGATAGAGATGGCGTAAAAGTTATTACAGCATTAGTTCCATTGGCTAATATGTTTGGTTATGTTAATAGTTTAAGATCTTTATCACAAGGAAGAGCTCAATTTACAATGACATTCTCAAAGTATGAAAGAGTTCCTGCTAACGTTGAAGAAGAAATTAAAGCAAAACATAAAAAATAATTAGTTTTTGTCTTAATTTAAATGCTCATACATATAAGTATGAGCATTTTTTGTTTATTTTACCTATTTTCAGCATGTTAACTTTAACATATTTTTTAATTTCATTTGTGATATTAATAACTAATTATATGTACCAATTTAAAATATAAATATTGTGATAATGATAAAATAAATAAGACTCGTTTACTCTCCCTCCACTACATTTCCTTTTTTCTTTTTTGCAAGGCAGAAATTGATGCAACCCTTCTTCCCTACCACCATTTTGTAAAGGAAATTAATGTAGAATACTTTCTCTCCACCTTTTGTAAGGAAAAAGTTAGTCTATCTCCGTCCCCATTTGTGTCTCCACCCCCCTTGTGAAAAGAAACCAATATAGCCAATATTCCTTCCTCGTCCCTCTTTGTAAATGAATAAAATACTTCCCACTTCGCCCCCTTTTTTTGTAAGAGGGGAGCTAACGTGAAACACCCTTCTCTACGCCCTCCTTTGTAAGGGATAGTTGTGAAGTCAATATATTCTTTCTCACTCACTCTTCGTAAGGAGTGGAGCTGACGTAAAATACTATCCCATTGCCCCCCTGATAAGGGGGGAGCTGACGAAGTCATTAGGGGGGGTTGATGGCATCCATTTGTTTTATGATAAAACAAAATAAATAATTGAAAATTGAAAATGAATATAAAGTCAGAGATTTGAATTTAAGATTTAAAATTAAGAATAACAACAATATACCATAGTAATATATCAAACAATAACAATTATATATAAAATATAATTATAAAGTATAATATATATTATAATATAAAAAAACAGAGTATAAAACAATTAAAGTATTTTAACCCCCCTTGCCCCCCACTATTTTTTTATTATAACCCCCATTACCCCCCACTATTTTTTTATTATAACCCCCCTTGCCCCCCTTAACAGGGGGGGATGAAGGGGTCTTATCATGTGGGTGGATGAGGGGAACTTATTGGGAGGGGTAAGGAGGCTTTATCAGAAGGAGTGAGGAGACCTTATCAAGGAAGGATAGAGGAATATTTCTTAGCATATGGAACGAGATGGACACTCGCCCTTAATAGGATTTATAGAAAAGGTACTCCTTAGCAGAGCGGAATATAGGGGAACTTAGCAGAAGGTAATAGAAGAATACTCTTAACAGACAATAATTAAAATATATAAAAAGTTATCAACACCTTATCTTTTACTTATTAAAATATATTTATTTATACTTTTCTTGTATTAATCCTTTTATTATAAATACTGATAATATTTAATATAAATATATAAAAAAATAAAAATAAATTATTTTTTATACTTGACAAAAAACCATTTTATATTTTTCACTATCAAAATAAAAGTCAAGAAAAAATTTTAAAAAAATCTACATATAGTTAAAAAATATACTTGACATACTATATATTGTGTTTAATCTTTTTAGTGATTAATTAAATAATTTTGCAGAATATGGAAAAAAATGAAAAAAATAATGTAATAAATGGTGTGATATTTTTACAACCAGATATTAAAGGAAAATTAGCAAAAGCTTTTAAAAGCTCCGGTGAAGGATCTATATCAGAATTTTTATCAAATTTAAGAAAAAATAATCTAAAATTAATGTCGGGAAATGAAGACGATATTATTAAAAACGAGTTATTAGAAGCAAAATTATATAAAGTATACAAAGAATATATAAGAGAAGAAATAGAAAGTGAATATGAAAATAAAGATAGATTAAGAGATACAAAAGTTAGTTCAAAACATGCTGTTCAAGAATACATAGATAAGGAAGATTGGAGAATTAATGCTAATGCCAATGTTGGTTATAGTAATGCTGGTATGATTAATAATTTATCTGGTAAACTTATAGCTAACTATTGGTTGGATAATGTTTATTCAAAGGAAGAAGGTGAGGCTCATAGAATTGCTGATTACCATATCCATGATTTGGATTGTTTAACCGGATATTGTGCTGGTTGGTCATTGAGAGCATTATTAGACGAGGGTTTTAATGGTGTTAGAGGTAGAGTTTCTGCAAAAGCTCCAAAACATTTTAGATCTGCGCTTGGACAAATGGCTAATTTCTTGGGTATTTTGCAATCAGAATGGGCTGGCGCACAAGCTTTTAGTAGCTTTGATACATATCTTGCACCTTATGTATTTATAGATAATTTAAGTTTTAAGGAAATTAAAAGAGCTATCGCTAATTTTGTATATAATTTGAATGTTCCATCAAGATGGGGACAATCACCTTTTACAAATATTACAATGGATTTTACAGTACCTAATGATTTAAGAGATCAAATACCAACAAGAAATGGTCAGCATCTTTTTAAAGGTTTAGGTGAAAGTAGTTTGTTAGAAGAAAATGATTTGTTAAAAAGGGCAAAAGAGAGAGGAGTTGAAAGTCTTGAAGATTTAACATATAAGCATTTCCAAAAAGAATTAGAAATGATTGATATTGCTTATTATGAAGTTATGACAGAAGGTGATAACGAAGGTCAGCCTTTCACTTTCCCAATTCCAACAGTTAATATTACAGAAGATTTTAATTGGAATACGCAAGCTGCAAATGCATTATTTGAAAATACAGCAAAAGTTGGTTCATCGTATTTTCAAAATTTCCTCGGCAGTCAATACATGAAAGACGAAAATGGAAATATAGTACCAAACCCAGACGCATATAAACCAGGCGCTGTTAGAAGTATGTGTTGCAGATTACAATTAGATTTAAGAGAACTTCTAAAAAGAGGAAATGGTCTTTTTGGATCCGCTGAAATGACTGGTTCTATTGGTGTTGTTACAATTAATATGGCAAGACTTGGTTATAGATTTAAAGGTTATTCGGATGGACTTGTTAGAGTTGGTGATAAGCAAGGTCTATTAAAGGAACTCGGAAGATTGATGGATTTAGCTAAATCAACACTTGAAAAGAAAAGAATTTTCGTACAAGAATTATACGAAAGAGGTTTTTATCCTTATACAAAAAGATATTTAAAGCATTTTAGAAATCATTTCTCAACAATTGGTTTAAATGGTATGAATGAAATGATTAGAAATTTTACAGATGATAGTTATGATATTAGTGATCCTAGGGGTATTGCCTTAGCTACTGAAATTCTTGAATTTATGAGAAATAAATTAAAAGAGTATCAAAATGAAACTGGAAACTTGTATAATCTTGAAGCAACACCTGCCGAAGGTACTACATATAGATTTGCAAAAGAAGACAGAAAGAGATACCCTAATATTATTCAAGCTGGTCATTATCCAAATGTTTATTATACAAATAGTACACAATTACCAGCTAATTATACTGATGATCCATTCTTGGCTTTGAGTCTGCAAAATGATTTGCAAAGCAAATATACTGGCGGTACAGTATTACACTTATACATGAGTGAAAGAATTTCAACTGCTGAAGCTTGCAAGAGATTTGTAAGAACAGTATTAAGTAATTATAAAATGCCATATATTACGATTACACCAGTATTTTCAACTTGCCACGAACATGGTTATTTGAATGGTGAGCAAAAAGTTTGTCCACACTGTGGAGCTAAGACTCAGGTTTGGACAAGAGTTATGGGGTATCATAGACCGGTTGAATCGTTTAATGTTGGAAAACAAGGAGAACATAATGAAAGAATTATGTTTAAAGAAAACGATGAAGAAATTTGTGAATATGAAAAGAAAATTGTAAATCATCAATAATTTTTATGGTGTTGAATTTATAAATTCAACACCAAATTACTACATAAAACAGTCGCTAATTTAGTAAGCTAAAAATGGTACCATTCCATCCCCTCCACTAAGGATATTTTTCATTCCATCTACTGTTAATGGATATTTCTTCATTCCTACCCTGATAAAGTACCCTTCCACTCTCCTGATAAGGGGTACTCCTTTGTTCCCCATGATAAGGAGTATCCCAACACCCCCCGATAAGGGGTACTCCCTCCATCCCCCCTGATAAGGGGGGTAAGGGGGGTTTAAAATACTTTAATTGTTTTAAACTATTAATATATTATTTTACGATTCTTATAAATTTATTAATTCTATATTTTATATATAATGATTACTGTTTAATATATAGTATTATTCTTAATTCTTAATTTAAGATACTTAATTTAACATTTTTATTTTTTAATTTTAATTTTTAAATTCTTAACTTTATGTTTTTTTAATCTTTAATCCAAATTTTAATTATTATTATAATTCTTAATTTTAGTTTTAAATCTTAAATTTAAATCTCCAATTCTATATTTTATTTTCAATTTTCAATTTTTAATTTTCAATTTTTCACTTGTTTTATTTTATAATAAAACAAGTGAATGGCTATCAACCCCCCCTACTGACTTCGTCAGCTCCCCCCCTATCAGGGTGGCAATGGAAGAGTATTTTACGTCAGCTCCACTCCTTACGAAGGGGGAGCGAGAGAGGTGATGTTCTACGACTAACCCCTTACAAAGAAGGGTAAAAGAGAGAATATTCTGCGATTAACTTTCCTATTACGAAGGGTGGCGATAAGAAGATGCTTTGCGACTAATTTTTCCCTTACAAAGGGTGGCAAAAAAATATTTTAACTGTGCCAGATTTTTTGGAAGTGGAGCGAAGGAATTTTACTTATTTTGCCACTACCATAACATTTATATCTTAAACTGATATACATAATTAGTTTTTAATATTATAACTAAAAATTAAAAGTATATTTAAATTAATAATACATTTAATAATAATTATTAAATTATTTGACATATAAAAATGTTTTTTTAGAATATAATTATGAGGCAATAATTTTTATATATATTATATGGAGGAGAAATATTCTGCAATTTTTAAACAAAAATTTGCAATATTAATGATTAAACCAGATGGTTTGGAGGATACATATGTTTCTGATAATAATAAAAAAATTGTAAGAGTTAATAGAAGATTTATCAGATCAGAGCTTTTAAAAAGTATTAGATGTGGATACAAATTGGAATCAAAGAATTTTAAAATGGATCGTAAAGCGTTTGCGTATTATAAACCAACAAAAATTAAAAAAGAAAATTATTTAGATTATCATACAGGAGAAGATCACATGGGTAAAAAACATGTGGTTTTTTTAATATCAAAAATACCAAATTTAAGGGTAGTATATGATATATATGCTTTCAAAAAAGATTTTAGAAAAAAATATTCAGAACAAGAGCGACTACGAAGTACAAATGGTGATAAAAAATCAATAAAAACGCTAATACACTCACCAGAAGATTATTTTGAATTGATTAGTAATTTAGCATTATTTTATCCAGAGAGATTTGCTGAATTTATCAATATAAATGAAATTAAATTAATTAAAGATTTGAAAGATGAATGTTGTAAAAGAAAAATAAATGAAGAATTAAAAGGAAAATTCTTTAATCCACAACAAATACAGGATATTTGTAATAAAAATAAAAAGCAATATGATACTTTTCTCAAAAAAATAGAAAAAACCATTAAACAAATTAAGCAAAAAGAAAAAACTATTACTGAAAATAAACAAGATATGTATAAAGAAATAAGACATACAATACCAAAATCAGAAATTATAACCGAAGAAGCTTTAAAAAAACATCAAATTAAAGAAAAAGAACGCGAAACCGTACAAAAACATAGAGAGCTTGTAAAAAAGCAACATAAGTGCACAAACTCTGTATGTAATACTAGTATTGTTTAATATTTAACTCTTCTTCTTTATTATTAATTTTTCTTTTGGATGTTATTAAATTAACCCAAAAGCCACCGCCGTTTTTATTCATTGACTGTTTTTGTATTAATAATTCAGATAATTTATCACCTAATATCAACGACGTCCAATAGCCTATTGGCTTGGCTATACCAACAATTTTACCATCTTCTTTTTTTTCTATATTATTATTCGGATCATATAAATTTTCGCTTAATTTTTCAACGTTTTTCAATTCGTTTTTCTTTTCTTTTTTTATATCTCTTAGGAGTGCATCATCATGTGGAAGATTTGTTGTTTGTTTTTTACTTTTCTCTTCATTGTTTTTCTTTGGATGTACCACAATAAATATAAGCGATAAAATATAAAATATTATTCTAATTAAAGCTATAAGAAAAAATAGAATTAAAAAAGCTATAAACGCAAATTTTATTATATTGGAAATATTCATATTATCTACCTTAACAATTCATTTAGATTTTCTTCTATAAAATATTGCATTTTTACTTTTACAATATCTTGTATTTGGGATGAATTTCTACCGGTATCTGTAAATTCACCATACAAATTAGAAATTATGTTTTTTGTATTACTATCTATTGTTTTTATATTTAAATAATATGTTTCCTTTATAAAACCTTTAACATTTATAGTTATGTCCCTTTTAAAAATATTAATAATTATTATTCTATTTGCATCATTAATTTCATCCAGTACCGTAAAATCATCATTTAATAATAAACTATTTGTATAATTTTTAATCTGTTTTTCAAAATCGCTTGAAGCTTGTATATAAAAAGATAAATTTGATACCTTTTTAATCTTTTTATTAAAAATATCAGTATAAGAAATTTTGTCTGGTATAAGTGTTCCAGTTAGAAGTAAATATTTTTTATTAATACTATCTCTTTTTATATACAATTTTTCAAGCTTGGATAATTTATTATTTTGCAATAATACTTGCATTTGTGAATCAATTTTATCTATATCATTTTTAATTTCTTTGACTGCAATTTTTTTATCCAATACGGCTAGCGCGTAAAAATTATTACCATCGTCAAAAGTTTTAGTTATCTTTACACCTTTTAAAACGCCTTGCGATAAGTCTTCTAAATCTTCCTGAGTAAATTCTTTGGAAGTATTACCATCACTAGAAATACTTGAAATAAAACTTGAATTAATATGTGTTTCAAAATATTTTAGTATATTTTTTCTCGCGTCTACTTTTGCCATATTTAAACTTCCAGCACTACCAACAGCGCATATTTCATCTTTTGAACAATAAGAATCAATATCAGCTATCCAACTCGGATTTTCAATAGCAAAAGTTTGTGAAAAAATAAAAAATGTAAAATATAATATAGATAATTTTTTCATTTCTAATCACCGTTTTTTGTAATATTTCCGTTCTTAATTTCTGTTATTTTTCTGTTAACCATTTCATTAATTATTTTGTCATGGAAATCTTTTTTAACTCTTGCTAATTGATAGCAAACATAAACAAGTTTTTCTTTTTCAGCTCCAAGTTCCGCGATATATTTTCTTTTTTCCCAATAACTTTCTTTAATCTCAACACCAGACAACTTATTTCTAACCAAACTTGTCATATTTTCTTTTTTGTAATCTTCAATCAAGATATCATTATTTTCTTGAACTTCTGCCGAACTTGTAAAAGTATTATTTATCTCATTACTAATTTCCGCGGAAATTTTTTTATTTACATTTGCAACTGCTGATTGTTCACAAAGTCTTTTATTAATACTTTCTGATTCAGATATAAAATATTTGTATTTTTGACTATCATTATTTTTATTCTTTTCGTATTTAGATAAGTCATTAATCCATACAGGCTTTTTATCCTGTGATGCCTCTATAATCACATAATCAGGTTTAAATTTTGAGGAACAAGATGCTAGAATTGTAGCAAAAGTAAGTAATGTAATTTTTTTATTCATATTTTATTGTTTTATCAAATTCAATAATATTTTATTAAATAAAAAAATAAAATCAACAGTAAAATCTAAAAATTATCTTGATTTTTATATATTATGAAAAATAATAAAACTAATGAATTATTTTTGAAAAAATGACAAAATATAGAACACATACTTGTGGTGAATTAAATTTAAGTGATGTCAATAAACAAGTAAAATTGGGCGGTTGGGTTCATTCCATCAGAGATCATGGAAGTTTATTATTTATAGATTTAAGAGATAATTATGGTATTACACAATGTGTGATAGATATTGAAAAAGACAAAAAATTGGTTGAATTAGCTTCAAAAATCACTCTTGAAAGTGTTATTTTGATAGAAGGTAAAGTTGTTGCCAGAGCAGAAGGAACAATAAATCCAGAATTAAAAACTGGTGAGATTGAGGTTCAATTAGATAAATTGGAAATTGAAAGCAAGGCAGAACAAATACCGTTTCAGGTAGCAGATGAAAATCAAAATTATCCAGAAGATTTAAGATTAAAATATAGATTTTTAGATCTTAGAACGAAAAAAATGCACAATAATATTCAAATGAGATCTAAGATTATTGAGTTTATGAGACAAGAAATGATAAAACAAGATTTTCTTGAATATCAAACTCCAATTTTAACATCATCATCGCCAGAGGGCGCAAGAGATTTTTTGGTTCCAAGTAGAATACATGCCGGAAAATTTTACGCTTTACCACAAGCTCCACAACAATTCAAACAATTATTAATGATTAGTGGTTTTGATAAATATTTTCAAATAGCACCTTGTTTTAGAGATGAAGGATTAAGAGCTGATAGATTATTATATTTCTATCAATTAGATATGGAAATGTCTTTTGTTGAACAAGAAGATGTTTGGGCTGTTATGGAACCTGTAATTTATAATACTTTTAAGACATTCAGACCAGATAGAAAAATAAATGAATATCCTTTCCCTAGAATTAAATATTGGGACTCAATGCTTAAATATGGAACAGATAAACCAGATTTAAGAAATCCTATTGAAATTTGCGATGTTTCAAATGTATTTAGAGATTCTAACTTTGCGGTATTTGCAAAAGCTTTATCTTCTAGTGATAAAGTTGTTGTTAGAGGTATTCCAGCTCCGCAAACAAGTGAAAAACCTAGAAGTTTCTTTGATAAAATGGTAGCTTATGCAATAGAAGAAGGAGCAAAAGGTTTAGGTTATATTACTTGGACAAAAGAAGGTGAAGCAAAAGGTCCTGTTGCTAAATTCTTAACGCCAGAAAAACTGGAAGATATAAAGAAAATAGCAAAATTAGAAAACGGAGATACAATATTTTTCTCTTGTTCATCTAAAATTGAAGCATCAAAACTAGCTGGAAAAGTTAGAACAAAATTAGGTCAAGAACTTGAATTAATTGATAAAAATGAGTATAAATTTTGTTGGATTACAGATTTTCCATTCTACGAGGAAAATGAAGAAACTGGAACAATAGATTTTGCTCACAACCCATTTTCAATGCCACAAGGCGGTTTAGATGCATTAAATAATACAGTTGATCCTTACGATATTCTTGCTTATCAATATGATTTGGTTGGCAATGGTTATGAATTAGCAAGCGGTGGTGTTAGAAATCACAAGATAGAAATTATGTATAAAGCCTTTGAAAAGGTTGGTTATTCAAAAGAAGCAGTTGATGATAAGTTTGGAGGTATGATTAATGCTTTCAAATACGGTGCTCCTCCTCACGCTGGTTGTGCGCCAGGAATTGATAGAATTGTTATGTTAATTGTGGATGAGGACAATTTAAGAGAAGTAACAGCTTTCCCTACAAATGGAAGAGGTGAGGATTTATTAATGAACGCTCCAAGCGTTGTTAGTGAAATGCAACTTAGAGAACTTCATATTAAATTGAGAGAAAAAGCAAAAGAGAATTTGGAAAAATAATAATTATTTTTGGTATAGCTATGTTAGGAAAATTAAAATTTATGGTTGTTTATTTGAGTTTATTAACTTTTGCGATGTCAAGCAGTTTGTATTCAGCAACCACAATGGTTTATATATCCCCTTTAATAACAGCCGTTAAAAATAGAGATTTAGCTAAAACTAAGTACTATATAAAAAGTGGTTATGCTATAAATATTACAGATAATTTAGGTAATACACCCTTAACATATGCTATACGAAATGAAGATTATGATATAATGCTGACTTTGCTTGAAAGTGGCGCTGATCCAGAAATTAAAGACTCAACAGAATATCCAATTTATTGTACAGCAAAAGTAAGCGGAAGCAATAGAATTAGATTATTTTTTGAAGATTATACAGTTGAAAATTGTCCTGATAGTGTAAAAATGAAGAGACCAGATGGTACGAGTGCTCGTCGTTTATCATCCGTAAATTGGGGTGCTATTGGTGGCGGTATTCTTACTGTTGGAGCTGTTGGCGGTATAGTAGCTGCTGCTGGTGGTAGCTCTGGTGGGAGTGGTAGCAGTAATTCCACTAATAATTCCCTTTTAACTCCAAGTCAACTAGTTAGATATGAAAATATTATAAACGGAAGAAATATGGATGACGCAAAATATTATTCTGGTTATACTTTTTTCTCAGGCGGATATAGTAATGTCAGTAGTTATAACAACATTAATTTAGCTTACGCATGGGCAAGAGGATTTGATGGTTCAGTAAATCAAAATAGTAGTTTAACCTCTTCAAGTGGTCGACCACAATTTCTTTCTAATAGTTCAATTACTTCATCAGCTTATCAAATTGGCGATAGCATAAATATTGCCGTTTTAGATAGTGGTGTTTATACTGGTAATCAGTTTGTAAAAAATAATTTAAAGTCAGCTTCGGGAACCTTAGATTCAAATCAACTTTATCAATTTTATAAGGATAGTTGTACTGGAAGTTCACCTTGCTTTGTTCATCAAAAAGACGCAACAACACTTATTGGAATAAAATGTACTGGATCTAATACTCTTTCTTGTAGTTTATACCAAACGTTTGATTATGGCGCAACTTCAACAGAAATATCGGGTACAACTTTTTCAATTAATTCAAATGATACAAACCCATTGAACTCTAATTCGCAACATGGTACAAATGTTGCGAGTTTAATTATTGCTAATCCAGTAGAAGCAACATCGGGTACATATATAGGTTTTTCTGGTATTGCTCCAAACGCTAACGTTATTCCATATTTAATAACCGCAAATTATAGTTATCAAGAAGGTAGCAATAATTACCAATTTGGTAGTTTTACCGATTCAAAACATATCGGAAATGCTATAAAAAGCGCATCAGAAAATAATGCTGTTGCTATAAATAATAGTTGGGGTACAACAGTAAACTGGGGTGATGGCGGTATTCTAAAAATATCTGATAATGATATAATTATCAATTATCCAGTGTTTGGTATCAATAATTTAAAACTGAATGAAAATATTTTATATTATTGGTACAATGATACCGCAACAAGTAGCAACTACGACTCGTCAATTGATTATTCATCTTCTATTTATAAATCAACTTTTTTAGATAGTATGATGGATGCGGTAAATTTAAAAGACTCAATTTTTGTTTTTGCAGCTGGTAATAATTCACAGAGTGGTCCGTTTTTAGAAAATTTAATTCCTTTATATTTAAAAAATGATGATAATACATTGACATTTTTTGATGAAGCTACAAATTCTTATAAGAATTTTATTACAGTTGTAGCTTTTGATGATAGCACTGGTAGACTTGCTGATTATAGTAATAAATGTGGTGTTGCTAAAAATTATTGTTTAACGGCACCAGGTACAAATTTAATGGTTGCAAATGGTACAGGTATTGGTGTTGGTAGTGGTACTTCTTTTTCTGCACCAATAGTTTCTGGTGCTATTGCTCTTTTAAAAGGGGCTTTTCCATATTTAACTGGCGCTGAAATTACAAAAATTTTATTCGTAACAGCTACTGATTTAGGTGTTGCTGGTATAGATGAAGTTTATGGTTGGGGGTTATTAAATATAGAAAAAGCAACAAGGCCAGTTGGTATCACTACCATCCCAACGGGGACAAGTTTAAGTTCTTTATCTTCTTTTGGTAGTTTTGATAGCAAAATCAAGTTAAGCTCTTTGATTTCTAATAGTATAAAAGATAAAAATCTTAAATTAGTTATGATGGATAGTTTTAATAGAACCTTTAATGTTAGTCTAAATGATTTTATTGAAACAGAAAAAGATAGGATTAATACAATAGATATATTAAATAGGTTTGGTTCAAAAAATGAGACTATTTCTCTAAATAAAAGTGGAGATTTTAATTTATATTATACTAAGACTGAAGATTTTAGAAAAAACAATAAAAATAATGAAATTGAGTTCTCATATTCAGTAGATAATATAAATGCTAATAATTATGGATTTAATATATACTATGGAAATAATCCATATAACGCTTTTGTTGGAGATAAAAATAATTTTTACAACGATTTTTCGTTAGCAAATGCATATAATTATAATGTATTAAATCCATATTTTAAATCTAATTCAAATAAAAATTTTGGTTTTAATAATATATTTAAATTAAATGATAAAACTCAATTTAATATTGGTATAATAAATCAAAATTATACAATAGATTACGATAAGTATTACGAAAACAGAAAAAAAACAGAAGAACTTGGAAATTCTTTATCTTTTTTAGCTGGAATGAGATATGATATTAGTAAAAATTTTTCAACAAAAATTGAATTTGGTTTATTGAATGAATATAATACTTTATTTGGTACAAAATGGAATGGTGCGTTTGGTATTGGTGATAATAATATTACTTATATGACAAGTTTGCAAAATGAATTGAATTTATTTAAAAACAAATTTTCTATTATAGGTAAAATAAATTTTGGTTATACTAGTGTAAATTCAGTACAAAACTCATTAATAAAAAATATTTCAAACATTTATAGTAATTCCTATGCTTTTGGTTTAAATTATAATTTTGATAGTGATTTTTCAAAACAAAAAAGCAATGTTTCGTTTTTAATAAGTCAACCTATAAGTTTACAATCTGGTAGCTTGGATATTTCTTTACCAGTAGCAAGAGATTCTGATGGTAATTTATATTATTCAAATCATAAGATTAACTTAAATAATCAAAGAGAAACAAATTATCAATTTACATATAACCGCTCAATAAAAGATGATAGTTCTTTTAATTTTGGAGCTATTTACAGAGATTATATTAATGATGAATTTATTGTATTGTTAAAATATAAGAAAAATTTTAGTTTTTAATATATTATTATATTTATTTTACGATAAGTGAATACTATTTTTTGTATTCACTTATTTTATGCTCTACCCTATTTCTCATATGCAAAATATCTATTGTTTAACCTAAATAGTTTTTACTATAATATGTTCATTGAATTTTCATAATTTTTAACCACTTTGTAAGGGGGGGTTAGTTATAGAATACATCCTTTACGCCCCATCTTTTTTGTAAGATGGGAGTCAGTCGTAGAATATCTCCTCTTATCACCCCCCTTTGTAAGGAATGGAGCTGACGTAAAATACTCTCCCATTGCCCCCTCCCCTTTTTTGTAAGGGATAGTTGTGAAGTCAATGCATCCTCTCTCTTGCCCCCCCTGATAAGGCACACTGTTCACTCCTTCTTGTCTTAATACTTGATTTCTTAAACTTAACATTATATTATTAT
>CAKVGI010000019.1 GCA_934747265.1 uncultured Rickettsiales bacterium
CCAAAAGTTCAGGTTGAAGAGCTAGCTAAAATGATGGTTGAAAGTGATTATAATTTGTTAAAGAAATAAAAAATTATAAATCATTATATGATGCTATGGTGTTTTAATAAATTGAGTCAATAAAAATTCAGATAGGAGTGGAATCTTCTAGGTTTCTTGTAATAAATATATTAAAAGAATTGAATAAAAACAAACAGTATAAAATATATTTATACTGTTTTGTGGAATTTATTATAAATCATATTACACTCACATCAAAAATAATAACAATTTTAATAATTGTACTTTATTAATAAATTTTGTTATTTTAATAAAACTTTTCATTTTTAAAAAATAACAAAATTATTTTAAAGAATGATAATAAAATTTTACAAAAACTAATAAAATTAAATCTTTCTGTTTGGTATACTTTTATCTGTTTTAAGTTTGTTTATATCTCGTCCGCAATATCTTCTTCCTTCTATACAACATTTTTTATAACAAGCAGGTGTTAATTTTTCCGCTAAATCTTTATAGTTATTATCTATAAGATAGTCATATAGTGATTTGCTTATATGATAAATTTCCTCTTGTGCTGACCAACATAATCTTTTTTCTTGTTCGTGCATTAAACCATTTAAATCGCTTAATTTTTTATAGCTAACCATAAGTCCATATGGTGCAATAGCCAATAATAATGTATTGTCTATTTTATTTGATAAATCAGCATAGTCTTGTAAAAATTGTAAAGCTACTTCTTCTAACTTCATTTCTTTTAATATTGGCGGAAGGTAAAAATTACCAGTAATTTTTGGTTTACTTCTTTTTATAACTCTATGTCTTTGATCTTGTCCCATTGTTGCAATTGAAACCTCTATTTTGGTCTTGATTGTGGAAATGTTATTATTCATATTATCTGGTGAAAAATATCTTAAATCAACACTATCTTTTGTTGGTAGATTTAAATTGATATCATCATCAAAATCTATGTTTAACACTTTGCAAGTAGGATTGGTTTTAATTTCCAAATTATTAAAGTTCATTTCAGGACTCCAATTATCTACTTTTTTCTTATCTTCTTCAAAAACATAAGATAAGTCAGGATATTGTGCTAAAACCAAATTTTTCATTTGTTCAACTATATTTCTTAACTCTGGATTCCAAGCGCTTCTATACATTGCAGATAAAGTTGATAAATTAATTGTATAATCAAGCGCTGTTGGCGAGATTGTAGAAATAAATACTCTCATTTGCTCTTGTGCTATTTTTGGAGCATTCATTTTAATATAATCCTCATTTGCATTTGGTCGCTCTTCTTTTATAAATTTCTCTGCAATTTCTGTGGCTTTTTCTATATTATCCTGATATATTGTTATTCCTTTTTGAATAAAGCTCATTACATCGTCAATATTTGCATTATCCCAATATTTTAAAATATATTCTTTAATTTCTCCATAATCTGGATTTGAATACATTTTAGAAAATCTTCCAGATCTTTGATCTGTATTATAAAATGGATGAGTTAAATGTAGTCCAAAAGTGGCAGATGAAATAGATAATCCATCAATATTAAATGTAAAAAAATTATGCTGAAAAGTTGTATGATGTCCAGTTTTAAACAAATTATTCTCAACATCTATTAATTTTCCCATTTCTGGAACTTTTGATGTATAGCATGTCTTAGCTGCATGGCTTACTAAATTTAAAGGAATTTCATCAGTTTTTGCTATTAAAGAAACTTTTATCATTTTATATTTACGAAGATTATACTTATTAAATAGTAATAGTTTTAATTATAAAAATGCAAGATAAAAAAATATTGACAAATAAATTTTTGATAATACAATTAAACATATATTTAATCGTTTAATTAAATAATATGAAAAAAATCTTTAAAATACAAGGTTTAGATTGTGCTAATTGTGCATTAAAAATTGAAAATAAAATAAGAGAATTAGAAAATATTAATGATGTTTCTATAAATTTTCTAACAGAAAAATTTTTATTGGACGCAAAAGATGAATTTTTTGAGGAAATTTTGGAAAAGTCTAAAAAAATCATTAGTAAGATAGAACCTGACGCTGAAATATTATAAATAATAATGAAATTATATGAATAAAAAACTAAAAAACTTACTTAAAAAAATACTATTATCGCTAACAATATTTTTATTGGCAATAATAATGCCTCTTAATATTTATATTAAGATATCATTATATATAGCTAGTTATTTAATTGTAGGTTATGAAATTTTATTAAAATCATTTCATAATATTAGAAACGGTGAAATTTTTGACGAAAATCTTTTGATGATTATTGCAACCTTTGTTGCTTTTATTTTAGGGGAATATACGGAAGCAATAGCTATAATATTATTTTATCAAATTGGAGAATTTTTTCAAAGTTATGCGGTAAATAATTCTAGAAAATCTATATCAAAATTAATGAATATTAGGCCAGATTATGCAAATATTGAAAAAGATGGGGAAATAATACAAACTAGTCCTGAGAATATTAATATCAATGACATAATTATAGTAAAGTCTGGCGAAAAAATTCCGCTTGATGGTATTATTCTTGATGGAGAATCAACCATCAACACATCCGCATTAACAGGAGAATCAATTCCGCAAACGGCTGTATCTGGTGATATGGTTTTAAGCGGGTGTATTAATTTAAGCAGTACATTAAAAATAAAAGTAATAAAAACATATTCCGAATCTACTGCTTCAAAGATTTTAGATTTAATAGAAAATGCAACAAATAAAAAGGCAAAGATTGAAAATTTTATTACTAAATTTGCAAAATACTATACTCCAATTATTGTTGTATTAGCTTTTATAATAGCAACGTTTCCACCATTAATTTTTAATAATGAGACTTTTTCAACTTGGTTTTACAGAGCTATGGTTTTTTTAGTATTATCCTGCCCATGTGCTTTGGTTATTTCTGTTCCTTTAAGTTTTTTTGCTGGAATAGGTTTAGCTTCAAAATATGGTATCTTAATTAAAGGTGGAAATTTTTTAGAATTATTATCAAAAATTAATTGCTTTGTTTTTGATAAAACTGGTACATTAACAAAAGGAAATTTTGAAGTAGTAAAAATAAATAATATTAATATTTCGCAAGAAGAATTTTTAAAAAATGCATCGTATGCTGAATATTATTCAGATCACCCAATAGCTAAATCCATTAAGAATAAATATCAACAGAATATAGATATTAAACAAATTATAGACACCGAAACAATACAAGGATTTGGAGTAAAAGCTAATATCAACAATAATATAATATATATAGGTAATGAAAAAATAATGAAAAAATTCAATATAGATTTTGCAGAAGTGGATGATATTGGAACAATAGTATATATGGCAATTAACAATAAATATGTCGGTTATTTGGTTATATCTGATCAAATTAAAATTGATACACTAAATAGTATTAAAGATTTTTACAATTTAGGTATAAAAAAAATCATCATGCTTACCGGCGATAAAAAAACGGTTGCAAAAAACATAGCGGAACAATTAAATATTAGCGAATTTTATCCTAACCTATTACCGCAAGAAAAAGTGCAAGAACTTGAAAAAATAATGCAAAATAACAAATATAAAGTTGCTTTTGTTGGCGATGGTATAAATGATGCGCCAGTATTGGCAAGAGCGGATATTGGGATTGCTATGGGTGGTATTGGTTCCGATGCTGCAATAGAAGCATCAGATATGGTTATAATAAATGATAAAATTTCAAGTATAATTAAAGCTATTAAAATTTCAAGACAAACAATAAAAATCGCAAAACAAAATATATATTTTTCCATTAGTGTAAAAACAGCAATCTTAATATTAGGAGTAATTGGCTATACATCTATTTGGGGAGCAGTTTTTGCAGATGTTGGAGTTTCTATTATTGCAATACTGAATGCATTAAGAATACTTATAAAGAAAATATAAATACTTTAAATAAATATTAAAAAAGACTACTTTAATAATACAATCATAGGTTATTTATTATAGAAAATTTTAACTGTAAATATATATTTTTCTTGACAAATAAAAATTGTCTTATTAAAATAAAACTACCAAAAGTAGTATAAAAAATATGTTAGTTGGTAAGATTTTTATATATATGGTATCCCTAATTATAATATTTATAATTACCAATTTTCTGTTATCGTTTAATCATTTATCAATTTCATCTAAAATATTTGATTTATCAATCATTTTGTTAACTATTTTTTCATATATTCCCAAATTATCATACGTCAACTAGTATTAATACTACTTTTGGTATGTTATATAAAATAATACAAATATATATATATATTATCAATTAGTTTTATATATTTTTATAACTCCATGTTCAGTCTTTGACCAATAGAAAGGCGTTGTTATTAAATAATATAAAGCTCTTATGCCAGCTATATAATGTAAACACCAGTAAAATGGGAAAAATATAAAATATTTAAAATAGAATTTTATGTGATTTTTAACACAAATTACAATAAATGAGACATAAGTAATAATTATTAATAATATAATATTAATTTTTGCAAGTATATTCAACAAATGGCTTTCATTAAATTGTGAAAAAATTATATTATTATAACATATTACCAATAATGATATAAAAAAGAAAAATGACATACTTATAAATATATGAAAAACCATAATATTAGTTAAACTTAAATTTGAGATTTTAGAAAATTTCTTTTTATTATTTACTACGTTGATTGAAGCAATTGGTCTTTTAATCAATATATGTTCACAAAATGTTTGCATAAATCCTTTGAACCATCTTGTTCTTTGTTTTAACCAACTCTGTATTGTTATAGGACATTCTTCTTCTGTTATTGAATTTAACACAAATATTTTGTACCCAGCTTTTACAATTCTTACTGAAATTTCTGCATCTTCTGTCATATTATATCCATCCCAACCTCCAAGTTCTATTAACTTTTCCGTTTTAAAATGGTTGCTTGTACCACCAAGTGGGAAAAATGCTGTAAATTTATTAATTGAGTGTATCGTAAAGTCAAACCACATAGAATATTCAATTGAAAAACAATATGATAAAAAGTTTGTATATTTATTATAATAATTTAATGAAGCTTGCAAGCATATAACTTTACTATCTAATTTATTAAATTTTTCAACTGCTTTTCTTAATTGATATTTTTCCGGTCTATCTTCCGCATCATAAATTGTTAAAAATTTGCCTTTCGCATAATTTAATGCATAGTTGCAACTTATAGGTTTTGATTTTGTTTTATGTGTGGGAACTATCACTAAATCAAAATCAAAATTTTTGTTTAAATTTTTTGCAATGCTAATTGTTTTGTTATCATCATTATCTACTATTAATTTTATGTCCAGCTTATTTTTCGGATATTCTAAATTATATATTGAGTGTAATAAATTATTTAGAACAAATTCTTTTTCTTTTCTAACCGGTAATAAAATTGTGTATATTGGTAAGTCTTCATCTTTTATAGTCAAGCCATCTTTTTCATAGTATTTACCAATATTATTACAACAAACACCAATAGCAAATAAAATAGTTTTAATAAGGTCAGTCAATAGATATATTAAATTAATAAATAATAGTACAAAAAATGAAAACTTTGGAAAAAATAAAGGCATAATAAAAAATACAGCAAACAAAGAAAAAACAAACTCAATGTATGTTTTTTTCTTAATATTTCTTATTGTTTGCATAAAATTCAGTATTATTCGTATCTTAAAATCTCAGCAGGATTCGTTTTTGAAGCCTTGTATGACGGATATATTGTTGATAAAAATGACAATAACAACGATAACCCAACAATAAATAAAATATCGCTTAATAATACCTTTGATGGTAATTCTGTTAAAAAATATACGGTCGGTGAGAATAGTTCTAAATCAAACATTTTTTCTAACCAAACTTTAATACTTTGTATATTCTTTGATATAATAATTCCCAAAATACCACCTATTAATGTTCCACAAATACCAATTAATGAACCGCAAATCAAAAATATTCTCATTACACTATTTTTTGTAAATCCAATAGTTCTTAATAAAGCTATCTGTTTATTCTTATCATTCACAAGCATGGTTAAACTTGAAATTATATTAAACGTTGCAACAAGAATAATTAAAGTTAATATAATAAACATAACATTTCTTTCAACATTTAAAGCCCCAATAAATGCAGAATTTGATTGTTTCCAATCAATTAAACTTACATTAAAACCATTATTTTTGAGTTCATTTTTTAGATTATTATAAATATTTTCAAGATTATGTATATCTTTCAAATAAATTTCAATACCACTAACAGAATCTTGATATTTAAAATGTTTTTGTGCCATATTTAAAGGAATAAAAGCTACATTAGCATCATATTCATACATTCCGCTTGAAAATGTTCCAACAATTTTATACGTTTTTGTACGTGGAACTGTACCTAAAATAGTTGAATTTCCTTCTGGAGATATAATTTTAATATTATCGCCTTCAACAACTCTTAATTTTGTAGCAAGAGATTGTCCCAACAATATTGCATTATCTGCAAAATTATTATTAAAATCAAATGCTGAAATTTTATCTTTTATTTGTTCTTTTACTAATAAATCATCTTTTTGAATACCCTTTACAATAGACCCAGTCGTACCATTTTCAGCAATAATCATAACCTGTTCTTCTATAATTGGAATAACTTTTTTGACATTATTATCATTATAAATAATTTTTATAGCTTCATCAAAGTCCTCTAATCCTCTTGTATTAGTTGGATAAACTGAAATATGGGAATTAATACCCAATATCCTTTCTGTAAAATCCTCTCTAAAACCATTCATTACTGACATAACTATAATTAATGTAGCAACACCTAACGCAATTCCAATAAAAGAAAAAATAGCAGTAATTGAAATAAACTTTTCCTTATTTTTTGATTTTAAATACCTTAATGCAATAAAAAACTCTAATTTTGAAAACATTACATAAAATATATTGATTCAATAAAATAATAATGATTTTCCTTCTAAATTGTCAATTATTTATTTTTCTTTTTAAAAATAATTAATACAATTTTTACTATAAAATCCATTAGCCAATTATTATATAATACTTTAATTATTGTATTTAATGGTGCCGAAAACGTGATTTGAACACGCGACCTACTGATTACGAATCAGTTGCTCTACCAACTGAGCTATTTCGGCTTTTTATAATTAAAATCATTTTAAATGAAAAAATGTAAATTTCAACAAAGTTTATAAAAAATTAAGTTGATTTTATTTTAATTTATTTTATATATAAAATGTTAGTAATAAATTATTTACTATGAAAGTTTCTTTTATCGGTTCTGGCGGAGTAGCTTGTACAACAGCATTTGCTTTAAGCTTTAAAGATTTTTTTAATGAAATGGTTATGCTGGATATAAATCCAAACATTGCAAAAGGAAAAGCTATTGATTTACAACAAAGTTTTATTCTAAATCATAAAAATATCAATATTGTTGGAACTAGTGATTATAAACTTATTGAAGGAAGCGATGTTATAGTTATAACAGCTGGCAGTGCAAAGGCTGGCGCTGACAGAGAAGCTTTATTGCAGATAAACAAAAAAATTATAACAGAAGTTGCAAATAATTTAAAAAAATATATAAAAAATGATAACAACCAACCATTTATTGTTTTATTAACAAATCCACTTGACTCAATTTTAAAAACATTTATTGACGTTGGTAATTTCAATAAGAAAAAAACAATAGGTTCTGGAAATTGGCTAGATACAGCTAGATTTAAATATTATTTAGCTAAAAAATTAAATATTAATTTTAGTGATATAGAAACTTTTGTGATAGGACAACATGGTAAAAAAATGGTATATTTACTTAGCCAAACAAAAATTAAAAATGAATCATTGTCCAATTATTTAAAAAAGCAAAATATAGATATTAAAGAAATTTATAATGTATGTAATCAATCAACATTGGGTGGTGCCGAGATAATAGATTTAATAAAATTTGGCGGAACATATTATGGTCCGGCTAATTCAATCGTTGAATTAATAGATGCTTATATCAACAATACCAAAGGTTTATTTTCATCATCTATATATTGTAATGGCGAATATGATATTCATGATTGTTGTCTTGGATTACCAGTAATATTAGGAGAAAATGGAGTACAAGAAATTAAAACGTTAAATATAAGTGATGAAGAGAAAATACAATTGAAATCGGCTTATGATTTTGTAAAAGAATTGAATAATATAGAAATAAAATAATTTTATTAATAAGTATAATAGAGCAAATGAATAGTTATAGTTATAAAAGTAGACCAAAAATAAATCCTAAAATTATATTTAATTATTTATTACCTGACACAAAAAAAGCGTTGATAATAGGAAATAATAATTCAGATATTATAGAAATTTTAAAACAAAAAAGAATAGCCTTTTCTGAAAATAGAAATATTGAAGAAAAACAATTAATAGAATATTTGGAAACTTTACAAAATAAGGAATTTAGCGTAATTATTTTAAATCTAGAACTTTGTAATTACCATAGAATTAATACAATATTAAAATTATTGGTTGATAAAAGCAATTATTCTATAATCAGATTTAGAAATCATAATGTAAATACTCTAAAAGTTTCAAAAAAGAAAAGAATTAAAAAATTAATAAACAGATATAAAATAAATATAATTAAAAAATTTTATGGTAAAAAAAATTATATATGCAAGAGCTTTTTGTTTAGTCATATAGCTTATTATACGATATATTTTATAACAAGAGATACTGTTCATTTAAACTACGAAGTATCTTTTATAGAAAAAATAAAAAACCTCCTTTTATCATTAAAAAAGGAATCAATCAGATTAATAATAAGGAAGAAAAATTGCTATGGAAAAAAATAGTTTAGATTTTGTAGAAATAAAACCAGATGTGGTAAATAATATTTTTATTCTTTTACATGGATATGGATCAAATAATGAAGATTTTTTAAGCCTTGGTGAACATTTTAGGGATTTATTGCCAAATACAGCAATAATAGCAGTTAATGCGCCATGGAGATCCGATGTTGGCACTGGCTATCAGTGGTTTTCTTTAAAAACAATGAATTTATTTTCAATTCTAAAAGAAATAAAAATTTCCAATAATTTACTTAATAATTTTATAAATACACAGCTAAAAAGATTTGGATTGGAAGAAAAAAATCTTTTACTTGGCGGTTTCTCACAAGGAGCCATGTTAAGTTTATATAATGGTTTAAGAAGAGAAAAAGCTCCATTTGGAATTTTATCATTTTCTGGAATGGTTCCAGACACAATGGATAGTTTAAAGAAAGAACTAAAATCAAAACCAAACGTTCTATTAATACATGGTACCGCCGATAAAACTGTTCCATACAATAGTCTTGAAAAAGCTGAGTATTTATTGCGAGAATTTGATGTACCATATGAGTCTTATTCAATTCAAGATATGGGACATACAATTAATGATGAAGCAATAGAAGATGCAAGAGAATTTATTAAAAAAATATGTAATCAGATATAATTTTAATAGAATTTGATAATTTTATAAATATATTGTTTTACTTATAGCCTATTTATAAGAATTTATTTTTTATAATAAAGATTATGTGATAACTCTCATAAGGATGAAGAAAACAAAATTAACAATTATAAATGATTTATTAAAATATCTTGAAAAATACATTGTTATTTTTATACTTTTCTTAACAATATTTTTAAATAGTTTATGATAAAGAAGTGTCTTATTATTTTTTTTGTATGTTTGATAAATAATGCTTTTGCTGCCATTAGATTGACTACACCATCCGATATAGAAACAAAGAAATTAAATAAAGAACAAAGAGATAGATTTCAAAATATTCAATATAAAGAATCTGTTGGAATGCCTAACCAATATAAAGGAAAACTAAAATATACAAAAGGGAAAGAAGAAGTTAAATTAAGAGATGTTGGTTTTGTTATGGGTGTTGGCGGTAGATATTCTATAACTGATGATATAACACTAAATTCTGATATTAGTCCTGAATCTAGCTACACTTACTTCAATCAAACAAATACTTGGGAAATGAAGAATAACTTTAATTTTTTTGTTTCTGGCGGATTGTATTGGAGAAATGGTATCAGAATAGAACTTGAATATTCTCAAATGACTCTTGAAACGAATAATTACGGTAGAAATTTTAGAAATTATGGAAGCAGTTCTATTATTTTTAATCAGTATTTGCAAAAAACTGGCATTCTCACAGAAGATTCAACTGGTTCTATGTTAACAAGCAATATGTTGCCAGTAATTGAATTAAATGTAAAAACTTATATGCTTAATTTCATACTTGAAAAAACAAATATTAATTCAAAAATAAGACCATATCTTGGATTTGGTGCTGGTATAGTTAATGGAAATATTGATACACTAGAAAATGATGGATCATCTACGGTACTTGGTGCGCAAGCTATGGTTGGATTATCATACTTAATAGATGATGGACATGCTGTTATGTATCTTGGTTATAGAGCTTTATTTGTTCAGGATATGGAACAAACATTTACAAGAGTAGTTGATGCGTCTAGTTTTAATGGAACTACTTATTTTAATCCATTATTTGTAAAATCAAAAGAAAAATATAATTTTCCAAATATTCACAATATAGATCTTGGTATTAGATTCTTCTTTTAATTATTATACTTCCTTTATTGTTTAGATTAATATAATTGTTGCAATATAGTACAAAAATAGTAGATATGGATAATAAAAATAATTTTTCAATAAATGATTTAGCGAGAATAAGAAAAATTATAAATTTAATAATTAATGTTTTAGAGGATAATATTAAAAATTTTTCAGATAGTAATTCAATACTTGAAGGCAATAAGGAATTAATTAACTTTTTAATTGGTAGTAAAGACAATGTAGTTTCTATTATTACAAAATTAACAAACCTTTTGGTTAAAGTAATACCACTTGAAGAAAAAATTAATAATAGTGATAACAATATAAAAGATGACGAAAAACTAACCAATGAAGATATAGAAATATTAGAAAGATATATAGATAAATGTAATTTTCTTTTTAATAAAAATAATAAATAATGCCTTTTTCAATTTAAAAAAGGCATAAGTCATTTATTAATTAATTAAATATATTTGTCAAAAGCTAATTATTTTATTTCCATCTTGTATTTTTCTTTAACTCTACCACCATTTCCTTTCTTATTGGCTTTAAATTTAAAGTCCATAGCTTCATTGTATTCTTCTTTGGTTATTTTGCCATCACCATTTTTATCCATTTTAGCAAATTCAACTTCTCTCCTTAATTCATGTTCCTCTTCGGTTATTTTTCCATCTTTATTAAAATCCCACAAATCAAATTCTTTTTCTTTAAAATTAACATTGCAACCATCTTCTTTTTTACATGCATCTAAAAATTCACCTTTGAGGACATAAGATGAATTTTCCTTATCTATCATTTTCCAACCTCTATCATGATATTTTATATATGCTTTTTCTGTTAAATATCCTTTGCCATCTTTATCCATTTCTTCAAATTTAATTTTATATCCTTCAATTTGCTTACCATCATGCTTTTCTTTCATCATTTCTCTCTTCATCTTTTTATTAGCGTTTTCTTTCATTTCAGTTATTTCTTTTACTTCTTTTGGATTTTGTACTTCTTTTGCATTAACACTAAGTGCTAGCAATAGAGATGAAATAGTTAAAACATAGAATCTACTAGACATATAATTACCTATATTTTTATTGATAAATATGCAAAATTCAAATATGAATTACTTGCATACTAAATTATATTTGCTATATCTTAAAAGTAAAGAAATATTTTAATTATATACTAATAGTTGTTGTATTTTTAAATTTCATTTTGTTTATTTTTTCCATGAAAAGCAAAATATTTTAGCCATAAGTATGTATTTATTGATACAATAATTACCGAAAAGATTTGCGATATATAAGGATTTATATTTAATATTTTTGTAAAGAAAGCCAATAATAATGTGTTAAAAAAATAACTTATACTCCAAGTCAAAAAACATTTTGGATATTCTTTTAAATAATTACCTTTTGTGTTAAACACATATATTTTATGAGTGAGAAAATTATGAAAGGATGATATAATAAATGAATAAAATAATGCTAATTGTGGGCTTTTCTCATTTATAGACCACAAGATTAAAGCATAAATACCATAAGAGATTACGGTATTATAACCACCAACCAATACAAATCTAATTTTTTGCGGAAATTTCATCCAAAAATTAAATACTATTAAATATAGCTGTATTATTTTATTTATTATTTTCATATATGCTTTCCAGTATTGTTTTATCCATTGCCATTGCCATTTCTTTAATTCTATTTTGTGATACTATATTTTTATCAAATACATCATTATATTTATCAATTCCTTCAATATTTGGATGTATCATAATTTCCAAATTTTTGTATCCTTGCGGAACTTTAATATTTTTTACTGTATCTTTAAACATTTTACCAGTATACAATATACTAAAAAAATACGTATCCGTTTTATAAAAATTAATATAATAAAAAAATTTTAAAACAAAATACTTAATAATTCCGCCATCAAACAAAAACGAATAATCTTTATTGTATTTCAATGTATAAAAAATATTTTCATTTATAATTCTAACCCTTGGTATATTATATTCCTTCAAAAACTGTTTAACTACATTAAATATTGCTGGTATCATATGAACATGTCTATGCCCATCTATATGTGATAATTTAATATTTAATGCTTTATATTTTTCTATTTGTGCTTTTATTTCAATTTTAATTTGTTTCTTAAATTTTATTGGATGTATCAGAGATAACAAAAAAAGATTTATAAAACCATTTTTAAATTTACCATTTTTGTCTACTAATAAATTAATATCCTTTGGGTTTGATACAGGATATTCATTTGTTAAATTTAAATGCAATCCTAAATCAATATCAGTATTATACAAAAAATCTTTACTTTCATCATTTAATTTCAGTACATTTATCATAATACTGGTACTATTTATAATACCATTTTTACTACCTTTTATAATAGTTATATTGGTTCCTTTACTTATACCAAAATCATCAGCATTAATTATTATCTTTTTCAACATTTTCTTTTTTTATTCTATGTTTCTTTTCTATTATATCGGCAAAATATAATGGCCTATCCTTAACTTCCATGTGTATTTTACCTATATATTCTCCAATAATACCTAATACAATCAGTTGTATTGCTCCTATAAAAGTAATAGCACACACAATCGTTGCATATCCCGGTGTTGGTTTTGATAAAATAAATCTTTCAAAAAATACATAAGTTCCAAAAAGTAAAGAAATTACAGCAACAAATATACCCAAAAATATAGATAATTTAAGTGGTCTAGTTGAGAATTGAGTTATTGCATTTATGGCCAATTTTAAACTTTTAAAAAAATTATATTTTGATTGACCAGAAAACCTTTCAGGAGCAGAAAATTCAATAATTTCAACATTTTCCGATGGCATTACTAAACTCAATAGTCCTCTAAACATTCTATCTTTTTCTTTAAAATTCTTTAAAAAATCAATATATTTTCTATCAATTAACCTAAAATCAGGCGTTTTCTCTGGTATTTTTACATCTGACAAAAAATTCAGAATTTTATAAAACAAACATGCGCAAAATTTATATATTTTAGAAGTATCAGCATTATCAATTCTTTTTGTTAAAACTATATCAGCACCATTATTCTGCCATCTTTTTATCATTTCAGCAATATAAAATGGTGGATGTTGTAAATCAGAATCCATAAAAATTACAGCATCGCCCTTCGCATTATCCATACCAGCAGTCATAGCAATTTCATGTCCATAATTTCTATTAAAATTTACAATTCTTATCCGTTCATCTTTATCTTGTAGTTTTTTAATTTTCTTTAATGTATTGTCTTTACTCCCATCATTTACAAAAATAATTTCAAAGTTTATATTCAATACATTTTTAATTGTCTTAATTATTTCTTGATATAATTTATCAATATTGCCTTCTTCATTATAAGCTGAAATAACTAAACTCACTAATTTTTGTTTCATGTTTTATTTAATTATTATTGTTGGTTTAATAATAGAATAATATAAGGTGTACTTTTTCCCTTTTCCAAATAAATTTTTTGTCTTAAAGGAATATTCTTTTATTTTGTCATGAACAGACAAAATATCTTGAAAATATTGAACCTCATTGACATTTGTACCTAAAATCATAACTCCATGTTTTGCAAGTTCACTTTCATTTAAAATATTTTTATATTTTGCATCAATATTATAAATTACATGAGGCTTATCCTTTTGATACAAACTCATATGAGAAGTATACCAAATATCACCCATTACATACTTTAATTTTTCATTAGATGTTTCATTTTTCCAATAATTTGTCATATTCTCCACAAAAGTGTCTTTTGGAAAATAATAGCGAATACTTTTTGTGGTAATAGTCATTACCATATTTGATATTGCAAAAATTGTCATTACAAAATAAACAGAACATTTTAATCTTTTATAAGTATTTTCTTTCATTTCAAAATGTAAAAATGAGAATAACATTATTGTTAGCATATACAAACAAGGCGTACCCCACATACTTTTTAGTTTCACACCAGAAATTAATGATGGCAAAGCTGTTGCAAATAACGGTAAGACACCTAAACAGCACATAAACAATTTATCATCATTTTCAACAAAAATTGTATCTTTTTTAGATTTTATATAAGCAACACTGAACATTATAATTGCAACCAAACCAGCAACAAATTGCGCAAAAATAAATTTAGTAGGATAAATTATATTTGCCAACAGACCCAATTTTGGATTTATAACAGTTCTTGATTTAAAGTAATCAAACACTATAAAATCTGTTTTATATAACCAATATAAATGTGGCAATACGCAAAGCAACGCAATAATACCGCATATATAAAGATTTTTATTCAAAAATTGTTTCCTTGTTTCACGTGAAACACACAAATATATAAACATACCAAAAAATAAATTAACACAACTATATTTATTTAAAATATTAACACCAACAAGAACGCCTAAAATAATCCAATCTCTAATTTTATTATTGTTGATTGATATATAGAAATAATAAGCTGTCATAGGCCATAAAGCCAAAGAAATTATATTAACATTAAATTCTGTTGATGTAAAACCATAATAAATTACACCTTCTAACAACAACACCGAAAGCACAGAACGTCTTTCGCTAATAAATAATCTTGCCAACTTATAAATATATATAAAACCAATATCAACAAAAACCTGACTTAATATATACATTGATATATTTTGATGAAAAAATATTTGATAAAACGTATTTGCAACATATCCAGACAAAGGAGGGTGTTTATTTGTAAGCCATCCACCATTTTGTCCCCAAATTATTGCCTCTATTGTATCCATTGGTAATGTTTCACGAAAAATAGGAACTATTGACCATACTAAAAAATGAATAATTACAAATAAAAATAAATCAACTTTTATAGATCCGTACTTATTTATAAGTTTCTGAAACATATAACTAATATTATTATCGTTGAAATAATAATATTAAACAAAAGATAAAAAGCAAGAGGAAATTAATGTTATCCTTCTAACTCTATATATTATAAGTCATTCAACTTTTGCTTATTTTCTAATTAAATATTAAATAATTATGGCGTCATAAGGTATTATTACTTTTAGCATATCACTTAATTATTATATTCTAAAAATAATAGATATAGATTATATTTCAATTTGTATCTATACTTTTACTTATTTATAATGTATAATGATATTATATAGTTAATTTATCTTTAATAAACTCCTCAACTTTTATAAATTAAATGAATGCTATCAACCTCTCTTACTAAGAATGTATCTCCATCCCCATGTTAAGGATACTCCCCATCCCCCTTAATAATGTGGCATCTCTTTGTTCCACCTGATAAGATTCCCTCATTCCCCCCATGATAAGAGATATACACCAATCCCCCCTGATAAGGCTACCCCTCCATTCCCCCCTGATAAGGGGGACAAGGGGGGTTTAAATAATTTAATTGTTTTAAACTCTGTTTTTATATTAATATATTTTATAATTATATATTATTATTCTTAATTCTTAATTCTTAATTCTTAATTCTTAATTTTAAATTTAACCTTCTCAACTTTATATTTTATTTTTAATTTTTAATTATTTATTTTGTTTTATTTTATAATAAAACAAAATAAATGCTATCAACCCCCACCCCTACTGACTTCGTCAGCTCCCCCCTTACGAAGGCACACTGTTCACTTATTATTGCCTACATACTCCTTATTTTTAAAGAAACCACCATTATAT
>CAKVGI010000020.1 GCA_934747265.1 uncultured Rickettsiales bacterium
ACATACTGTTGAGATGTGCTGCGGTGGTACCAGGAGCTGTGTTAGCAGCTGTATCTATTTTTTCAGCAGCTGTATAAAAATTACTATATATATTAAGTTGCGCCTCAACATCTGAACTTTTTCTAACTTTCTTCTTTTTTACATTATTAAGTATTGCTTGGAAAGCTTCACCTTTTGCTCCTGTTTTTTCTGCAAATGCCTGAATAACTTCAAAAGTATTTTCAACTTGATCATCATCAACAGACAAGAGTAATCCATTAATAAGATGTTTATCTTTGTATTCAGTAAAGAATCTATAAAACTTCCACTGATACAAACCTTCTTTGCTAGCTATATTATTATATTGCATTAACCTTTCTTCAGTAATTCCTCCTACCAGCAATTCATAAAAAAAGTTTTCTTCTTTAATCGAAATAGCAAGATTTCTTAAATAAATATAATTACTTATAAGTTTCAAATTTGATACTTCTTTAGGATTACCATCTCGAGATATAGCAGCATCTAATTTTTTTCCATCATCAAAACTTTGTTCCGCCACAACAGTATTATGAAATGTATAAGCAGTTCCATCATCCATTGTAAGAAAAACAACATCATCAAGAACAGGGTTATTAAAAGTTTTTAAATTGCTATTTGTACTGTTATAAAAATTGTATGCTCCTACATGTTTCGAAACATCATATAAAAAACCTGTCATATTTTCTCCTTTTTTATTTATAATTCCTTAGATACAAAAAATCTAGCAGTCAAAAAAATAACATTTTTACAAAAACCACTAGATTTCATAATTTAAAATATTTATTTATATTGATATAGTATCACAAAAAGGAATAATTGTCAAGAAAAAATATAAATAATTATGAGATTTTTAATGGATTTATAAAATATGATTTTTGGTATTAAAATTTTATTTTTTAAAATATAAAGATATATAAAAAATATTAAACATTTTTAAAAAATTTCATACCGTAGTTGTTAATTAATTTAGTATATTAATTTTGTAAAATTAAATTAAGGTGGTTGTTTGGTATATAACCCCCCTTACCCCCCTTATCAGGGGGGATGAATGGTAGCCTTATCAGGGGGGATGAGTGGTAGCCCCTTTTGTAAGGGAGGAGCTGACGAAGTCAATATTCCTTCCCTCGCCCCCCTTTGTAAGGTGGAACTAACGTAGTCATTACTCCTTCCTTACCACCTTTGCAAGGTGGGAGTCAGTCGTAGACTGACAGGGGGGTTGATAGCATCCGTTTAATTTATAACAAAATAAATAAATAATTGAAAATTAAGAATTAAGAATAATAATATACTATAACAATATATCAAACAATAACAATTATATATAATATATAATTATAAAGTATAATATATTCATCGTAATACAACTTATAGTATAAAAATAACTTGTATTTTAAAAAAAGTATTATATATAAATTATTATGTTTAATGATTAATTAAAATATGTCTATGGATCAAAATAATAAAAGCGGGGAGCATACTTTTGAAATAATAATCGTTGTATTGCTTGCTATTATTGTATGTTTTGAAATGATTCACTGCATAAAATTGCATGAAATTTCAACTAATGCTCAATTAACAAATATGGCTATTTATGGCGGTAATGTAAATGCAACTTTAAAGAGAGAAATTGCAACATTAAAAAATGAAGCTCAAAAAATGAGAGGCGAATTAGGTAAAAAACATATGCTTCTAAAACATGCTGACAAAATGCCATTATTAAACAAAGAAAAATATGATGAAGAAAATAATGTTTATGTTTTGGAGATGAGAGTACCATCCGGCCTGAAAAAAGAAGATATATCATTTGAATTGGATGATAATATTCTTGGCATTGGTTTTGGCGGAATAATGGAAATGGAAAATAAAAATGCGCAATCTGCCGATGTATTTTCTGTTTATAGATTTTTTACAATTCCAGAAACAAAAGCAACCGTTAAAGATATAGAATATGATATTGATGACAATGTCTTGGAAGTTAAAGTTCCAATAATTAAATAATTTTTTCTTTTTTATAATTAAAATTATCCATTATTTTATTGATGGATAATTTTATTAACTGTTGATATGGTAATCTTTTTTATTTTATTCGTTTGTATTTCTTGATCCAACTTGTCTACAAAATGTATGATTTCTTCGTAATTATTGCTAATTTTTTCAGATATATAATTTAAAACTCTAAAATCAATATTAATTTGTTTGTCAGTCAATAATTTAAGTAATATTTGTTCCTTGGATGAACTGTCAATATCTAGCAAAACAAAATTATAAATATTTTTAAATCTTGATTCCAAATCTGGAATGTTGAAGCAAAACTCGTCTAAATATTTTTTGCTTGTAATTAACAAAATTGCATTATTTTCAATTACTATATTAATTAAATACAATAAATATTTTTCTTTTATATTAATATTTTCAATATCTTCAAGAATATATTTACCACTGTCTTTAATTTTATTTTTTATTTCTTGCAAAAAATCTTTTTCTTCTTTAATAAATATATTTTTATCCAAAAATTCAGCTTTTTTTAATCTATTCCAAATTGTGCAAATATAAGTTTTTCCACTACTTTTTGATCCCGTTAATAAATAAATATTATTATTTAATAAAAATGATGATGTTATAAAATCAAATATACTTCTATTTCCATTATGAACTATAAAATTTCTAACATCGTATATATCTTTATTTGTAGAAAAAGAAAAACTTAATTGCATAAGTCTATTTTATATTTTTATCTATAATATCAAGAATTTCTTTCTGTAAAGTTTCTATTGTCTTATCCTCTACATTTATCAATTTTACTCTATCCTTTTCATTTTTTGCAATTTCCATAAAACCATTTCTAACTCTATTATGAAAAGATACTTCCATATCTTCAAATCTATTTTTTTCACCTCTTATGTCGGTTCGCTTTAATCCTTTTTCAACATCTAAATCTAAAATTAAAGTTAAATCCGGTTTAAAATTATTTAATACAATATCCTGAATTTGTTTAATTTTATTCAAATCAATGCCATATCCATATCCTTGATAAGCAATGCTTGAATCAAAATATCTATCAGAAACAACAACTTTACCTTGTTTTAATAGTGGCTTAATTTTTTTCTCTGTATGCTCTCTTCTTGATGCATACATTAAAAGTAATTCTGTTATTGAATCCCATTTATTTACAGAACCGCTTATAATTAATTTTCTAATTTCTTCCGCACCTTCAACCCCCCCAGGTTCCCTAGTCCAAACAGCTTCTATTCCATTATTATTAAGATAATCAACTAATATTCTGGACTGAGTACTTTTTCCAGCACCTTCAACGCCTTCAAAAGTTATAAATTTTCCTTTTAATTTATCTAATTTCATTATCTTATTCCTTATTAACTAGTCTTTCAAAATCTTCACTAAAATTATCATATAGCTCGTTTTCTTCTATATCATTTATTGATGATAGCAAGATTGTAATTTTTTCTTCTCTTTTTTCGCCTTTAATAAGAATATTAATTTTTTCAAAAATATCTTTCATATCATACATTATAGAATAGTTTACATTATTTTCTCTAAAAATATCTAAAATATTCTCATCGTAATTTCCAATTAAAAATACATATTTTATTTTACTAAAATATTCCTCTAATTCTTTAAATTTTTCAAATTCAAACTCAGCTTCATCTACACATAAAATCCAATATATATTATCAAAAGAAATTAAGGCTTGCGATTTATTTTTATTTTTTATATCATCAATGAATACAATATTTTCTCTATGGGACACTATTTCAAATACATTTCCAATACCTTTATAGCTATGAAAATTTTCTATAATTTCTTGTGAGCCATACCCTCTTTTTGTCAATAAGGTAAATATTGCCAAGAGATTGATTTTATTTTGTTCACCGTCTAAACTCTCAAAACGATCAGCAAGGCATTCTTCACTTTTTCCGTCTATATTAATATAAAATTCATTATTTATAAATGAAACACCATTATCTATAATTTTATTAATTGAAATTGGGATAAAAGTTGTTTTATAACTTTCATCATCTTTTATTGTTTTGTACAATTCTTTTATTTCTTTATTATCAATATTTAAAATTGCAAAATCATCATCATTTTGATCTAATAACATCTTTTGAATTTTATCTAATGAAGAACTATTATAATCCAAATCAAAAATAATTAAATTATTAAAATGTGGATTTTGAATAAAATTGAAAGCTTCCTGATTTAATTGTACTATATAATCTTTATTATTTCCGAAATAATTTATATTAAAGCAGGTATCTACCTTTGAAAAATCATAATCTCTATGTAATTCATTTCTACATAAGAAATATTTTAACAGAGAACAGCTGATTGAAATTCCACTTTCACCAACTAAACCAATATAGTTATATTCTGAAAAATATTTTTCAAAAAAGTCTAATATTGAAAAAACCTGACATTCTTTTTTTTCTGCTAATTCTATTAAAGCTTTATCATCATAATTAACAACTAAACATTCTATTTCATTCCATTTTAAATCATTTCTTGATACAAACTCAATCAAATCTTCATACTTAAAATCTGAATAATTAGCGTTCTTTTCATCTAAAATTAATGTTTTTGTACCATTTTTATTTAAAAAATCTACAAAAGACTTACCAGCTGAATTCATTCCAAATACAGCTATTTCTTTCCCTTTAAATTGTTCTATTGACATTTTTCCTTAATTTTATTTATATTAAAAATGAGTGTGGTAGAGTTCGTGTTCTAACTCTGGATTATTTTGATCCTTTACCCATTGCATATATTCTTTTACAACTGGATTTCCATGTGCAACTCTCTCGTTTTTCTTTTCCTCATCCAATCCGTACAATACCTTTCTTCTCTCTTCAACTAAAGCTATTTGATCTGCTGGTTTTACTGGTAATAAAGGCATACCACCACCATTTATACATCCGCCAGCACAACTCATAACTTCAATATATTGATATGCATTAGGATTATCTTTTAATTCAGCAAGAATTTTTTCTATATTTTGAACAGTTGAAACAACAGCAACCTTAATTTTTTTGCCATTTATATCAATTTCTGCTGTTTTGAAGCCTGTTGTATCAGTTCTTACTTCTGTTAAATTAAAATTCTTCAAATCTTCGCCCGTAATCATTCTGTAAGCTGTTCTCAAAGCGGATTCCATAACACCTCCACTTGCACCATATATTACAGCAGCTCCACTATATTCACCAAGTCTATCAGCTTCACTTTCTTCCAATGAAGGTAGATCAATATTATTCTCTTTTAATAATTGTATTATATCTCTAACCGTTAGACTATAATCAACTAAATTCATATCGCCAATTTTTGCATTCTCGTTAAGAATTTCTTCTTTTTTAGATGTACAAGGCATTACAGAAACAACAACAATATCTTTTGGATTGATTCCTTCCTTTTGAGCCCACCAAGTCTTGTAGGCACCACCAGCGTGTAAATGCGGAGATCTTGCTGTTGTTAAATATTCTTTCAATTCTGGATGATAATGCATTACATAATCAACCCAAGCATAACAACAAGAAGTAAACATAGGTAATTTAGCTTCTGGATTATTTAATCTCTCTATAAGTTCTTCCGCCTCAATCATTGTAGTAATATCAGCACCGAAGTTTACATCAAAAACCTTATTAAAACCAAGTTTTCTGAAAGCGGTATTCATTTTCTTTTCAATATTAAGACTATGTTCCATTTTCCAGCCTTCACCTAACGCAGCTCTAACAGATGGAGCAGCTTGAACTATAAAAATCTTACTTTTATCAGCAAATATTTTTTTAAATTCTTCTAAATTTGGTTGCGTTCTAATTGCATTAACAGGACAAACCAAAGTACATTGTCCACAGTGTATACAATCCTTACCTTCAATAGCACTTAAATGCTTTTTACCTTCGCTATCTAATTTTATTTCTAAATAATTAACACTGCAATTTTTACATTTCATTACACACTTAGTACATTTGATACATTTGTTGTCATCAAATTCAATTGTTTTTCCCATATAATGCATAAATTTAACCTTTTTACTTTTGTTTATCACTTTCAAAACAAATAATAAAACATTAATATAATTTTTTCAAGAAGAAAAATTATTTTAATAAATATTACCAGTTTTTAATATGTTATTTTACGGTCTCCCATATCAATAAATATTAAATTTAATATTCATAAAAAGGTAAACGTATTTATTGTACTATGGAAAATAAAGTAATAAACAAAATTCAAGAAAGATTAAAAAACAATTGCATGGAATATAAAAGTTTTCCAATTAAAGCAAGAGAATTGGAAAAATATAATTCATTATACCCAAAAGCCGCAAAAATCATATTACAAGATTTTGAAAGAATGTCTATTAATAAAGTAGAGTATCAAAAAAGATCTCTTGAAGCAAAAATAAAAATGGACAAATTAGCTCAATGGCAAGGATTTATAGTCTGCTTGTTTATGATAATTGGCGCCGTTATATGCGGTTATTTAAAACAAGAAATTACTGCAAGCATATTGGTTAGTGTTTCAGCAATAGGCTTAGTAAAAGCCATCTTACCAACAAAGCAAGAAAACGATAATAAGAAAGATAATTTTAAAGAGAAATAATTTATATATCTATTTTATATAAACATCAAACCTTATACTAGTTCCTTTTATTGAAAAATTTGGTTTTTTATTATCTAAGAAATCTGATTTATTCATCCTTTTAACAACAACCCTTTTAGTATTACTTTTTAATGCTAATTCAAGAATTTTTGAACTATCAAGATCATTACCAACAATTTCTCTAAAAATCTGCATATCTTTCTTTACTAATCTAGATTTCTTACTTTTTGGAAACATTGGATCAAGATAAATCACATCAAAAAAATCATTATTATTTTCAAGAAATTTTACAGAGTCTTGATTTATTATTGTCATATTCTTGACTATATTTTTTAATTCATCATTATTTTTTGCATTTTCAATGGCGTTTTTTAAAAGTAAGTAAATAACTTTATTTCTTTCTAATAATGTAATATTACAACCCAAACTAGCTAAAATAAAAGAATCTCTACCTTGTCCAGCTGTTGTATCTAATACTTTTGGTTTTATTAAATTCCCTTTTATACCAATTGCTTTAATAATATCTTGGCTATTAGCTTGATTTTTTCGTCTAATAAAATTATTGGATGAAAAGTTTATAGAAAAAGGCAACCAATCATTACGTTTAATTGATTGTAAAAATATTATATTATCTTTTTTAAAAATCCGAAAATCTTCATTGGATTTATTAAATTCTTGAATAATATAATTTTCATCAAATTCTGTCATTATTTATTCTGATTTAATTTCCATATCTCGTTTAAACCTTGCAATGTAAGATCTGGAACAACAGAATCTACAAACGTCAAGTCATACATGAATACAGCACTCTTACCACCAGTCAATATAACTTTAAAATCAACATCTTTATAGAAAGCTTTGATATTAGAAATTATTTCTTTGATTGCACCAAGATAGCCATAATATGTACCAGTCTTAATTGCGTCTATATTATCATATCCAATAAAGTTATCAGGCTTTTTAACTTCAACTAATGGCAATTTTGAACATGATTCACTTAATGATTTTACGGATAATTGAGGACCAGCTAAAATAGCACTTCCAACATATTCGCAATTCTTTAAAGCTATATTAAAAGTAATAGCGGTACCAGTATCTATAACAATAAAATTCTCTCCATACAAACTTTTACCAGCAGAAATATCTGCAATAATATCAGTTCCCACATCAACCTTAATTTTATTGCTAATTTTTACGCCAGTCTTTATTTTATTGTCAAAAACCAAAATATTTTTTGTCAAAAATAATAGACTTTCTTTTATAACATCGGTTAATTCCGGAACAACTGATGATAAAATAATATCGGTTATATTCTTCTCATCAAAATTGTCAAGCCTCATTAATTCTTTTAAAACAGTAGAATAGTAATCAGATTCCTTATCTTTGTTTGTTATAATTTTCCAAGAATAAATAATTTTGTCGTTATCAAAAACAGCAAAACATATAGTAGAATTTCCAGTATCAACCGCTAATAACATTTTTTCTTAAATTAATAATTCATAACCATTCTAAACTATATTTTTAAAAAGTAAATAACTTTATTCTTATTAGATACAATTATCAACTTTTGATATATTATATATTTTTATAATATTAAATTTATAATTTTATTTCTCTAAAAAATATTATTTTATAACAAATATTATATAATATTTATGTAATGCTTTATGTATTATTATTTTTTATTAAATTTTATTATTCATATAAATTAAAAAATATTGACATTGTAAAAAAAAGCTTTAACATAGTTATGTATATGCGGCTATGGTGGAATTGGTAGACACGCAGTGTTGAGGTCGCTGTTCTGAAAAGAGTGGAAGTTCAAGTCTTCTTAGCCGCACCAATTCAATATTTAATTTCCGTTAACAATTCCTTTTATACGATCCGTTAATGTTTTAAGGTTTTCTTTTGTTTTGTCTACAATTGTTGATGGATTTATTGTTGGCTTCTTGGATACTGGTTTTTTCTCAGCTTCCGCTTTTAACCTAGCAATTTCTGTTTGTTTAAAAATTTCTTGATTTATTAATTGCATATAATCATACGCCTCTTGTAATTCTATATTATTAATTTCTTGATAATCCTTTCTTCCTAAATTGTAATATTTAAAATCATTATTAGGAATTTTGATATCATCAAAAGCATTATCGTCTACAACTTTATATTGAGCTGAATTATAAGTTAAATATTCAACTTTACTATCATTTGGTGTATTTATACTAATAAACGGATTATTTTTTGCATTACTCTCAATAAAATCAAGCTCAGCTTGTATTATTTTTCCATAAGCTGTTTTTTCAAAGTCTACATATCCTTCATATTTTTCTTGTGATAGACTTTGATAATATTTTTTTTTAGCTTTTCTAACCTGACTACCATATTCCGCCAAAAACTCGTCATCAATCCTAGCTATTGGTTCTATTGGTAGAAAAAAATAGCAAGACGGCAAAAACAAAAATAACAATAAAAAACTATTTCTTTTCAGTAATGTAAACATCATAATGACCCGTTTTTATTATTTTTTCTAAGTCTTTTTCTGCCAATTTTTTATTGGAATAAGGACCTAATAATACTTTATATTGAGCTTTATTTTTGGAAATATATTCCTCAATATCTCCACTATGAATACTAGAATATTTTTTATATGCTGTATTTGCGTTATTTTTTTCACTATATATACCTATTTGTATATAAAAGCCCCTTGTTTTTGCTGTGCTTTTTGGCTTATTATTTTTATTATTATTTTTTACATTATTATTACTTTTAATTTTTTCATTTTTATGTGTTAGGACCATTTGTTTTTTATTCTCTATAACTTCCGTTTGAACAACTTTATTAATATTTTTATCCTCATTCTGTTTGCTTTGATCTATAATTTGAACTTTATGATTATTATCTAAATATCTATAATTTGTAATTCTATCAGCAAAAATATCATCCGGATATTTATTTATATTATTTGTAATTATATTACTATCATCATTAAAGACATCACTATTTTCATCGAGATTATTATAATTTTGTCTAAATTTATTTACCTTAGTAGTGGTATTATTGTTAAAAGCTTCTTTTTGTTTTAACATTTGTTCTTCATTAAAAGCTGGAATAATTTTGTTTATTTTTGCTGGCTTGCCATATTCATCAACGATTTTTACACTCTCAAACTTTGGTTGAACACAACCAAATAAAAGAACAAAAATAAATAAATATTTTAAATTTTTCACAAGCAATTTCTTTTATCACTAAAAACATAATATTATAAAATAAATAAAAATCAAGGATTTGGTTATTTTTAATAAGCTTATATTTATAATATTTAATTTATTCATATTTTTCTTTAATTATAAAACCTTTTTATTGTTATTTATAGAGTTTTAATAGAAAAAAATATAAATATTCTGATAACAAAAATTAAAAAATAATATTTATTTACAATTAATATTTTTACTTTAAAATCAAGTTAAGTTTTTTAAAAAAATTAATTATGGCAAAAAAAGAAGCAAAATATTTAAAAGAATATAAAAACCTGTCTATGCTTGAAAAATTAAAATATAATTTTTCAAAAAATTTATTTACTGGCGCACCTTTAAAAAAGGCTGTTGATGATTTTCAAATAACATTTTTAGGCGCAGCAAAAACTGTTACAGGTTCAAAATATTTATTGGAAAAAGACAAAACAAAAATTTTAATAGATTGTGGTTTATTTCAAGGGTTGTATGATTTAAGAAGACGAAATTGGAATCAATTACCAATACATCCTAGAAATATAGATGCTGTTATTTTAACTCATGCTCATTTAGATCATAGTGGATATTTACCATTATTAGTTAAAAATGGATTTAAAGGAAAAATTTATTGTACAGATTCAACTTATGATTTATGTAAAATTTTACTACCAGATTCAGGATTTTTACAAGAAGAAGATGCTAGATATGCTAAGAAACACAAATATTCAAAACACAAGAATCCAAAACCATTATATACTCAAAAAGATGCAATAGCTACTTTCAAACACTTTAAAATAATCAATTTTAATGAAGAAGTAAAAATTAGCGATGATATTAGTTTTAAAATAACACATGCAGGTCATATAATTGGTGCTGGTAGTATTGTTGTAAAATCACAAAATACAAGTATATTATTTTCTGGTGATTTAGGAAGACCAAATTCTCCAATAGTTGGAGATCCAGACAAAATACCAGTTGTTGATTATATTGTAACAGAATCAACTTATGGGGATAGATTACACTCTAATGATGATCCACTAGAAAGGCTTGACGAAATTATTAACAAAACTGTTGCGAAAGGCGGAAAAATTATAATCCCAGCATTTTCAGTTGGAAGAACACAGAAAATATTATATTACATAAATGAATTAAAAAATAGAGGAAGAATTCCAGATATACAGGTATTTTTAGATAGTCCTATGTCAATAAAAGTTACAAGTTTAGTTGAAGATTATAAAGAAGAAAATAAATTGACACGCGAGCAATATGAAGATATCTATAAATCCGTTAAGTTTTGTGTAACCAGACAACAATCTAAAAAAATTTTTAATTATACAGAACCAGCTATAATTATTTCAGCTAGTGGTATGGCAACTGGTGGTAGAGTTTTACATCACATAGCAAATTACGGACCAAAACCAAATTGCACAATACTTTTCACTGGATATCAAGCAGAAGGAACAAGAGGAAGAGATATGATTGATGGTAAAAAAGAAATAAAAATGCACGGAGAAATGGTAAAAATAAGAGCAAAAGTTGAAAAGCTATCAAATATGTCAGATCATGCTGATGCTAATGAAATTATGGATTGGCTTAAAACAATGCCTAAAAAACCTAAAAAAGTTTTTATTACACATGGGGAAGTTGAAGCTAGCGAAGCTTTATCAAAAAGAATAGAAAAAGAACTTGGTTGGAAAACGGAAGTTCCAGACTATTTAGAGATGGAAAAAATTAAGTAATTTTATTAATAAAAAGGAAGCCATTTATGAAAAGAATTTATTTATTATTAGGAATATTTTTTATTTCAACAATATGCAACGCTTATGCTGGTTTACCACTTGGTGCTTATGTTGGATTGAAAGGCGGATATTTATCAAATATATCAACATCAGCAGGCGTTGGATTATCAACATCTAGCGATGATAATTCAACATTTATTAGTGTAAGTGCTGGTGCTAGACTAATGAGAATAAGAGGCGAAATTGAATATATAAAAAGATATAATATGCAAAAACTTAACTTTGCGGATGGTAAAACAAAAAATATTTCAAACGATTCAATTATGGGAAATTTATACTATAACATATTTGAGTTTCCATTTTTCAGAATATTTGTTAATGGTGGTTTAGGTACAACATATTACAGCTCAAAAGTTATTACCAATTCTCCAACTTTTTCATATAATGTTGGTGCTGGCGCTACTTTTACATTAGCGGACACTACATCTTTTGATGTTGGTTATAGATATTTTAACATGGGCAAGATTGAAATATCAAATTCAAAAAAACTTAATACATATTCAAACGACTTGTATTTTAGTGTTAGATTTGGATTTTAATAATTAAAACATAGAATAATTTTTTATTCTATGTTAATATCTGTAAAAAATATAGCTTCTTGACAAGATGTATAGTTTGATCTACAATAACCCCTCATAACTCCCATTGCTTGATTTCCATCATCCATTTTCATGTCCAGCTTATGCATTTGTTCACTTAAAGTTTTTGAACTATCTAAAAATATATGAACTACATTATTACTATAATTATAATGTCTCCAATATGTATCACGATAATCAGCGTTAGAATATCTATAAGTATAAGCCATATTTTTATTAGCAGATAATTTTGGAATACCACCAGCATTCGCAATCTTCATTACAGCTTCATAAGTTTGTCCACCCAATATATTCCTACCAGTATCAGTATCCGTATGTTTTGGTTCAAAATGTGAAATTTTCGCTAAAAAAAGATCTACCCAAGGAGCTGATAACAAATTTGGTATACCGTATTCATCATTACTGCCATCATAAGGTGCCGGAAAACTTGAACTATCATAAGTTTCACCACTTAAATAGCCGATTTTTCTATCGCCATTTAAATCACCTGGCAATCTGCCTTTTAAAACGAAAAATGTATTTAAACCCTGCTTAGCATTTCTAACTTCATTCATCATAGATTTTAGCTTGGCATTTTCAACTAAACTTTTTCCACCAATAATTCCAGCAACTAACAAGCCAATAATTATTAAAACTATTGATAATTCTATTAAGGAAAAAGCTTTATTACTATTCATATATTATGTTTAAAATTATAAATATATAGCATGATCGTAAAATATGGTATTATATTTTTCAAGTGGATTATGTTATATTTTGATATGGTATCGTTAAGAATATGGATTTCTTTTCTGTAATCTATGTAAACAAACTGATGTTAAATATTTTATTCCTTGCCTTCTTTGTAAGGTAAAATCTGATGAAGTCAATGTATCCTCTCTCGCCCCCCTCATAATGGGAAAGCTAACGTAGTCAACACCTCTTCTCTTGCCACCTCTTTGTAAGGATGGAGTCGGTCGCAGTCAATATGTCCCTTCTCTCGCCCCCCTTCGTAAGGGGGGAGTCAGTCGTAGACTGACAGGGGGGTTGATAGCCATTTATTTATCTTATTATAAAACAAATAAATAATTGAAAATTAAAAATTAAAAATAAAATATAAAGTTGAAGAGCTTAAATTTAAGATTTAAAACTAAAATTAAGAATTAAGAATTAAAAATAATATATCTATTTAAATAAAATAATTATTATTAATATACTAATACCGTATAAAACATAATTTAAAACAATCAAAGTATTTTAACCCCCCCTTGCCCCCCTTATCAGGGGGGATTGATGGGTAGCCCCCCTTGTAATCACACTGTTCACTTATTATTGCCTACATACTCCTTATTTTTAAAGAAACCACCATTATATGTTTTATAATGAAA
>CAKVGI010000021.1 GCA_934747265.1 uncultured Rickettsiales bacterium
CGGCAAACTGCGGGCATAAGTTGTAAACCCAACATTTAGCCCTTGTTGCTCCTTCGGCAAACTGCGGGCATAAGTTGTCAAACTTTGATGCAAGCATCAAGTTTTCCAACATTTAGCCCTTGTTGTTCCTTCGACAAACTTCACCCATAAGTCATCAAATAAAAATAAGCAAACTTCTTTTTACGGCTAAACAATAATCTTACTCTCTTCTCTCTTGATAAGAGGGACAGCCTCTCCTGCCCCCCTGTTAATGTAGGCTATCCCCCACTGATAATGTCCATTCATTCCATCCTTCTGATAAGGTCTCCTCACTCCTTCTGATAAAGTCTCCTTACCCCTCCTGATAAGTTCCCCTCCCATCCCCCCTGATAAGTTCCTCTCATTCACCCACCTAATAAGACCCCTTCATCCCCCCCTGATAAGGTCTCCTTACCACTCCTGATAAGTTCCCCTTTCATTCCCCCCTGATAAGGGGGGTAAGGGGGGTTTAAATACTTTAATTGTTTTATACTCTGTTTTTTATATTATAATATATATTATATTTTATAATTATATTTTATATATAATTGTTATTGTTTAATATATTATTATAGTATATTGTTATTATTCTTAATTCTTAATTCTTAATTTAAAATCTTAAATTTAATCTTTTATTTCATTTTTAATTTTTAATTATTTATTTGTTTTGTCAAAAATTAAACGAATGCTGTCAACTCCATATCAGTCCGCGACTGACCCCTCCCTTACGAAGGAGGGGCAATGGGGTTATGTCGGTTTTTCCCTTACGGGGAGGCAAGGGAGATGGTGTTTGCTACGACTGACTTTTCCCTTACAAGTATGAACTATACCTCATCCCACCTGATAAAAGGGGCAAGTTGGTTCTAAATTAACTCTCCCTTTACAAATAGTAGCAGAGGGGAGATATTTTACGTAAGTTTTTTCTCTTAAAAAAGGCGTATAAATAGATTTTATTTATTTTATCTCTACCACATTAAACTAATATGTGCTACAATTAGTCAAACATTAAAATAGTAGTAGAGCCTAGTTATTTTTATAATATACAATAATTAGCTTTAAATAAGAGATTGAACAAATTTATATATTCTTTATTTTAAAAATGTTTTACTTTATTCTTAACCAAATAAAATTAGGTAATTTTTATAACGAAAGCAATCCTCCAAGTATTCCAGAAACAATAATCAAATATGTTGCTGATATTTTTGTTTTAAATACCGCGATTACCGATAAAACGCATATTAAAGTACCTTTTAATGATAAAGAAAAATTATCAGGCATAGTAAATTCTTGGAAAGTTATACATTTAAGAATTTCCAGCCAAGGAATTGAAGCTGTAAATACAGACATCCCAAGAAAGATTAAAACTGCATAAATTATCAATGATAAGGCAGAAATCCTAGTTCCTTTTAAAATACCTTTTACTATAAACTTATCTTTCCATTTATTCATGCTTATTACCGCTAGCGGTGTTAAAATTAATGCAGGCAAAACCAAACTAAAAGTCGCTATAAATGCGCCAATAAAACCACTTTGCATATATCCAACATATGTAGCTGTATTTATACCTATTGGACCGGGCGTAATCTGTGAAATTGATAATAAATTTCCGAATTCTTCAAAAGTAAATATTTTTTCAGTCTCAACAAACTTTTGTATTATTAGTGGTACTAGCATATAACCACCGCCAAAACATAGTAAACCAAACGTTGCAAAAGTTAAAAAAAGTTCTAATAATCCCATTTATTTATCCTCCTTTTTGATTCTTTTTTCTATAAAATAAGTATAAATACATCCAAATGGTATTGAAGATAATATTATATAAACTGGACTTATTTTTGATACAGCAACAACTAAAAACAAAAATACCATAAAAATTTCAAAAGTATTTTTAATAGATTTCTTAAATATTTTAATAGCTGTAGCTATAATTAATCCAGTAATACAAGCTCTAACCCCTAAAAAAGCACCAAGTAAAATTTCATTATGCGGATTAAGATTTGGAAAAAATATTGCTATTGCAAGTATTATTAAAAATGAAGGTAAAATAGCGCCAAAAGCAGCAACTATAGCACCAACATAACCTGCAACTTTCATTCCAATATATATCGCAGAGTTGACAGCTACTATACCAGGCATAGTCTGAGTCATTGCAACCATATCAAGCAATTCGTCTTCTGTTATTAGTTTCTTTTTCTTAACAAATACTTCCTCTATAACTGGTAGCATAGCTAAACCACCACCAACTACCAACAATGCTATTTTTGCAAACGTGTAAAACAATAGCCATATTTTATTTAGTCTATTCAATTTTGTATAAAATATTAGTTATACTTGAAATATAAAATATGAATTGTAATTTTCAAGGGAATTTTACAGTATTACATAATAATCATAAAGTCTATCAAAAATCAATTTTTCTTAATTTTTCCCAAAAATTATAAATCTTCTTATTACATCTTTTAAAATAAATAGGATTAAACTTTTCTCCTACATAATATTTTAAATACGCCCTACTCGTTTTTCTGCATTTATATTTTTCAGGCATGCATTGGTTTGGTTGTGTAAATTTGCTATTTTTAATTGGTGGACAAGACATTGATTTTATTATATCTGTACATTTATGAACTTTATGAAATCTTCTTGTATATTCTTTGCATAATTCCAAACCATATCTTTTGAGCCAAATCCAATTTTGTTTTGAACTACTAGCCCAAATTGTACAAGGATGTTTTAGGTGTGTTGGTTTATATGGATTTTTCTTACCATATAAAAATAAAACATTCGATAAAAGCTGAGTCGTTTCCAATACCATTTTAACAAGCCTTTTATCATCAAGAAGTTTACTATTTAAACGTGTATTTTTAGTAAAATAAAATATGTTCATGTATACCAAAAAAATACTTACACAACTTTTAATATATATAATAATTTTTATAAATCAAGTTTATAATAATAAAAAAACAATAATAATTGTAAAAAATGTATCGCTAACTTTCAATTACCATTACCCCTTTCGTAAAGTAAAAACTAGCCGTAAAAAACACCATCTCCACCCCTTCATAAAGAGAAAACCAACGTAAACCCCCCTTACCCCCCTTATCAGGGGGGGATAGAGGGGTAGTCCTCCTTATCAGGGGTGGGATGGAGGGATAGCCCTATTTGTAAGGAGAAACCGACATAGTCAATACTCATTTCTCGCCTCCTTTGTAAGGGTGGAGCTGACGAAGTCGGTACTCCTCCCTGTGCCCCCCCTTTGTAATGGGGGAGCTGACGTAGTCAGCATGTGGGTTGAAAACATTTATTTTGTTTTATTTTATAATAAAACAAAATAAATAATTAAAAACTAAAAATTAAAAATAGAATATAAAATTGAAGAACTTGTATTTTAAATTTAAAATTAAGAATTAAGAGTTAAGAATAATACTACATATTAAACAGTAATTATTATTATATAAAGTATATAATTAATAATTTTATAAGAATTATAAAATAATACATTAATATAAAAAACAAAGCTTAAATATAATCAAAGTATTCTAAACCCCCCTTGCCCCCCTTATCAGGGGGGAATGAGAAGAATCTTATCAGGATGGGAATTGGATAGGTACCCCTTATCAGGGGGGAATTGGATTGGTACCCCTTATAAGGGGGGGAATGGAGGCAGTACCCCTTATCATATGGATGAAAAGTATCCTTAGTAGGGTGAGATATAGAGAAATTTAACAGGTAAGAATAATACAAGGGAACTTATCAAGGAGTAGAGAATACTCTTAGCAGAGAACATGAAAGAATAACAAAAGATATAATAAAATATATATGAATTAGAGTGTATTTTATATTTATTATTTGATAAATTATATTAAAATATAATGATTAAACAATATAAGAAATATATTGAAATTTGGCGATACTATAAAAAAATTTATTTTTTGCTTGCAATTTAATTTATTTGTATAATAATAATATTTGTATTAATGCCCGCGTGATGGAATGGTAGACATAACAGACTTAAAATCTGTGGGACTTCGGTCCTTGCCGGTTCAAGTCCGGCCGCGGGTACCATTAACATCAATGAAATTCTTTGCGATGTATAGAGTTTTGCGTATTTACTTATTATTTTTGTTCTTAGTACTTAATCTTTTGTCTGTAAATATTGCAAATGCTGATGAGGATTATATTGGCGCAGAGGATATTGGTCAGGAACTTCCTAAAATTACAATAAAAGCAAAGCCGGAAGCTATATTATCAACAGTTGGGTATTCAACCGAATCATCATCTCAAATGGCAAATTGGGTTGATTCCGAATATTATACGAATGGTGATGATAGTGGTTTTTTTCTTGAAATTACTGGCGGTTGGAACCCTTGGGGAGGAGATACCTCTGATGCTTCAAATATGTGTATAACTACAACAGAAAATAAATATTCTGACGAAATAGATACCACAAATAGCGAGTTTGACTACATAAATTCTTCATACAAAATATCAAAAGATCAGTACGGAAATTATTCAACCGAAACCCAACCAGCAGAATCTCAAAAAAAATGCTGGCTTACAGGCGGAACTGGTTTGTATATAGGTTTTTTTGGAAATTCTGGTTATAATGAGCCTGATTTTGCTACACACTTAAAAGCAGTAGATATAGCTTGTGATAATTGGGTAGACAGTAACGATGATGGAATTATGACTGTTGATGAATGTAGAGATGAAAAAGGAAATAATATGGCTTATTATAAACCATACTACTCATCAGATCCAGCTTCCTCATCATATATAAAAGGTTATGCAAGATGTCCTCTTTCAAGTTTTACAGGAGAACCAACTCACATTAAAGTTAATGAGTGTTATGAAACAATCGATGGTAAACAATACAATAGGATAAGATTTGTTTTTGAGGCACAATTTCTTTATAAAAATAGTACAAAAAGTATAGTTGGAAAAAATGAGAAAATCAAATTGACAATACTTGATAATTACTATTCCGATAATAGTGGCGAATATAATTTGGTATTTTATAGAGGCGTAACAACAAATAAGGTAGAAGGAATACTTGAAAAAATAATAAGAGCAATAGAAGAAGCTTTCTCAATTGGAGCTATAAAAGATAATTTTAAAACTATATTGCATTCAACAAATACATTAAATATTAACAATTTTAGTATTATAAATGAAGCTTATGCTGAAAATAACAATACATATTCCGAAGAAGAAGAAGTTTACGAGAAAAAGGTTTCTATAATAAAAAGATTTTACTTATATATAGTACAAGATAGTTCTTTTATGCAGGTTATAAGAATATTTATAGCTCTTTATATATCATTTCTTGGATTAAGAGTTGTAATGGGTACATCCGAATATTCAGTGAAAGAATTATTAATTTTATTATTAAAATTAACTTTTATACTAGGTTTCACAACTGAGACTGGGTGGGCATTCTATAACAAATATATAGTACGTTCTTTTCTACTAGGATTGATGTCCATTACGATTACATTAATAAATATAGTTAATAAATTATATCTATTCACTAATGCAGATGGTTCATTAACTTATCTTAGAATTACAGATTTTGGAACATTATCTCAAATTTTTGGTGGTATAGATCAAATTATAAAATCATTATTTTCAAAATCAGTAACAATTAAAATATTTGCTTTGTTTTTTGGCCATTGGTATGGATTTCTTGTGGTTCCAATTATATATATCTTAATTTTTTATTTTATGTATCAAATTTTAAATGCTTCTTTCCCTATCATAATTGCTTATGTTCAATTGATTTTTGGATTAATGTTGGGACCTGTATTTATTTGCTTGTATCTTTTTAAAACAACTGAACATATGTTTAAAAATTGGTTATCTTTTTTATGTGCCAGAGTTGCAAATATAACATTTGTTGTTTTAATGCTATCAACATTTGCATCAATTATTAAAAAACAATTTAATGCTTTACTTAATTTTCCTGTACGTACCACCGGGTTCTTCTCTCTTATATTTCCCGCACTCAGAGCTAGTGAATGGTTTCTTTCCCTTTTTAGTATACAAATTAATTGGAATGTAAAAGTATATGTTCCAGATTTTAGTGGAACGAATGCCGGTCATTTTGCAACTTTTTTTACTATAATCATGCATTTAATATTGATTTTTGTATTAATATTCATGTTTGGAAAGTTGGCAAAAATGATACCATCAATAGTTGATAGTATGATTAAAATAGGAGATGGAGATGGTGGTAAAATGGAAAAAATTATTGGAAATTCAACTTTTACAGGAGCAATGGATAAATCTTTTAAAAGTTTCTTTGATACCGATAAAGGAATGTTAAAAACAGTAAAAAGAATTGGGGGTGATCTTACAGCACCAGCTAGAAATTTTTTAGACGACGAGATTTGGAGAAAAATGAAGGTTAATGTATCAAATTGGTATTATAAAAAAGATAAAGCTTGGGAATCTACTACAAATGGTATGACTAGCGCAGAAGCAGTAAAAACTATAACAGATAATTATGCAGATACTCTTGGACATAAATGGTTTAGAAAACATGGAACAATGAACAAGAAAATGTCCGAGTTTAGGGAAGATGTTCAAAAACATTTCTTAGTAATAGAAGCTAATAATTTAAGGGATAAATTACTTAAAAACGAAGGAATAATGAGTCGTTATAGTGATTTACTGAACAATCAAGCTGTAATTAATAGATTAATTCAGAATCAAATTGGAATGAATCTAGGAAAATATGATGTTGGAAAATATGACACTTATTTAAGTAAAATTGCAAACATTGGTAGTAAAAATGATATTAATTATGATGAAACAAAGTTTATAGAATTACAAGGTTGTTTTAGAGTGCTCGCAGATACAAATTATCTCCCAAGGCTAAAAGCTGAGTATGAAAAATTAGAAAAAGAGAATTATAGTGGTAAAATAAGAGAGACATTTAATATTTTATATGGCACAAATTCTGATGATTTATTAAAAGATGAAAAAACAGCTGAATTCTTAACAAATGTTGTTAAAGAATTGAGAGAAGCCGCAAATACAGTTGACGAATGTAAAAGATATAGTTTTTTAATGCAAGGTATTGATATAAAGACATTTGGAACTGGTGCTAACATGTCTAATTTCTGTATGTCTGGTATTGGTAATGATTTCTTAGGATTTAATGGTGGAGCATCCGCTATAACTTCTGGTATGGGAGTAGCGTTAACTGATAATGAAGAATCAAAAAATATTGTTGAAAGCATAAAACCTTTTATATTCTATGAATATAGAAAATTAAGGGGACAAGATTATGAAGTTTCCAAGGCAAGTCTCACTAAATCTGAAACAGATTTAAAGGACAAAAGACAAAAATTAAAAGAGTTAAAAGAGCAAAAAAAGAGAGTTGCTTATGAATTAAGAAGAACCAATGATGATAAATTAAAACAAGAAGTTAGCCAATTAAGTACAGAAATAGAAGCACAAAGAAAAGATGAAGAAGAAGCAACAAAAGAATTTATGAAACAAAACAGAAGAAATTTAGATAATATAAATGAAGAAGAAGAACTCATTAAATTAGGACTCAAACAATTAAAAGAAAAAGAAGAAAAAGAGAAAAAAGAAGAAGACCTCATTAAATCGGAACTTGAACAATTAAAAGAAAAAGAAGAAAAGGAATGGTTGGAAGAAAATGAAGAAAGAGAAGAAAGAGAAAAAAGGTCGGAAGAATTAAAGACAAAAAAGGAAGAAAAAGAAAAAAAATTGGAAGAATTAAAGACAAAAAAAGAAAAGGAGGAAAAAAGATTAGAAGAATTAAAGACAGAAAAGATTGCAATGGCTAAACGATTAAAAGAATCTTTAAAGGAGTCGGAAGAAATTAACGAAGAAAAATTAAAAAAATTAAATGAAAAAATTGAAGAATTAAGTAAAAAAGTTGATAGAATACTAACACCAGCATCATTACCAACAGTATCTACTTCAATGCCAGCATCAGGATCAGCACCATTACCATCCACATCCACATCAACAACAACCTCATCGTCTACTCCAACGTCAACGCCCGCTTCATCTTCAAGACCACTAACTTCAACATCTGCACCAACAACGCCATCGTCATCTGCTTCAACATCTACATCAACAACAACCTCATCATCTACTTCAACGTCAACGCCTGTTTCACCTTCAAGACCAGTAGCCTCAACATCTACACCAACAACGCCATCGTCATCTGCTTCAACATCTACGCCATCGTCAATACCAGCGGTAGCATCAGCACCAGTATTATCAACATCAACAGCAACACCAAAAGAAAGAGAAGAATTATTAAGAAAAAATATTGACGATTTAAATACAAGATTGACAGAATTAGATAAAAAACTTCAAACAGCAGCAAGACTAGTACCAACTCCATCATCAACACAATTGCCATCCACATCTACATCAGCAACTTCAACACCTGCACCAACTTCACCATCAGGATCAACGACTTCAACACCATCATCAACAGCATCAACATCGTCAACACCAACGTCTTCATCAACCGCAACGCCAACCTCATCGTCAACAACCTCACCGGTACCGCCAACAACTTCATCGGTATCACCATCAACGACTACACCGACATCGCCAACTTCAACAACATCATCAGCGACAACCACATCTTCTGCTTCAACGTCAACATCTACTTCATCTTCAAGACCAGTAGCTTCAATAACAACTCCAACACAGCAAGAATTAGCGCGAAAAGAAATTGAAAATTTAAATGCAGAATTGGCAGAATTAAGAAGAAAACTCGACAAATCAAAAACTGCTATAAATAAAGAATTAGAAAGACAAAAAAGTATAAATAGTATACTTTCAGATATTGAAATACCAGATTTACCATCAGTAGAAACATCTTCATCATCTACTACACCAACGGCATCGTCAACACCATCAGCAACAGCTTCAACATCTGCGCCATTATCAACACCAGTAGTAACATCAGCAACCTCAACAACAACGCCAACTTCATCATCATCAACAACAGCTTCGACGACAACATCTACGCCATCATTGGCATCAACAACAGCATCAACGTCATCCACACCTTCTCCATCAGCAACGGCAACATCAACGTCGTCAATGCCAACGTCTTCATCAACCACAACACCAACCTCATCGTCAACAACTTCACCGGTACTACCAACGACTTCATCGGTATCACCATCAATGACTACACCAACAACACCACCAACGCCGACATCACCAACCTCGACAACATCGTCAGCGACATCAGGAAGCTAAAAACAAAGTTTAATATATTAATGAGCTGTTTGATATATATTTATTTATTGAATACTCTTGAATATTTTTAAAAGGATATATTATTTATAAAATAAATTTATTTCTATTATATTAAAAAACATTTTAATATTTAACTATATGATTACAATGACATATTGCAATACAAAGTGAATCAGCTTCATCTTCTGTTTTTATTGTTATACCGGGAAATATGTATTTAACCATTGCAACCATCTGACACTTTTCAGCTTTTCCAGCACCAGTTAAAGTTTTTTTAATTAAATTTGGCGAATACTCAAAAACCGGTATATTATTTGTTGCAGCAGCTAAAATCGCAACACCTCTTGCATGACCTAATTTTAAAGAAGATAATGGATTATTATTTACAAAAGTTTCTTCTATGGAAAAATGCTCTGGTTTATAAAGTTTTATCAATTCATCAACATTGCTATAAATATTCAATAGCCTTTCACTTAGAGGCAATTTTGAATTTGTAATAATAGTTCCACTATTTATATATTTTATTTGATTATCAACCTTTTTTATAACACCCCAACCAGTTTTAATTAAGCCTGGATCAATACCAATAATTATCATTATTTTACTCTTCCATACCATTATTTTCATTTGTAATATATTCTTCTTCAATATAATCATCTTCATCAAACTCTTCTACATCATTAGCATGATTATTGATTAAAGGTACCTTATGTTCAATATTTTGTATAATAATTGGTCTATTTGTATTTTCATTTTGTTCTTGTTCAAGCATAAATCCTTCTATATCTTCATCACTAATTTCTTCTTCAAACTTAATAATTTTATCGCCCTCCTTAAACGCTTCTAATACTATATCTTTACTATTTGAATATGGTGTTGGATAATAACCAGTCTTAGTGTCTATTCTTATTAAATTTACCGTTGGTGGAACCCTAAATGGAATTGATGGTTGATCTTTTAATGCTTCTCGCATAAAATTTACAAATATAGGTGCAGAAACAGATGAACCAGTTTCATTTTTTCCAAGCGTTGCTGGCCTATCAAAACCTATATATACTCCAACAACCAGATCAGGCGAAAAACCAACAAACCATGCATCATTTGAGTCATTTGTTGTACCAGTCTTAGCTCCAATTGGCTTACCAATCGCTTTCGCTCTCCAAGCAGTACCTCTTTGAACAACCCCTTCCAACATACTTGTTATCTGATATGCTGTTGCAGAATCTATAATTGTTTTTCTATTATCTATAATATTAGGAATAATCAACTCACCAATTTCCACATTTTTATCTGTTATTTTACAATTTCTACATTCTTCTTTATTTGTAGCAAAAATCGTTTTACCTTCTCTATTTTGTATTTTTTCAATTAATGTTGGTTGTATTTCCTTTCCGCCATTAACTATCATAGAATAAGCTCTAACAACCTTTATTAAATTTGTTTCAGCCGAGCCTAAAACAATTGAATAAATCTTTCTTGGTTTATCATTTACACCAAATCGTCTTATCACTTCAACAACTTTATTTAAACCAACATCAGAAGCTAATCTAACCGTAGCAACATTTCTAGATTTTTCAAGTCCAACCCTCAAAGTTGTAGGTCCAAAAAATTGCTCTTCATTATTTTTAGGTTTATATGGTGGTCTATTTATTCCTTGATTTAACTCAATTTCTTCATCTATCACAATACTTGCTGGTGTATATCCATTTTCAAGCGCTGAAATATATGCAAAAGTTTTCAAGATTGATCCAGTCTGCCTTTCTGCTTGCGTTGCTCTATTAAAATCAGTTTGCGAATCAATATATCCACCCATCATAGCCAAAATTTCACCATTATGCGGATTCATTGCAACCAACGCACCATTAACAGATGGAATTTGCTTCAAAATAAATTCGTTTTTATTGTTTTTATCACGCTCAACAACAATAATATCACCTTTTTTAAGTCCAACATCAGATACCTTTTTAATATCTTCTCCAACCTCATTAACTGTTATATATTTTTTAGCCCAAAGCATATTTTTTAAAGGTATATAACCAGTTATAAGTAAATTATCATCATCTGATACTTTTACAAAATCATTTCCTTCAATATTATCTATAAAATTTTCATCAAAATTAATTTTTTCCAAACCAATTAAAACTTGCTCTTCATTATCATTTATATTTAAAACAACAGCTTTCTGCCATTCATTTCTAATTTTATCTTTAAGTTGATAACCGTTAATCAAATCGCCCCAATTCTTTTCAAAATCTTTTGTATATATATTATCAATAGCTCCTCTAAAACCATGTTTCATATCATATCTTTCTATACCAAGCTTTAGATATTTATCAGCTATTTCTTGCAATTTTGGATTTAAAGTTGTAATAACAACATTTCCTCCCTCTAACAACTGATCTTCACCATACATCCTTACAATTTCTTTTCTAACTTCCTCACTAAAAAACTCACCATCAGATACTTCTTCTATATTTTTTTCTTTTAAAATTATTGGTTTTTTAACCGCTTCCTCATATTCTGTTTCGTTTATATAATTTAAATCTTTCATTCTTGATAAAACCCAATTTCTTCTATCCAAAAGATCACTACTAATACCTTTTGTTGGATCTAATTTTGCAGGTGCTTTTGGTAAAGATGCGAGCAAAGCCGCTTCATCTATTGTTAATTCATCAAGCGATTTATTAAAATAATTCAAAGATGCAGACGCAACTCCATAAGACCTATTTCCCAAAAATATCTGATTTAAATACAATTCAAGAATTTCATCTTTACTAAAACTTTGATTCATTCTAATTGAGAGAATAGCTTCCTTTACTTTTCTTTCAAAAGTTTTTTCATTACTTAAAAGAAAATTTTTTGCAACCTGCTGTGTAATTGTAGAACCACCTCTTACTTTATTTACACCATAATACTTACTAATTGCATTATCAACAAAAGCACTAATAATAGCCTTTGGATTTATACCAATATGTTTATAAAAAGCCGCATCCTCAGCAGATATAAAGGCATTCTTAACCAAATCTGGTATTTGTTCTATTGGTACAAATAATCTCTTTTCTTTTGCGTATTCTTTTAAAAATTTTCCATCATTACTGTATAGTCTAGTTGTTACTGGTGGATTATAATTTTTTAAACTCTTATAGTCTGGCAAATCCTTACTGTAATGCATAACTATTGCACAAAGTCCTAAAACTCCAACAACAAATATAAAAACAAAAAAGTAAACAAGCCCCTTAAAAATAACTTTTTTCTTCATAAAATTAGTTTAAATCGCAATAATAAAAATATAATAACATAAAATTTAAAATCAATTAAAAATTATGTTGACTTTTATTTTTGTAAAAATTATTCTTTTAAAAGACGCCTTAAATATTTGGTGAGTTTGGGTTTGTAGCTCAGGTGGTTAGAGCGCTGCTCTGATAAAGCAGAGGTCGGTGGTTCAAGTCCACCCAAACCCACCATTTTCTGTAAATTTTATATTCATGTAATATTTTAGTCTTATATTTTATTTATTGAAATACTATTTAAAAATATTTAATTTATTGCAAAAATCTAGGTAATTAATTATTCCTAGCATTATTACAGTAAAAAGTGAGAAAATAGTATTTTGTTTTTTATAAAGATAAATATATTCTGCTTTTCATAAAGATAAATATATTCCACTTTTCATAAGGACAATAAAGTAAGATATTACTTGTATAATTTCCGTTAAAGATGTCTTAACCATTCTCCGATAAAGATATTTTTTTCACCCGCTAAGAAGATATCTCTTCTACCCCTATGTTAAGGATACTACTTTACCGCCACCACTAAGGATACTACTTCACTGCCACTGCTAAGGGATACCCCATATCCCCCCTGATAAGATCCCCTCGCCCACCCCTGATAAAGTCCCCTCGTCCCCTACCTGATAAGGTTCCTTTATTCCCCCTTGATAAGGAACACACCTAACCCCCATGATAAGGGAGTATCTATCCAATCCCCCCTGATAAGGGGGGTAAGGGGGGTTTAAATTACTTGACTATATTAAATTATAATTATTATTTTTATATTTAAGTAAAATAAATAACATTGTTTAATATGTAATATACTTTATTATTCTTAATTCTTAATTCTTAATTCTTAATTCTTAATTCTTAATTCTTAATTCTTAATTCTTAATTCTTAATTCTTA
>CAKVGI010000022.1 GCA_934747265.1 uncultured Rickettsiales bacterium
TAATAATATAATGTTAAGTTTAAGAAATCAAGTATTAAGACAAGAAGGAGTGAACAGTGTGCCTTATCAGGGGGGGAAATGGAGGTACTCTTATCAGGTGGGTGGATGGGGGGAACTTATCAGGAGGAGTAAGGAGGCTTTATCAGAAGGAGTGAGGAGTGTGCTTATCAGGGGCAGAATGAAGGATTACCACTTATTAAGGGGGATGAGGGGGCTTATCAGAGGGAAATAAAAGGAAACCCCTTAAACATTGGGGAATAAGGAGGTCATATTTATTTATCCCTCAAAACAGCATCATATTTTTCTGTAATTTCTTTAATAATTTTATTGCTTATTTGATCTATTTCCTCTGTTGTTAAGGTTTTATTTAGAGGCTGAATTTTCACAGAAAAAGCTATTGACTTCTTATTTTTATCAATATTTTCACCTTCATAAATATCAAAAACATGTACCTCTTTTATTAAATCTTTATTTGATTTTTTTACTATATTTATAATTTTTCCGATTTCCAATTCTCTCTCAATTATAAATGCAAAATCTCTATATAAAGGTTGCAAATCGTTCAATATAAATCTCTTTTTTTGTGTTGTTTTTTGAACTTTTAATTTAGGTAAATTATTTAAGTATACCTCAAAAGCATTAACTTTTCCTTTTAAACCAATTTTGTTTGTTTTTAAAGGATGAATTTCACCAAATATACCCAATATAACATTTCCCATTTTAACTGCACCACTTCTAAAAGGATGGTAGTAATCTGGAACATCATTTGTAATAATTAAATTATCAGCATTAATATTAAATAATTTCAATACATCAAACAAATCTTTTTTAACATCATAAATATCAAATTTTCTAGATGTACCCAAAACATCTTTTTGACAAATTGAGCCAATTCTAATTCCAGCGATTGTTTCTTTTTGTCCTTCTGGCGTTTGATTTATGAAAATCTTTCCACATTCAAAAATGCTTATATTTTCTATTGTTCTATCTTGGTTATATTTTGCAATAGTCATTAAATTAGGAATTATACTTGGTCGCATATATGATAATTCACTGCTAATTGGATTTATTAATCTTAGTTTATCATTAATTAAAGAAAAATCACTAGCTGTTTTCTCATTCATAAAGCTCCAACTAATTACTTCCACCATACCATTAGCTGACAATAATGAAGCTACATCGTGCATTTTATTATAAAATAATTTATTTTCAATATTACTACTTTCTTCTCCAACTTTTTCATTAGCTATTTTGGTTTCCTTTAAATTATCATAACCATAAATTCTAATAATATCTTCAACAATATTTTCCTTTACAATTATATCATTTCTCCAAGAAGGAATTGTTAAGTCCAATAAATTTAAATCATCAGTCTCTTCTTTTACTTTGTAGCCTAATTTTATTAAAATATCTATAATTTTTTGTCTTTCTATTTTTAAACCCAAAATTAATTCAACATCCTGTATATTGAAATTTATATGTCTTTCTTCAAATTTTAGTACAGAACCAGAAACGCATACATGTTTATCTGAGCATACAACGCCACAAGTAATTTCGCTACTCTCACCACCGCATATTGACATTATGAGATAAGTTGCATAATTAATAGTCAATTCACTACTTAATGGATCTACACCTCTTTCAAACCTAAATTTAGCATCGGTATTTATATTTAATCCCCTTGCTGTTTTTGCTACCGAAATTGGATCAAAAATAGCGCATTCTAATAATACATTTGTAGTATCATTTGAAGATCCAAAATCTTCACCGCCAATAACGCCACCAAGTCCAAGTATATTATTATTTGTATCTGTAATTAAAGTAGAATCAGCTTTTAATTCATATTCATTATGATCCAAAGCTTTAATTTTTTCCCCGCCAACAGACTTTTTTACAATAATATTTCCTTGTATTTTATCCGCATCATAACAATGTAATGGTCTATTCAAAACCAACATAACATAATTTGTGATATCAACAAGCGCTGATTTTGGATTTACACCAACAGCAATCAATTTTTCTTTTATCCAATTAGGAGATTCACAATTTTTTACATTTTTAATATATCTACATAAAAATTCCGAACAATTATTATCTCTAATGTCAATTTTTATAGGATTTGGAACTGTTGCTTCTATTTTATAATCCTTAAAATCTTTCAATTTACCAATACCGGTAGCGCTTAAATCTCTTGCTATTCCATAAACACCTAAGCAATCGCCTCTATTTGGTGTAATATTAATGTCTATCGTAATATCATCAAGCCCCTTAATTTCGGCTATATTTTCACCAATTTTTGTATTATCGTCTAATTCTATTATTCCGCTATGATCTTCACCTATTCCAAGCTCTTTTTCAGAACATAACATTCCGCAACTTTCTACACCTCTGATTTTACTTTTTGAAATCTTAAAATCACCACTAGGCATCATTGTGCCAACTGGTGCCAAAACAGCTTTCATTCCACTTCTCACATTTGGTGCGCCACAAACTATTTGTAATAATTCATCATTTTCTTTTTTTACTTTACATATATGCAAATGGTCAGAATCTGGATGATTTTCAACATCTTCAACAGATACACACACAAACTCTTTTAATTGTTTACCATTATCAATTATTTCTTCAATTTCAAGACCTATTTGATCTAATTTGTCGCAAATATCACAAGCCGTTGCCTGTGTATCTAAATATTCTTTTAACCATTTTAAAGTAAATTTCATACAATCAAAACTTATAAATATATTGAAAATACTAATGTTATTTTTTATTTAATCAAGAAATTATTTTATAATTTAAATCTTTACGTTTATTAATAAAGTAGATAAATTAATAACTATCAATATTTCTCAACAAAACATAAATGGCGCCACTACCACCATCTTTTATATTTGCATCAGTATATTTTATTATTCTATCAGAAAAATAAGGTTCCTTAAACCATTCAATTATACTAGTTTTAATTGTTTTACTATTTGAATGCAAACCTTTGCCAGTTATTATTAGTAAGCACCTATAATTATTAATTTCAGATAGTTTAAAAATCCTCTTAACTTTGTCATAAGCTGTTTCTAGTGTCTCGCCATGTAAATCAAGTGTAAAATCTATTTTATATTTACCGCTTGTTAATTTTTTGTCGGATTTCCTATCAATACCAAGAGTAAGATCCTTACCTACAACAAAATTATACTTTTTATTTTCATTATATTGTACAATACTTAAATTTTTGTTTTGCCTGATTTTATGAAGTAAAGCCTTAGTTTCTTTATTAAAACTGCTATTTTTATTGACTGATATTTTTTTATTATATTCCTCATTAAATTCATTCAATAATTTTAAATCATAATCAGACAAAACCATATTAATCTTCCTTATTGTATTCCAGTGCTAAATTAACATAAATTTCTGTATCTTTTTTAATATATTCAATATCGCTTTCTCTTAATTTTCTCATAAATCTAGCCGGATTTCCAAACCATAACTCACCACTTCTTACTATACTTCTAGGTGTTAAATTAGATGCTGCACCAATAAATGACCCATCTTCTATTATGCAATCATCACCAATAATTGAACCCATACCTATCAAACAATTATTACCAATTTGACAAGCGTGTATGATACAAGAATGTCCTATCGTTGTATTATTTCCAATAATAACATGTCCTGCTGGATTCTTTCTATAATCATCTTCAACAGGTGGTGATACATGAATAACAGTATTTTCTTGAACGTTTGAATTATCACCAATTATAATTGAAGCTAAATCAGCTCTAATACTACAATTAGACCATATACTAACATTCTTTCCCAATCTAACATCGCCAGCTATAAACACGCCATCAGAAATATAAGACGCTTTCTCAACGTCTGGCGTTCTACTTCTTACTTTTTTAATTGTATATGACATATTTACCATTGTTTTTAATTACTCTTAAAATACAATTTTATTGCAAAAAGTCAATAAAATAAATTTTCTAAATATAATAGACTTATATAAAATTTGTTTTATTATTTCTAAAAAAATATTTATTATGTCAGTATCAATATATATTCATTATCCTTTTTGCAGATCTAAATGCCCATATTGTGATTTCAATTCTTATTGTAATATAAATATTGATGAAGAAGAATTATTGCAAGCATATTTAAACGAAATTAATTATTATCATAAATTTATTGATAATAATATCATTGATACAATATATTTTGGTGGTGGAACGCCATCTCTTATGAGTGAAAAATTACTTGATAAAGTAATAAATAAAATTTTTTCTTTATATAAAATAAATAAAAATTGCGAAATAAGTTTAGAAAGTAATCCCAATAGTATAAGCTATAAAAAGTTAAAAAATTTTAGAACAATTGGTATAAATAGATTATCAATAGGCGTACAATCTCTGATTGATGATGAATTAAAATTTCTTGGGAGAATACATAATAAAAAAGAAGCAGTAGAAGCAATAAATAATGCCCAGAAAGTGTTTGGGGATATGTATTCAATAGATTTAATTTATGGAAGACCAAATCAATCTATAAAGAATTGGCTTAATGAATTAGAAGAAGCTATTAAGCTTTCTCCTTTCCATATATCGTTATATCAATTAATAATAGAACAAGGTACACCTTTTTATAAAAATAAAATAAAAGTACCAAATGATGACATAAGCGTTGAACTATATGAAAAAACTAACGAATTTCTAGAAAAAAATAACATATTTCAATACGAAATTTCCAATTATGCAAAAAAAGGATATGAATGCAAACATAATATGACCTATTGGACAAATGGCGAATGGGTTGGTATTGGAGCTGGAGCTCATGGTAGGCTAAACATTAATCAAAAAAGATACAGTTTTCAAAATATCAAAAATCCAACTAAATGGCGTGAAAAATGTATGAAAAACCAAAATGGAATTAGTAAAAAGTCAATATTAACACAGCAAGAAATAATTGAAGAATTTTTAATAATGGGATTAAGAATAAATAAAGGTATCAATTTAGAAAATTTGCAGAAGAATATAAGTTGCAATAGTTTTTATGAAATATTAAACCTTGAAAATATAAATATTTTATCTAATTTCGGATTAATTGAAGCTAATAATACAAATATTAAGCTAACAAAAAAAGGATTTCTATTACTTAATTCAGTAATAGAAAAACTCACACCAGATTTTTAAATAATATTAATTTTCTGCCGAAATAATAAAAACTAATGCCAAAACTGAAAATATATAAGCTTGAATCACACTACTGATAAAGCTTAGCATACTTAAAAATATTGGAAATCCGATTGCCAAAAAAGCTATTTGTGATATAACAGCACTAATTATCATACCGCTCATAATGTTTCCATATAACCTTATAGCTAATGCACAATTACTTGAAACATCGCTTATAATGTTCATAACAAGCATTACAGGTGTTGGTCTTAAATATTTTTTAAAATAACCAAACACACCAACTTGTTTTATACCATATATAACACCAAGCGATACAACAACAATTACGAGAGCCACATTGGTTGATAAAGAAGCTGTTGGTGAGTAGAAAAATGGTATAATTTGCATTAAATTAGAAAATAAAATAAAAATAAAAATCGTTGCAATAAATGGAAATACAAAATTAATATCAACTTTTCCCATTTTTTCAACTTGATCTTTTATTCCATAGATTAAAACTTCAAAAAAGTTCTGTAATCTTCCTATATTTTTTTCTTTTGTTAACATTAATCTTAAAATAACAGATACTGAAATTATAACCGCCATTAAAATCCAAGTAAATAATATAGTATCATTTATTTTAAAAAAACCATTTTGCCAAACTATAAAACTATCTGGTGTAATATTCATTTTTTAATACTCCTTATTTTTTCTAAAATTATAAAAAATATTTTTGCAATCGTAAAACCAGCAAGCATATATAACGCATTTTGCCATCTTTTATCTAAAAAAATAAAAAATACAAAACAAATTATAAATAATCTTATGAACAAGCTAGACATTGCGATTGAAACGTTTTTCTTTACTAACATTTTTTTAATTGTCCACTTTAAAGCAATGGAATTCAATGTTCCAACAATAAATCCAACAAATATTAAAAAAATATTACTCATTTCAAAAAATATTATTATGCATATAATATAAAACATATTAGTTAATAGTCAATATAAATTTTATTTTGAAATTTTCACTGTCAAACTTTTCTTACAAATAAATTATGATAACATTTTTATTTATATTGACTTTTTTCAAAAAAATGATATAATATATGTATTGTGAAGTATTAGAAGGTGCAATTTGGGCGATAAATTAAAAAAAGAGAAACCAAAAGGACATTATGAGGAAAAAACGGTTTTTATAATTCCGTGGGGTTTGATTATATGCCTGATTGCTTTTAGTCTGGGACCTTTTTATATGGGTACTGGATTAGCATTCTTAATGATACCGGCACAAGTTTCAACACTGTTATTAATACCTGCATACAAACCGATAAAGGGAAAAGTTTTTGTAAAAGATAAGGTACAACCAATTACAAAAATAAGCAAAAATAAAGAAAATTTAGAAAAAAGCAATACCAAAACCAATAATCAATCAAAAAATAATCAAAAAAGTTTTGTAAAAAATTTACAAGATTCAAGACAAATACAAGCAACCACCAAAATCAAATAAAAAATTCAACAGCCATTTTCTCTAAAAATTAGAGTAAATAAAAGGTTGAAAATCAGCTGATACAAATTCACCAACAGATAGTATAGCTAATATTGAAAATAATATAAATTGCACAAACTGCATTTTTATGGTTTTTTGATTATTGTAAATAAAATTTTCTAATTTATTTGATATTTTAAATAATTTAATAAATGAAAAAAATAAAGCAATTAAAATAGTAAATAAAAGTCTATTATCAACATTTAACTGTTCCAGTAATTCAAAATTGCAAGATAATTTTTGATTGGAAAACATTAATTTAAAATAATCAACAGCTTTTCCAATTGAAGATGATCTAAAAAATACCCAACTAATATTCGTTATAAAAAATGTAATCAAAACACTTGGAAACTTACCTATTTTCTCATAAAATTTTAATAAAAATAGTCTATCCAAAATAACAAAAACGCCTTGAATAATTCCCCAAACTATAAAAGTCCAATTTGAACCATGCCATATTCCAGAAATTAAAAAAACAAGAAATAAATTAATTAAAGTTTTTCTAAGAGTACCTCTACTACCGCCAAGTGGTATATAAACATAATTTTTTAACCAATTCCCAAGTGTTATATGCCATCTTCTCCAAAATTCCGTTATACTTTGAGAAATATATGGAAAATCAAAATTTTCTGGAAGATTAAAGCCTAACATCCTAGCAATTCCAATTGCCATATCACTATATGAAGAAAAATCATAGTATATTTGTAAAGTATAAGCAAGCATACCAAGCCAAGCAAGAGGACTTGATAGTAAATTATAATCCCCATCAAAAATAAAATTAGCATATTTTTCTAAAACATTAGCAATAAATACCTTCTTTGAAAAACCAAAAATAAACCTTATTAAGCCTAAATAAAAATTATCTATATTAATATTTTTTCTTCTATCAGCAATATCATTATACATATCTTTATATCTAGAAATTGGACCGGAAATTAATTGCGGGAAAAATAATATAAATAACAAATAATCAGATAATTTTTTAAATGGTTGAGCCTCATTTTTATAAATATCAACCAAATATGCTATTTTTCTAAAAGTAAAAAAAGATATAGCTAATGGTAAGGCTACTTTATTCCAAAAGAATGACTGCATACCAAAAATATTAAATATAGTACTTATATTGTCGGAAATAAAGTTTGCATACTTAAAATAGCACAACAATAAAATGTTTAACGCAACACCAATAACTAGATATTTTTTAGAATTATGATTATTTATAATTTTCAAAGCAATAAAATGATCCATAATACAACTAGCTAATAGTATAAATATAAATTTTGGTGCTCCCCATAAATAAAATAATATACTTGCTATCAAAATAACAAAATTTTTAAATTTGTACGGTGTGATAAAATACACACCCAATATAACCGGTAAAAAATAAAATAAAAAAATTATACTTGTAAAAATCATTATTATTTACCATTGAAATTATTAATTATATCATCAAAAAATTTCTCTAAATCATGATTTAATATATTTGGAGCAGTATGAATAAAAATAATTAATTCTTTTTTCTTTAAAATATCAATTATTTGATTTACCTGCAAATTATTTAATATTTTTGAATCAAAAGTCCAAAAGTCTTTATAATACCACCACCTAAAATGATTTGTATCATCAGTAAACATATCTTTGAAATTATTATAAATAATATCAGAAAAACTATCTCCAATGAATATTGTTTTTGGTAATGCAATGTTTTTATCTTTTATCTTGCAATTTCTAAAATAAATATTGTCAGTTTTTGATTTAAAGAAGTTTTTATCAATTCCACAAAGATCGCCAAGATCAAAATCAGTATTCAAAGATTTTTTACTTTCAACAAAATCATTACAAATGATATTATTGTTAAAATATTGCGGATTCAAAATATTATTAAAAAAATTCAAAAAACCGTATTCAGACCAGTGTATACCATATTTTGGAAATAAATATTTTTTAGAATTGTATTTATTTTTCATAAAATATTCATTTACGTCAATATAATTCACATTATATTCATCTAATGCTTTCTTAAATTTAGTATAATTCCTTTCTTCCTCTTTATTATTTTTTAAAAGACAATCAAACTTTTTTGGCAAGTATTCTTCATAAAAATCAGCCTTAGTCGGAGCCAAAATATACAAAAATCTTATACCATTTTTATTTAAAATATTTTGAACTTCTTTTACTTTTTTAACATTATTTTTAATAGTTTCATAATCTTTTTTATCAAATGCGAATTTTTCTTTTATATAACCATTTTCAAACAAAAAATCATCTTTACCAATTATCACACCAGAACTTGTTGAAGAAAAAAGCTTAAAAATTATTGTATTATTTATTTTTCTAAATTTTTTTGCTATTTTACCTTTTTCTTTTAAAAAATTTTCTATATCATTTTGATATTTTGAATTAAAAAAATTATTTACCGTTAGAGCAGTTTCAAAAACAATACCTTTCTTTTTATTTTTTATCTTGGTACAAAATATATAAGTTAAACCATGACAAAACAACAAAAACACTAGAATTATGGAAAATATTATCTTTATTTTTCTTTCTTTAAACACCAAAATTTTCTTTGCTCATATGACATTTATGTTATAGAATTAAAAAATAAAATTCAACAACTTTTTGCCTATTTTAGGTATTTAAACATTAAACTTATATAAATAAAAATTATTGTTTTTTAAAAAGCATAGTGTATTAATTAAATTACTGATAATAAATAAGAAAATAAATGTTATTATATAATCAAGAATTAAAAAACATAGAGCTAGCAAAAGCAGAAACAGCAAAAAAAGTTCAATCTGCTATTGAGTGGATTAAAAGTGAATTACACGGCGATAGTGATATGAAATGCGTTGGAATTGCCTACGAAAAAGATGACTTAAAAGAAATAAAAGACTTCGCTTCATTTATAAGAAACAATTTCAAACACACTGTTGTTATGGGTATTGGAGGTTCCAGTTTAGGTGCAATGACCTTATTAAGTGTTGCAAAAGAAAATAATGTTACAGTTTTAGAATCCATTGATAGCAACACTGTTGAAAAATTATTCAATAGCTTAGATTTAGCGAATACAGCATTTTTAACAGTAAGTAAATCTGGTAAAACCATTGAATGCATTTCCCAAACTTTAATTGTTATGAAAATGGTTGAAGATAAACTTGGCAGAGATGCTATTGGTAAACATTTTTTCTTTTTAACAGAAAACAAAGAAAGTCCAATTACAAATTTAGCAAAAGAATTTAATATTAAAACTTTTGAACACCACAAAACAGTTGGCGGTAGATTTTCTTATTTATCAAATACAGGTTTAATTCCAGCTTGCATTGGCGGTCTTGACATTGAAGCTATTAGACAAGGTGCTATTGATACAATAGAATATCTTTTAAACAATAAAGATAATGATATAGCAAAAGTATGCGGATCAATTATTGATTTAACCGAAAATGGAATTGTTGCAAATGTTGTTATGCCATACATTGACAGGTTTGTAAACTTAACAAAATGGTACAGACAATTATGGGCTGAATCCTTGGGAAAACACGGTAAAGGAACAATCCCAGTAGATGCAATCGGTACGTCAGATCAACATAGTCAATTACAACTTTATATGGATGGTCCAAGAAATAAATTTTACACTTTTATTTACAAAGATAAAGATCCAAATTCACTAAAAATTACAAAAACTTATAATGAAGGTTTTGAATATTTAAAAGGTTTAAGCCTTGATGATATTATGAATATTGAATTTGAATCAACCGTCGAAGTTTTAGCAAAAAGAAGCTTACCAGTTAGAGTATTAAAATTCCATGAAATTAATGAAAAATCATTATCTCAAATTTTAATGCAATTTATGCTTGAAACTATTATTTGTGGTAAAGCAACTGGAATAGATCCTTTTGGTCAACAAGCCGTTGAAGAAAGAAAAATTCTAGCAAGACAAATGATGGCTGATTTGAAAAAATAAAAGAGGCTAAGTTGGATCAATAGTCTAACTAAGAATTTTATAGATACAAAAAATTAACGACTCTGAAAAGGGTCGTTTCTTAATATTTTATTTATAAAATTAAACTTTACTTGTTTTTGTTAATTGTAAGTGATTAGTTCAGAAACTCAACACAATAAACACTCTCTACCAACTTGTAAATAAAACTAACAAAATAAGTATTCCCCTCCGCCATCCTTTGTAATGTAAAATCTGATAAGATTAATATCTCTAACTTACCCCCATTCGTAAGTAGACATTAATATCCTTCACTGCCCCCCTAATATCCTTCACTGCCCCCCTTCGTAAGATGGAGTCAATGTAGCCAATACCATCTATCGCTCCACCCTTATAAGGGGGGGCTGACGAAGTCAATAACGCCTTTTTGCCCCCCTTTGTAAGGGGGGAGTCAGTCGTAGACTGACAGGGGGGTTGATAACATTCATTTTGTTTTATTATAAAACAAAATAAATAATCGAAAATTAAAAATTGAAAATTAAAAATAAAATATAAAGTCAGAGATTTATTTTAAAAATAAAATATAAAGTTAAATATTTAAGTTTAAAATTTAAAATTAAAATATAAAGTTAAGGATTTGAATTTAAGAATTAAGAGTTAAGAATTAAGAATTATAAATTAATATATTATAACATATTAATTTATAAATAATATATTAACATAAAAAACATAGTTTAAAACAATCAAAGTATTTAAACCCCCCTTGCCCCCCCTTATCAGGGGGGGGATGGAAGGGGAACTTATCAGGTGGGGGATGAGACGGGAATTTATCATGGTGGAATTGAAATGTATCCCTTATCGTGGGCAGAATGAAGGAATACCACTTATTAAGGGGGATGAGAGGACTTTATCGGAGGAAAAATGAGGAATACCACTTGGTATGGGGGGATGGATACTCCTTAACAAGATGGATGATGAATTTTATTAAAAGAAAAATTAAATAATATATATAAAAAAACCAACAATATCAATATTCTTATATAACATAATCCGCTTGAAAAAATAATATTATATTTTACAATTATGTCATATATCAATCATTTTTATATTTTTTTTAAATATGAATAACAACAATAATAATAACAATAATAACAGCAACAGCAATAATAATAACAACAATAATAAAGCTTTTTCACTTATAGAATTATCTATTGTTCTTATAATAATTGGATTATTGGTGGCTGGTATTACTGGTGGAGCAAGTTTAATACATATAGCAAAAGTCAAATCTACAATTACAGAACTAAAAAAATACAACATTGCTTTTAATACTTTTAAAGTCGCCAATGACAGACTACCGGGCGATGTAAATAATGACGGTTTTATAGGTTGGGCCACAACATCAAAAATTAATGGTAAAAGAAATGTAGAACCATCATATTCCAATTTTGGTGGTGATTACAAAGGAATTAGTGTTGGATATAGAGCTGGTCCTTGGGTTGAATTATAACGGTAAAGATTTAACAACTACAACTTTTATCCATGAATTTGGACATTATTTAAGATTTTTAATTGCATATATAGCTATGTCTAGAAACAAAAAGCTTTTCAAGATTTTAGAAATATAGTTGATTTAGTTAGAAGTAGAAGCGATGCATGTACAAAAAAGTATGATCATTTTTTTACAAGGGGTTCTTTTACAGAGGAGGAAGGGGAAAATTTTGCAAAAAGTTGGGAGCAATATTTAAGAGATGGAATAGCTCCTGTAAAAAAGTATAAAAAATTATTTAATAATTTTAGGAAATATATATTTGAAGATATGTATCATAGAAATGAAAAAAGAAAATATAAATATTATGAAGATTTACAAGTGCGAATTACTCCTGAAAGAAAAAAATTTTTTGATGAACTTATTGTTGGTAAAAAGTTTAAAAAAGAATCTATTATAATTAAAATTATGGAATTTTATGTATATTTGGCTTGTATATTTATAATATATAAGTTAATCAAATACTACCACTGATTTATCTATATTTTTAATTTAATATTTCTAATACACTATAATAATCAAAATGTAAATGTTATAATTGTAACAGAATAAATAGTTATTATTAGTATTTAAATTAAAAATAGCAATACATTTATACTTGTGAATTTAAATATTAAATAGAGTGTTCTCTTTCTTTGCTATCTATACTATTATTTTTGGTATTTAAAATACTATCAGAATTATTTCTTTTATGCTGTGTTTGTTTAGTTTTTAAGTTTTTTGTAATTTTATATTGTTCTATATAAAATGGATCGTATAATTCTTCTTCAACTAACACTAACGGTTCAGTAGATGCAAAACGAGATTTTGGTTCATAAAATTCTATTTCTTGGTAATCTGAATCTAATGGGGGACATGAGAAATATCTTCTATTTAATAATTTTTTAATTTTTTCTTCTCTTTTCATATTTTCTTCTTCTTCTTTTAGCTTTCTTTCTTTTTTTTCTTGTCTTTTTATTTTCCTTTTTTCGTTTTTCTTTTTACTTTTTTCGTTTTTCTTTTTACTTTTTGCCTTTTTTCTAGCTTCATCTTCATTTTCTTCAACTAACACTAACGGTTCAGTAGATGCAAAACGAGATTTTGGTTCATAAAATTCTATTTCTTGGTAATCTG
>CAKVGI010000023.1 GCA_934747265.1 uncultured Rickettsiales bacterium
TGGTTTCTTTAAAAATAAGGAGTATGTAGGCAATAATAAGTGAACAGTGTGCCCTGATAAGGGGGGTAAGGGGGGTTAAAATACTTCAATCATATCAAATAACTTACACCAATATATATAAACTCGCTATTTTTAAAAATTTTTACTAAATAAAATTAATAGTATTTTAATGTTAAATATTATTTTCTTGCAAATAAAAATAAATATTCTATAAAGAATAAATGTAATTACTAAAAAAGGAGAAAAATGGAAATAATAGATATCAAGGCAAGGGAAGTCTTGGATTCAAGAGGAAATCCAACCGTTGAAGCGGAAGTTATTCTAGAAGATGGAGCTTTTGGCAGAGCAATAGTACCATCAGGTGCATCAACAGGTACAAGAGAAGCTTGTGAATTGAGAGACGGAGATAAATCAAGATTTTTAGGAAAAGGTGTTTTAAAGGCTGTTGAAAATGTTAATACAATAATAGCTGAAAAAGTTATTGGTATGGATGCTTTTGATCAAAGAGAATTAGATAAAACATTGATTGAATTAGACGGAACAGAAAACAAAACAAAATTAGGTGCAAACGCAATTTTAGCTGTTTCATTAGCAACAGCTCATGCTAGTGCAGATTCATTGGGAGTTCCTTTATATAGATATATTGGTGGTGCAAACGCTCATGTTTTACCAGTTCCTATGATGAATGTTCTTAATGGTGGTGCTCATGCTGGTTGGGTAAATGATATTCAAGAATTTATGATTGCTCCAATTGGTGCTCCAACAGTTAGAGAAGGTATTAGATGGGGTGCAGAGGTATTCCATAATTTAAAATCAATTTTAAAGAAAAAAGGATTAGCAACATCTGTTGGTGATGAAGGTGGTTTTGCTCCTCATTTAAATTCAGCAAAAGAAGTTTTAGATACAATTTCAGAAGCTGTTGAAAAAGCAGGTTATAAATTGGGTCAAGATTTTATGTTTGCTATGGATTGTGCTGCATCGGAATTTTACGGAAAAGAAAAAGGCGAAGATGCTGGTGATAAAAAATATCATATTGATGGTCAAAAATTATCAAGCAGTGAATTAATTAAATATTACGAAGGAATGGTTAATAATTATCCAATTTTCTCTATTGAAGATGCTATGGATGAATCTGATTATGAAGGTTGGAAAGAAGCTACAAAAGTTCTCGGAAATAAAATTCAATTCGTTGGCGATGATCTTTGTGTTACAAATCCAAAGATTGTTCAAAAATGTATTGATGAAGGTATGGCAAATGCTGTATTGATTAAATTAAATCAAATTGGTACATTAACAGAAACTTTGGATGCTATTTCATTAGCTCAAAGAAATAAATATAATACAATAGTATCCCATAGATCTGGTGAAACGGAAGATGTAACAATTTCTCATGTTGCAGTTGCTACAAATTCTGGCCAAATTAAAACCGGTTCTGCTTCAAGAACGGATAGAATTGCTAAATATAATGAATTAATGAGAATTGAAGAAGAATTAGGTGATCAAGCAGTTTACGCTGGAAAATCAATTCTTAAAAAATAACATTATATAATTATTCGTTGAAGAATCGCTAACTAAGTTAGTGATTCTTTTTTGCTTATTAAAGAAAATTTTCTTGCTTAATAAAAAATATAATATATATTTAAGGTTGTATAATAAGTTTTATTGTGTATGAAAAATATATCATCAAAAATTATTGTTATAACTTTAATATTAACGGTTTTATCTTTATCTAGCGCGTATGCTTGTACTAAGTTTGTATATACTGGTAATGACAATATTGTTTTAACTGGTAGAACAACAGATTGGTCTGATGAAGTAAGTACTAATTTATGGCTTTTACCAAGAGGTATTAAAAGAGAGGGATTAGCTGGTAAAAATTCTATAAAATGGACTTCAAAATATGGTAGTGTTGTAGCAACAGTTCATAATATTATGACTATTGATGGTATGAATGAAAAAGGACTTACAATGAGTATTTTAAGGCTAAAAGATTCTGAATTTATACCGGAAAATAAAATCGGTAGAAGAAAAGGATTGGGTATAGCTTTGTGGGGGCAATATTTTCTAGATAATTTTGCAACAGTTGTTGAAGCTACAAAATATATGGAAAAAGATAATATTTACGTAATGCCATTTAATATAAAGAAAGGCGAAAATTCTGGTATGCATCTTGTAATTTCTGATGCAAAAGGGGATTTTGCTGTGTTTGAATATACTGATGGTCAATTACATATTTACAAAAATCCAAAATATAAAATTGCAACAAACTCCCCAAAGTACTCCGATCAAATAGCTATAAATTATTATTGGGAAAGTGTGGATGGTAAATTTTTACCCGGTACAAGAACATCGTCAGATAGATTTAGTAGAGGCGCTTATTATTTAAATAAATTACCAAAAACAAATAATCAAGAATTGGCAATGGCTTATGTTATGTCTTTATTGAGAAATGTTTCTTCTCCATTAGGAATTAGAAATAGCAATAGTCAAGAAGAGTCTGCAACTTTGTGGAAAACGATAAGCGATAACAAAAATAAAATCTACTATTATGAATCGTCATATAAGAATTATGGTTTTAATATAGATTTAAAGAAAATAGATTTTGCAAAAGATCAAGAAATTAAATTTATTGATTTAATGGGCGGAAAGTACTATTTTGGCGATGCAACAGATAAATTTGTAAAAACTAATAGTTTTAAATTTTTTCCATCTTACGAAGCTATTATAGATACTAATGATTTAGATTAATTATAATACAATAGCTCTTAATTCTTTTACAATATCTTGATTTTAAAAAAAGATATATTAATATTTTTCTACACAACGAATATAAGTAATATAATATGGTTGAAAAGATTTTAATAGCCAACAGAGGCGAACCTGCTTGTAGAATAATAAGAACAGCTAAAAAAATGGGATTAAGAACTGTTGCTGTTTATTCCGAGGCAGATATAAATTCATTACATGTACAAATGGCTGATGAGGCAGTGCTTTTGGGTGGTCCTTTGTCTTCCGAAAGTTATTTAGATATTAAGAAAATAGTTAATGCATGTAAAAAAACTGGTGCAAAATATGTTCATCCTGGTTGGGGCTTTTTATCTGAAAACGCAAAATTTGTTCAAGCTTTGGAAAAAGAAGGTATCGTTTTTGTAGGTCCATCTCATGAAGCTATGAAAATGATGGGTGATAAGATAAGATCTAAAAAATTAGCAAAAACAGCTGGTGTAAATATTGTACCTGGTGATAATAGTGTGTTAACAGATGTTAAAGAAGCAACGGAAGTAGCTAAAAAAATAGGTTATCCAGTTATGCTTAAAGCATCTGCTGGCGGTGGTGGAAAAGGAATTAGGGTTGTTTATAAAAAAGAAGAATTACCTATGGCTTTTGAAAATGTTAAAACAGAAGCTAAAAATAGTTTTGGTGATGATAGAATTTTTATGGAAAAATTTATTGAAAATCCAAGACATATTGAAATTCAAGTTATTGGAGATAAATTTGGAAATATAGTTTGTTTAGGCGAAAGAGAATGTTCAATTCAAAGAAATCACCAAAAAGTTGTAGAAGAATCTCCTAGTCCATTTGTTGATGAAAGAACTAGAAAGAAAATGTACGCACAAGCGGTTGCATTATGTAAAAAGGTTAATTACTATTCTGCTGGAACAATAGAATTTATGATGGATAACAAGAAGGAATTTTATTTCCTAGAAATGAATACTAGACTTCAAGTTGAACATGGAATAACAGAATTTGTTACAGGTGTTGATTTGGTTGAATTAATGATAAGAGTAGCAATGGGCGAAAAACTACCTTTCAAGCAAAAAGATATAAAATTAACAGGATGGGCTATTGAATCAAGAATTAATGCAGAAGATCCTTCAAGAGGATTCTTACCATCATCTGGTAGAATTAGTAAGTATATTGAGCCAGAAATTAGTGATAGCGTAAGAGTTGATAGCGGTGTTTATGAGGGTTATACAATTAGTATGTATTATGACAGTATGATTGCAAAACTCTTAACATATGGAAAAGATAGGGATGAGGCTATACAAAAAATGAGAGAATCACTTGGTAGTTTTTATATTGATGGTATTTCTCATAATATGTCATTTTTAGAAGCTATAATGTATAATGAAAAATTCAAGAAAGGTGATATATCGACAAGCTTTATTAAACAAGAGTTTTCAAAAGGCTTTTCTGGATTAGCGATAGAAAATAAAGATGAAGGCATATTGATAGGTGTTGCAATGTATATGTTCTTTATGAATGCATCTAGAAAATTAAATATTAGCGGTCAAGTTAATTCTAAAAAAGAATTAGCTGAAAAATGGGTTGCTGATCTTAATGGAAATAAATATTTGTGCAATGTTGCAAAAACAGCAAAAGGATTAAGTGTTGAATACGGAAATGGTTTTTCATCAGTTGAAACTACTTGGCAATTTGGTGATAGTATTTTTAGAGGTGAGGTAAATGGTCGTCTCATAAATGTTAAAGTTATGAAAGATAATAAAGCTGGCGATTTTAAACTTCAATTTATGGGTTCCGATGTTGATATATCTATTAGAAGTACAAGAGTATCGGAATTAGAAAAATATATGCCATTAGAAGAGCCAAATAAGAAGATTACAAAACTTAAAGCTCCAATTACTGGTAAAATTACTAAATTTTTAGTAAAAGAAGGTGATGAGATAAAGAGTGGAACAGAACTTGTTATTATAGAAGCTATGAAAATGGAAAATATAATAAGAGCTGAACAAGATGCTAAAATTAAAAAAATTAATTTTAAGGACGGTTCATTAATTGGTGTTGGTGAAATTTTAATTGAATTTGAATAGAGGAAAGAATGACAAATATAAAATTTTATGAAGGCGATCTGCCAGATAATTTGAATTTAGGAAATATGGTTGCAATAGATACCGAAGCTATGGGACTCAATAATTTCAGAGACAGATTATGTTTAGTACAATTAAGTAGTGGCGATGGCATTGGGCATATAGTTAGATTTGAACCACATGGCTATAATAAGGCAAAAAATCTAAAAAAATTATTAAAAGACCCAAAAGTTCTAAAAATTATGCATTTTGCAAGATTTGATATGGCTATTTTGCAAAAATATTTAGGAGTTAGAGTAAAAAATGTTTATTGTACAAAAATTGCATCAAAAATTGCTAGAACCTACACAGATGCGCATGGCTTAAAAGCTCTTACAAAAGAATTACTTGGGATAAATATGAACAAACAAGAGCAAACTTCATATTGGGGTTCTGAAAAATTATCAGATGAGCAATTAGAGTATGCGGTACATGATGTTTTATATTTACATGAGTTAAAGAAAAAATTAGATAATCAATTAGAAAGAGAGAATAGAACAAAACTTGCTTATGATTGTTTTAAATTTTTGAATACAAGAGTTGATTTGGATTTAGCTGGTTGGTTAAATTGTGATATTTTTTCACATGAATAAATTTTCTGTATAATTAAAAAATTGGCTTGGTTTAAATAACCAAGCCTTTTTGTACTATAAAACTTCCAGTTAATCCATATAAATCCACTAACTAAGCTAGTGGATTATTTTTAAAAATTATCTAGCAAGTTCATTTCCTTTTTCTACATTTTTATTTACCTCTTGTGGAGAAGAAACTTTAACTTGATTTTTGTTATTAACCACTTTTTCTAATTCATTAGCCACTTTTTCTGATTTATTAGCCACTTTTTCTAATTTATTATCTATTTTTTCTAAAGATTCAGCCAATGATTTATTCTCTTTTAATGTTTTATTTTCATCTTTAATTATAGAATAATCAACACATTTGTGTTTAATAAAAGATCCTACTCCACCAACAGTAGCTCCAACAGCTCCACCTATTAAACAAGCTTTAATAATACCAAAGGTCGCCATTGCTACACCTGCAGCCTTAAGTACTGCTCCTATACCTGCTATTGCTGCAATACCAGATGTAGCAAGTGCACCTCCTATTACCGGAAGAAGTAATGGTATAGCAGCACCGATAGCAACACAACCAACGAGTATTGCAGCTGTTGTAATTCCATTTATGATTTTCCTTTTTTTGAAAGTTTTTTCATCTCTTATAATTTTATTTTTTATAAAATTGTCTTTTTCCATAAAATTTATATAATTATTAGATATAAAATAATTATACTACAGAATTAAATTAATGTCAATAAAAAATATTCAAATATGAGAAAAATATAAATGTAATATGAAAAAATTTACCAACCATTGTAATTATTTATAGAAACTACACTCGCCATTTATTAAAAAATAAAAAAGATTTAAAATATCCAATAACATCAGATTTACATCCTTGAAATACAATATCAAAAAATTATTGATATATTTCTTAATAATTATATATAAACTATTAAATATATAAAAATATATAATTAATAATTTTATAAGAATTATAAAATAATATATTAATATAAAAACAGAGTTTAAAATAATCAAAGTATTTAACCCCCCTTACCCCCCTTATCAGGGGGGAATAAAAGGAGGATCCCTTATTAGAGGGGAATGAAAGGAGGACTCCTTATTAGGGGGGAATGAAAGGAGGATCCCTTATCAGGGTGGGATATAGGGGGCATACTTTATCATGGTAGTGGAGGGAGTGTTTCTTATCAGGGGACATAGGGACATACCTTATTAGTGGGGATAGAGAGTATCATTAACATGGGGATGGAGAGAGTACCACTTATCAGGGAGAGGACGGAGAGCGTCATTAATGTTGTGGGGACAGAGGAAGTTTACATTACCAGAGTGAACACAAGGGCTCCCCCTTAACAGGGGGGATCGTGTATATATTCTTTAATATGGAGGATAGAGAGTATCCCTAACGAGGAAAACTTAGTAGGATAAATTAATGTAATACATTAAACTCTTGGCAATGTAACTCCTTTTTGTCCCATATATTTCCCATTTTTATCTTTATAAGATGTTTGACAGCAGTTGTCAGCTCTAAAAAACAAAAATTGACAAGCGCCTTCACCAGCATATATTTTTGCTGGAAGTGGTGTTGTATTGGAAAATTCTAATGTAACATAGCCTTCCCACTCTGGTTCAAGAGGAGTAACATTAACAATAATTCCACATCTAGCGTATGTTGATTTACCCAAACAAACAGTCAACACATCCCTTGGAATCTTGAAATATTCAACTGTTGTTGCTAATGCAAAACTATTAGGTGGAATAATACAATAATCACCATCAAATGAATATACGTTGCTTTCTTTAAAATCTTTTGGATCAACAATACCAGAAGAATTTATATTTGTAAATATTTTAAATTCTCTTGAAACTCTTGCATCATAACCATAAGATGAAGTTCCATAAGATACTATTTTTTCGTTTTTATCATTAATTTTTATTTGATTTTCCTCAAAAGGAGAGATCATACCGTGATTTTTTGCTAAATCTATTATTTCTTTGTCTGATAATATTGACATTACTATTTTCTTATTAATTAACTTTTACCAATATATTGCTATTTTTTTTAATTTCAAGACATTTATTTTTTTAATACACTATACTTCAAAATATTATATAAAAATATTGACTTTTACGCAACTAAACATACTCTTATAAGAAGTTATTAGAGATTTTTATATAGCGTTATGTTAACTGTAAATGAAATTAGGGAAAAATATTTAAAATTTTTTGAAAAAAGAAATCATAAGGTATTAAAATCATCATCATTAGTACCAAACGATCCAACTTTAATGTTTACAAATGCTGGCATGGTTCCTTTAAAAAATTATTATACCGGTCTTGAAACCCCTCCATCAAAAAGAATGGTAAGCTGTCAAAAATGCGTTAGAGCTGGCGGAAAACATAATGATTTAGATAATGTTGGTTATACCGCAAGACATCATACTTTTTTTGAGATGTTAGGAAACTTCTCAATAGGTGATTATTTCAAAAAGGAAGCAATTAAATGGTCTTGGGAGTTTTTAACGGAACAATTAATGTTACCACCAGAAAGATTATTGGCAACCGTTTATTATACCGATGAAGAAGCTTATCAAATATGGAAAGATGTTGCAAAATTGCCTGACGATAGAATAATAAAAATCTCAACAAAAGATAATTTTTGGGAAATGGGAGACACGGGACCTTGTGGACCATCAACTGAAATTTTTTACGATCACGGAAAAGAAATATTTGGCGGTGTCCCTGGTAGTCCAGATGAAGATGGTGATAGATATATAGAAATATGGAATAATGTATTTACGCAATTTGAAAGAATGCCAGATGGTAGCTTAACAGAACTAAAAAGGAAAAACATAGATACTGGTATGGGACTTGAAAGAATTTCCGCCGTACTGCAAGGTGTCCATAATAATTACGATATAGATTTATTCCAGCATCTTATAAATAATTCAAAAGCCATTATAGGTGATGGTGATATTTTTTCACATAGAATTATTGCCGATCATTTAAGATCTTCATCATTCTTAATTGCCGATGGCGTATTGCCATCCAACGAGGGTAGGGGATATGTTTTAAGACGAATTATGCGAAGAGCTATGAGACATATTCATAAATTAGGTGCAACCAAACCACAAATGTTTAAATTAGTCCCATCACTCGTTGATATAATGGGCGATTATTATACTGAATTAAAAGACAAAGAAGATTTAATTATGGAAACTCTTGAAATTGAGGAGACGAAATTTAGACAAACTTTAGCTAAGGGTTTAAAAATATTAGATGAAGAAATTGAAAAATATTATAAAGAAAATAATTTAAAATAGAGTAGGGCGTTTGAATTGTGGATGTTTATTTTAGTCTATAAATACAGTATTATTGTTTTTTATTAAGATATAATAAAGATTTATTCCAACTAGTCAGTGGGTAATGGTGCTTGTTAACGCTTTATAACATCCATATTATAATTAAGCACTGTACATCCAGCCCATTTTTGCCATTTATTATTATTTGTTGATTCTTCATAAGAATTATTACTATGTTCTTTCGGTCCATAACATCCAGCTCTAATCTCGCCAGTATTATAAATACCGTCATCCAATTTTATATCAACACCTTGTAAAATTGGATTATCTCTTGCTTTTTTTATTTTTCCATAATTATTACTCCTAAAAACTAAGTGTTGCCCTTTATTTTTATACATACAATGAGTTTCTGAAAGCGTATCTTGACCATTGAGATCATTATTTTGAAAATGAAAATACATATGTGTTATAATTGTTGAGAATGGTAAAAAATCAGAAGTTAAACTACCAGAATTATATGGTGCAAAACTAAAGTTGCCTTTTGACTCAAAATTAATAATTTTCGCTAAATATAAATCAACAAATGGAGCATTTAATTTATTTGGAATAAAGTGGTTATTTTTTTCATCTGTACCATCATATGGAAATGGAAAACTATTTTTATTATATTCTTGACTAGAATTCCAACCAATAGTTCCAGAACCATTTTTATCACCGGGTAATCTATCATATAATAAATAAAATGAATAAACGGCCTGTTTATATGAATGAATCTCTTCAATTAATTTTCTTTTTCTTGCACTTTCAATTAAGCTTTGTCCACCAGTAATACCAGCTACTAACAATCCAATTATTATCAAGACCATTGATAATTCTATAAGTGAAAAAGCTTTATTATTGTTCATTTATTATAAGAAAATAATTATATACATGAAATAATTGTAAACCATAATATTATATTTTCAAGTAGATTATGTTATATATAGATTTCTTTTTTCCATAATAATCAATTATTATCAGCCAATTATATAAACTTATATTAAAAAATATAGTAAAGATAAATTAATAATTGTTGATTTTAATTTTTTATTTTGTATTGTAATTATAATTGTGATTTTTAAGAATTGTATGAAAAAATTTGTTGATGAAGAAAGATTAAAAAAACTTTGCAAATTAGCAAGAATTTATATTAAGCCAGAAGATACTGAAAAATTTCTAAATATGATAAATAGTGATTTAGAATTGTTGGAGGCATTAGACAAAATAAACACTGACGATTTAAAGGAATTAACAAACCCTTATGATATGGAATTAAGAACTTATGATGATATTGTAAGCGATGGAAATGTTGTTGATGAATTAATGAAAGCCTCCCCAAAAGAGCTTTATAATTATTTTGTTGTTCCAAAAGTTGTAAAATAAGGAGTTATATGAATTTAGCAAAAATGACTGTATTAGAAGCAAAAAAAGCTTTATTAAATAAAGAAATTAGTAGTGTTGAACTTCTTGATGAATGTATAAAAAATATTAATGCCAATAAAAGATTAAATGTTTTTGTCTCTGAGACTATTGATTTAGCGAAAGAAAGAGCAAAACAATCTGATAAAAAAATAGCTGATGGTAATGCTGGTAAGTTAGAAGGTATACCTTTTGCTGTAAAGGATTTATTTTGCACAAAAGGAATCAGAACGACATCTTCTTCTAGAATGTTGGAAAATTTTGTACCACCATACGAATCCACTGTTTCCGATATACTCAATAAAGAAGGTTATGTTTTAGTTGGAAAAACTAATATGGATGAATTTGCTTGTGGTTCAACAACTAAGACTAGTTATTTTGGTGAAACTATAAATTCATATAAAGCAAATAACGATGATAGAGATCTAGTTCCAGGTGGTTCCTCTGGCGGTTCAGCTGTTGCTGTTGCTAGCGGAATGGCATTAGCATCTACTGGTAGTGATACTGGTGGTTCAATCAGACAACCAGCTAGTTTTTGTGGATTAGTTGGTGTAAAACCAACATACGGTAGAATTTCCAGATATGGAATGATATCATACGCAAGCTCTCTTGATCAAGCAGGTTTTTTTACTAAGGACATCAAAGATTCTGCTTTTTTAATAAATTTAGTAAGCGGAAAAGATGATAAAGACTCAACAACTTCTGATAAGAGTGTTCCAGATTATTTGAAAAATTTAAATTCAAACATAAAAGGTAAAAAAGTCGGAATAATAAAAGAATTTTTAAATCTTGGTGATAAAATGGAGAAAGATACACAAAAAGCTTTTGAGAACGCTATAAATATGCTGAAAACTGGTGGAGCTGAAATTGTTGAAATTTCAATACCAACGATTACTGCAACAGCTTTATTATATATGGCCATTTCGTATACAGAATTAGGTTCAAATTTAGCTAGATTTGATGGTGTTAGATTTGGAAGAAGAACGGAGGAGGATATAAAATCATTAGATGAATTATATTATAAATCAAGAAGCGAAGGATTTAATGATAACATCAAAAAAAGAATTTTATTAGGATATTTTTTATCTTCATCTGAGAATTACGAAAAATATTTTATAAAATCTCAAAAAATTAGAAGGAAATTAGCGAATGAGTTTATAGAAGCATTTAAGAAAGTAGATGTAATACTTACACCTTCAACAGTTGGCGTTGCTTTTCCTATTAAACAAACAGAAGAAGAAATTAATACAAATAAGGATAGTAATGCATTAAATGATTTTTTTGTATGTCCAGCAAATATGGCAGGCTTGCCAGCAATTAGCGTTCCTTTTGGTTTTTCAAGTACTGGTTTACCAATAGGTATGCAGTTTATAGGAAATTATTTTGATGAACAAAGCATTTTTGATTTTGGCTTATTTATAGAAGAAAACCTTCATCTCCATAGTTAGTTCCTATCATATTTCAATCATATACTAAGAGTACCTCTCCATCCCCCATGATAAGAGGGGCAAGGGGGGTTTAAATATTTAATTATTTTAAACTTTGTTTTTATATATAATAATTTATATATAATGATTATTGTTAATATATAGTATATATTGTTATTATTCTTAATTCTTAATTCTTAATTCTTAATTCTTAATTTTAAATCTTAAATTCAAATCCTCGACTTTATATTCATTTTTAATTTTCAATTTTTAATCATTTATTTTGTTTTATTAAAAAATAAAATGAATATTCTCAACCCCCCTGTCAGTCTACGACTGACTCCCCCCTTATCAGGCACACTGTTCACTCCTTCTTGTCTTAATACTTGA
>CAKVGI010000024.1 GCA_934747265.1 uncultured Rickettsiales bacterium
ATTACTAATACTCCCATTAATTCTATTAATGTAAACGCTTTTCTTTTCTCCATTGCAAATTTCCTGATGGCATTAATTATTTTTTTCATAATACCTCTTACCTTTCTAAACTTATTTTACAATACAAAAAAAGAAAAATCAAATATATTATATATAAATTTCTTTTTCTTCTTTTTTTTCATTTTCACAAATTTTATATTCTTCTATTTCTATAGGTACATAATTTATAATACTTTGTTTACAATCTAACACTCGTTGATTAGTTGACCCTCTAAAAGGCGCTTCTAAACTCCTTTTATCTAAAATAAATTTCCCATCAACTAAAACATCAATATTTTTTAAGAGTTCAACTAAAGTATTATTTAATTTACTCATTATTAGAAGTTGCTCAAAAGTAAAACCAGTGTAACACCAAACATTCAAACCTTTTTCTTGACAGTACTTAGCAAGTTCTAAGCAAGCATCTATCTGCAGTAGAGGATCTCCACCAGAAAATGTAATTCCATCTTGACCTTCTAAAGAATCAATTTCTCTTTTTAAATTATCAACATCTTCTAAATAGCCACCATTAAAATCATGAGTTGATGGATTATGGCATCCTAAACAGTTGTGTGGACATCCTTGCGTCCAAATAACTGCCCTTATGCCTTCACCATCAACTACACTATCTATTTGAATAGGAGCTGCTAACCTAATTTGCATGTTTTGCTTCTTTTAATTTTATATCATTACATCCAGAGTGTTTTACACGATCTCTTTCTTCAGCCCTTTTACCATTATTGAAACGATCTGTTGTTCCTACCAAATAACCAGTTATTCTTCTGATTCTTTCAAATTTTACTCCTTCACCAACTGTTTTTTCTGACATAATATTACCTCCTTTTTTATTTATAGCATCCACAATCTAAACTGTGCAATGTTTCAACATTTAATCCTTCGCCATCTTTACGACCACATCTTGGACATTTATCTTTAATAATACCAACATATCCACAAACAGGATCACGATCTACGGGATGGTTAATAGCAGCATATCCCATATTATTTTCTTTCATTAAACGAACAATATTTTCAAATGCTTGTAAATTAGTAAGTGGATCTCCATCAAATTCAATATATGAAATATGACCTGCATTTGTTAATGCATGGAATGGAGCTTCCTTCTTAATTTTATCTGTTATAGATATATTATAGTAAACTGGAACATGGAATGAATTTGTGTAATATTCCCTATCTGTAATTCCTTTTAATTTACCATAAATTGCTTTATCAATATTTGTAAATCTTCCTGATAATCCTTCGGCAGGAGTAGCAAGTAAAGTAAAGTTTAATTTATATTTTTCAGCGTAATCATCACAACGTTTACGCATATGAGTAATAATTTCCAATCCCAATTTCTCTGCCCTTTCACTTTCACCGTGATGTTCCCCAATTAGGGCTTTTAAACATTCTGCAAGACCAATAAATCCTATTGATAATGTACCATGTTTTAAAACTCTTCTTAATTTATCATTTGGTTTTAATCTTTCTGAATCAATCCAAATTCCTTGGCCTAATAGGAATGGAAAATTATAAACTCTTTTATTACATTGAATTTCAAATCTTTCAAGTAATTGATCTTTTACTAAATCCATTAAATCATCAAGTTCTTGATAAAACCCTTCTAAATCTGTTTTAGTATTTCCTAAAGCAATACCATGTTTGATACCTAATCTAACTAAGTTGATTGAAGTAAATGATAAATTACCACGTCCTGGAGTAATTGCCTTATCTGGATCTACTACATTAGCCATAACTCTTGTACGGCATCCCATATAACATACCTCGGTACGGTAATCTCCTTCTTTATAATATTCTAGGTTGTATGGTGAATCTAGGAATGAGAAGTTAGGGAATAATCTTTTTGCAGACACCTTACAAGATAGTTTAAATAAATCATAGTTTGGATCTTCAGGATTATAGTTAACACCTTCTTTTACCTTGAATATAGATATAGGGAAAATTGGTGTTTCATTTTGACCAAGGCCTGCATCAACTGCTAATAAATAATTTTTCATAACCATCCTACCTTCACTGGAAGTATCTGTACCAAAGTTAATTGATGAAAATGGTACTTGTGCCCCAGCACGAGAATGCATTGTATTTAAATTATGAACAAATGCTTCCATAGCTTGATATGTCATACGATCAGTTTTCTTTAAAGCTTTTTCATAACTTAACTTAAATAATTTTTTCATTTCTTCTGATTCTTTACAAAAACGATCAAAAATACTTAAATCAACATCTATCGAATTTAATTTATCAATTTCTTTAGCAATCGAATTCATTGAAACAAATTTACCAAAATCAGTTATGTCTAAGTAATCAGAAACCATTTGTTTAAATTGTTTCCTAAAAGTTTTAACAACACCAGGTGCTAAATAATAATCAAAAGCCGGAATACTTTGCCCTCCGTGTTGATCATTTTGATCTGATTGAATAGCAATTGCTGCTAGTGCACTATAAGACATAATATCTTGTGGCTCTCTTAAATGACCATGTCCTGTAGAAAAACCATTCTTAAATAATTTTTCCAAATCTATTTGCATACAAGTTGTAGTTCCCATTGGTAAGAAATCCATATCATGAATATGAATATCACCATCATCATGAGCATCAGCATATTTTTTCTTCATTAAATAAGATTTAGCAAATTCTTTAGATACTGTACTTCCATATTGAAGCATTGTTCCCATGGCAGTATCACCATCTACATTAGCATTTTCTCTTTTAGTATCGTCTTCAGATGCTGACTTAAGACCTAATCCTTCAATAGTTTTTAAGAATTTATGACTTCTTTTATCATCCATAAACATATCTCTTGATTGAGCTCTTCTCTCGCGATATGCAGAAAAGGATTCATAAACATCTTCATATTTTTTGTTTTTTAATTCTTCCTCAATAATATCTTGAATATCTTCTATCTTAATTTTTGTTTGACCCTTATATTCTTTTTCAATATGACTAATTACTGCTTGATAAACCTTCTGAATATCTTTTTCATTATATTTTGCAACTCTTTCATCATTTTCATCAATTTCAGTAATACTATCAAAACCTTTTTTGATTGCTACTGCAATTTTAGTTCCATTAAAAGGAACTTTTTTTCCGTTTCTTTTTACAACCTCTAGTTGTTCTAAAATTTCATCGACACCTGTCATAATTACGCCTCCTACTTTCTGCCTAAATTGTAGTATAATTTTATGCCATTGTCAATAACTTTTTGTACATTTTTTTGAACTTTTGTTCGCTATATTTTTTTAGCCTTTATTTTTCAACAAAAAAGTTAAAAAAATATTTTTTCCATTTTTTTCATTTTTTAATTTTTTTAGTTTTTATTTTATTTTTAAATTTAACATATAGTATATTTTTCTTTATTTTACAACATTTTATCTGTTTTTTTATTTTAAAAAAAAATAAAAAAAGCGGAAAAATAGAATTTTCACTTTTTTCATTTTTTGTTTTTTAAGATTTTTTTTGCAAATATAATTTCTCCCCTTGTTGCAACCTCAAGTAATAAATTCCATCGTTTTGGCATTCAAATATTAAATTCATTTTTTCAGTTTTTTCCTCTTCGTCAGTACCCTCATCTACATCAATAATATCATTCCCAGGATTACTCACCAAAACCCAGTTAGCATCTTTTTTACTAGCCACATATCCTTCTAATCCTCTATTAGTTTTTATCTTATACCATGTATACAAAGTACTATCAGTTTCCCCTAAAATATCATATACTTCATCATAATGAACATCACCTATATCTTCTGACAATTCGCTAGGTTCTTTTCTAATATTAATGGTTTGGACTAAAACTTTAAATTGCTTTTTTGATTCATCAATAATATTACTCTGAGAGGTGTAATTATACTCAATACTTCCATTGGCAAACTCTCTTGGATTTATACTTTTGCCACTACTATTTTTTACCTCTAAATGAACATGACTACCATACGTTTCATTAGTTTTACTCTTACTAGAAAGAACTAACCCTGTATTTCCTTGTAATCCTATTACGGTATTTTTATTAATAATATCCCCTACTTTTACATTTACAACATTCATATGTAAAATTTTAAGTAAATACTTATTACCATTATAATAAGTTTCAAGATGTACTTGATTACCACCCATTTCATCATAGTAAAATCTTACAGTTTCTCCAGTTATCGAAATACAATTATAATAGTTGCCATCTTTCCATTTTTTTTGATTATTTAAAAATTCATGATAGTTAATAGAATTATTATGTCCTTTATATTTATTTACAACCTTTATAACTTTAGCAGTTCCATTAATTTTTATTTCAGAAAGATGAGCCCCACTATAATCTTCCGCATACTTATGATTAGCAAAACTTTGAGTTATACTTCTTTCGCTACCTAAATATTTCATACATCATCCCTCTTTATCTCATTTTTCTTGTCTATTTCTACAGTATCTTTTATTTTTGTTGGATTATAATTTATAATGGTTTGATTCTTTAGAGTATCATATATAGCTGGTGCTCCTACAAAAGTAAATAATCCTACCCAAATCCCACTATAAGTGTCTAGCGAATAGAAAGTAGTTGTAAATGGAATTGACAACGAAAAAGAAAACAATAAGTTTAAAATCCATATTTGCCAAGTTTTCTTAATAAAAGGTAAAGCTTTAAATTTTTGTAATATCACCATCACAATAACACTTAAAGTTATACTAATTACTAGTAAATCTAATAATTTAGTTGGAAAAAGATCTTCCATTTAGTCACCCCCATCACAGTCAGAGGAAAATGGAATATTTTTTATTTCTTTCATTACTTCATCAATAAAACTTTTACCACCATTATTTTTGTATTCTGCGTATAGACTCTCAATTATGTCTTTTTCATGTAAAGTAATACATCCTTTTTCTTTACATTTATTGTAAACACCAATTATTTCATTTTTTAATATTTCTCTGATTGCTGACCTAGTATTATTTAACATATTATAATAATCTTTTACTTTTTTTATCAGATAAGTGATAAGCCCTAAAAACAGCCAATATAGAAATGGCATCCAATATGTCTCTATAAATTTCATTTTTCTTCCTCCTACTATTTTATATTCTTAAAGAAGAAAAATGAATATATGATAAGTCTATTAGAATATATTTTAGTAGGTGAAATTTATGAAAAAATGGCTTCTACTAGTTGGTTTTATATTTTTAATAACAGGTTGTACAAACGATATAAAAATGGAAATATATTCCGATATTAAGCAAAATAATAATAAATTTATTTCAATTAACTATCCAAAAACAAACATAAGAAGGCTAAACAAGTACATAAAAAAAGATATAAATAAAGCGGTCAAAACATTTAACAAATTAGACAATGAAGAAAAAGAATTAAATATCGATTATACTTACAACGTTGTCAACGGTAATTATATAAATATATCTTTAAAAAAATATATATCTTATAACAATTATCAAAATGAAAGCATTGATACATATGTTTTTGATAAAAAACATAAACGATTATTAAGTTTAGATGACATAATTTATGATTCAAGTAAATATCAAAATAAATTAACAGATAAATTTGTCTTTGATGAAGAATATATTACGTTTTTTTCTATACATAATAATAAAATCATGGAAGATAAAGTTAAGTTGAATAGTGAAAACGCTAAAATAGCAATAGAAAAAAAAGAAGAAACAAATTTTATAAACTATGAAACAGTAAATAAAACAATTGACTCTAATAAGCCAATCATAGCTTTAACATTTGATGATGGTCCTAGTAAATACACAAAACAAATTGTTGGTCTATTAAAGAAGTATAATTGTAACGCAACTTTTTTTGTACTAGGAAATAAAGTAAAAATATATAAAGATACTATTAAAGAATCAATAAGTAACGGAAATGAAATAGGAAATCACAGTTATAATCATAAATGGTTGTCTAGACTAAAAGTTGAAGATATAAAAGAACAGATTAATAAAACTCAAGATATTTTAAAAAAAGAAGTAAACTATACTCCAATTTTATTAAGACCAACATATGGCTCTGTAAATAAAAAGATTAGAAATAATACCAATCTTGAAATAGTTTTATGGAATGTTGATACGCTTGATTGGAAAATAAAAAGTAGTAAAAAAATAGCTGATAGATCTTTATTACAAATAAAAGATAGAAGTATTATTTTAATGCATGATACCCATGAAAGAACCTACGAAGCATTAAAAATAATGATTCCAAAATTAATTGCTGAAGGATATCAATTTGTTACAATATCCGAGCTAAACAAAATAAATAAAATAAGTGATATAGCTACAAATGGGTAAAAAAGAAAAAGAATCTTTAGCGATTACTATTCAAATAATTGCTTCTATAGTAAGTATTGGTACTATTATTATTTCAATAATACTTCTTTATAATGAACAATTAGAAATTAATGAAGAAGAACCTTTTTTAGACGCTGAAACAGCACAAAAATTAACCACTTTTAACAGAGTACTAATTTTAATAATATTTATCATTTTCTTAATAATAAATTATGTTTTATATGATATTTCTAAAAAGGAAGGTGAAGATTTAAAACCTTATGAATTACAAATAGTAGCTTCTTATTTTTCTTTATTTGCTGCTTCCATAGCTCTTTATGTAGTCTTATTACAAAGAAGTGGTGAACAAGTGGTCGATGTTGAAAATCCAATTATTTAATAAAATAATATTATACAAAAATTTTATTATTGCATAACAAAAGCTCTATCATATTGATAGAGCTTAGTTCTATTCTTTACTATTTTTATAATCCAAGCACACTTGATCCATAGCCTCAATTAATTTATCAACTTCTTCAAAATTTTTTAATCTTACGCCACTTGCAAAAGCATGTCCACCACCACCAAATTTAGCAGCAACTTCATTTATAACAGGTCCACGTGATCTAATTGAACCTCTAATATTTTCATTTACTTTATCGTTAGAAAATACCATCCAAACTATAACTTCATCTATATAATTAAAGTTATTAACCATATTACCAGCGGTTGCTGAATCAACACCATACTCAGCTAAAATATCATCATCTAATTTTATGTAAGCAAGCCCATTTGGTGTAATTTCTAGGTGATTAGTAATATAGCCTTCAAATCTAACTTCTCTAATTGGGCGTGTATATAATTTTTCATATAAGGGAACAAAATCCATATTTGTTTCTTTTATTAAACGAGACACCAAATTAAAAGTCTTAGGAGTTGTGTATGAAAATAAAAATCTATTGGTATCTGAAACTAAACCAATGTATAATTTCTCTGCTATTTCTTTAGTTAATTTTAATTTAGTATTAAATATTAACTCCATTACTAACTGAGAAGCACTGCTGGCAGTATCGTCAATTAACTCTATATTACAAAATTTTTCAATAAAAGGATGATGATCTATCTTTATTACATATTCAAACTTAGAAGGATCAACACCATCTACTCTTTTAGAATCTGGAGTATCAGTGATAATCAATAAAGAATTTTTATACATTTCTTCTGTAAATCTATCAATATTACCTAAATATTTAAACTTAGTTGCGGAATAACCAACAGAAACAACAGTTTTATTAGGAAATGTTTCTCTTATAGAATCTCTCAATCCCATTTGGCTACCAAGGGCATCAGGATCAGGTCCTACATGACGTGCTAAAACAATAGTGTCATACTTTTTAATTTTTCTATATATTTGTTTATATATATTCACATTATCACCTTTTTCTCTTACCATTATACAATAAAAGACATTAAAATTCCATCATTTAATGTCTTTATTATATTATTTACGTAAATCATAATCTTCTAAAAAACTTCTATATTCCCCATCTTTTTTAGTTCCCAAAATACAATTTAAATTAACATTATCCAAACTTTTAAAAATATTATGATCTATATCTTTATTAACTTTTTTTAATTCTTTTATAAGATTCTTTATTTCTTTACGTTTACTAGTTCCATCATCTTTAGAAAAATGTTCTTCAGTAAATTTACATGCACAATTTAAGAATGTTAAATTATTGCTATTCTTCCAAGAAATAATAGCATCCTCTTTAATCAAATAAAGGGGTCTTATTAATTCTAATCCTTCAAAATTTTCACTATGAAGTTTAGGCATCATTGTTTTAATCTCAGAACCATAAAACATGGATAAAAGAGTTGTTTCAATAACGTCATCAAAATGGTGCCCTAAAGCTATTTTATTACATCCAAGTTCCTTAGCTTTATTATATAAGCAACCTCTTCTCATTTTGGCACATAAATAACAAGGACTCTTATCTACAGTAGTAACTACATCAAAAATATTACTTTCAAATATTTCAACTGGTATATTTAATATTTCTGCGTTCTCTTCAATCATTTTACGATTATTTTTATTATACCCGGGATCCATTACAACATAATAGGCATCAAAATGAAATTTACCATGTTTTTTTATTTCTTGAATACACTTAGCTAACAGGAAGGAATCTTTTCCACCGGAAATACAAATCATAATTTTATCATTTTCTTCTATTAATTGATATTCCTTAATGGCTTTAACAAATTTACTCCAAATATCTTTACGGTATTTTTTAATAATGCTCTTTTCTATTTCTTTATATCTCTCTTCCATATTATACCTCAATTATAAATACCATAACTTTTCGTTATTTTTCATAACCGTTTTGATAATACCACCGCCAAGGCACTCATCACCATCATATAAAACACATGCTTGACCGGGCGTAACACTTTTAACTCCTTGCGGATATTTAACTAATATTTCTCCATTATCTAACCATTCTAAAGAAACCGGATTATCTTTTTGTCGATATCTAAACTTGGCATTACACTCAGTTATTTTTTTGTCTCCTAAGTAATTAACATCTTCAATAATGCATGAATCCGATATTAAATAATCATTATCTTCTCCAATACATATATATAAAATATTCTTATCCAAATCTTTTCCTACCACAAACATTCTGTCTTTAGTTCCACCAATATCAAGACCTCTTCTTTGACCTATTGTATAATACATTAACCCAATATGTTTACCAATTACTTCATTTGTATCTATATTAACAACATTTCCTGGAGTATTAGGTAAATAATTTTTCAAAAAATTAGAAAAATTTCTTTCACCAATAAAACAAATACCTGTAGAATCTTTTTTCTTAGCTGTTAATAAACCATTTTCCAAAGCTATCTTTCGCACCTCAGGCTTTACCATATCTCCGATTGGAAATAAAACATTTTTTAGCTGTTCTTTACTAACTTGTGACAAAAAATAAGTTTGATCTTTATTCTCATCAATAGCTTTCAATAATTTACCATTTTCTATTCTAGCGTAATGTCCTGTTGCAATATAATCAGCACCCAACTTTTTTGCTTCCTTAGCAAACATATCAAACTTAATATATTTATTACACATAATATCTGGATTAGGAGTTCTACCTTTTTTTAATTCATCTAAAAAATAAGTAAAAACATAATCCCAATATTCTTTAATAAAATCTTTGCGGTACAAAGGAATTCCTAATTTATCACATACTGCTTTAGCGTCATTATAATCAACTTCTTGTGGACAAATACCTTGATTAGAAACTGGAGCTCCATCATATTCCCCATCCATCATAGAATCCCAATTACGCATAAAAAGACCAATTACTTCATAGCCTTGTTCTTTTAATTTAATTGCAGCTACAGAAGAATCAACTCCACCACTCATGCCAATTACTACTTTTTTCATATGTCACCTCTTTAAAACAAATATATTATAATATATTTCTCTCTTTTTTGCACCTGTTAATTGCTTAAAAAAAACAAATAAAGTTTTTATTTATACTTCTATTTGTTTTCTACGCTTTTAAACAGTGTCTTGATTTTTCTATAACTATAATATTTTACATTAGATGAAGTAAGTGGTGGTAAATATATAGGTTCAAAATCTATTTTTTTAAGTAAATCATTTTCTGTTGTTTTATTTTCGTATATAGCTTTTTTAATAATTAAATACATTCTATACTTTTCTAATTCTCTTTTCAATCTTCTATTTTTGGTAGTAGGCATCTGTTCAAGTTTTTGTTCTAATAGCTTATCTTTAATGATTTGTTCATCTCTAAAAGGATTATTAGTGTAATATTTCTGAATGCTACCATCCATATAATAAATGTTAAAAAAGTTTTCTAAAAAGACATATGTTTTAATTTTTTTATTTATACTTAGCACTAAAGAATCATTATTCATAGTAACACCTCTTTCTTAAAAAATATTATAATAAATTTTTTAAAAAAAATAAACATAAAATAATCTTTTATGCTTATTTTTAGAAAAGCAATTAACTTAATACATTAAAACAATCATCTGTCGAACCATATAAATTAATTAAATGTAATATCAATTCTACAATCATTGGTAGTAAGAATAATA
>CAKVGI010000025.1 GCA_934747265.1 uncultured Rickettsiales bacterium
TCGGTAAAACATTATCATTATTAGATAAAAAAATAGAACTACAAAACAAGAAAATTGAAGACCTTAAGTTATTTAAAAAGGGACTTATTAATGTTTTAAATAAAAAATCATATCAGGAAACAACATTAGGAAAAATTGGAAAATTTCAAACAAGCAGTATAGATAAATTAGTTAAAGAAAATGAAAAGATTGTTAGTCTATATAATTACATGGACGTTTATAAACATAAAATAATAATGACACAAGATTTAAGTAAATTATCGAAAACTAGTGCTAAGGATAATCAAATAATAACAAACAATTTAAAAAGAGGCGATATCTTATTCACACCATCTTCTGAAACTCCTGATGATATTGGACATTCAATATGCATACAAGAAAACTTACCCAATACAGTCTATAGTTATCATTTATTAAGATACAGACCTAATATTATAATTGATCCATTATTTTCTAATTATTATTTCAATAATTCAAAAATTAGAAAGCAAATCATACGATATGCTACTGGAGCAACAAGATATACTGTATCATTAGATAGTTTTTTAAAAATTAAAGTTGATATTCCTGATTTGATAACTCAAAAAAAATATGGTTTACTTCTATATAGTACAGATAAAAAAGTAAATAAAGAAATGTTTAAATTAAACAAGCTACGGGAACTTAAAAAAGGACTTATGCAAGACATGTTTGTATAAGTCCTTTTATAGTTTGCTAATTATATATTTATAATCATCAATTGTTGATACAAAAGTAGAAAATGCTCTTCTATTAAAATCTATTGAAATAACATTTAGGTGTTTGTGAAGAATACTTAATATTCTATCCACATCATCATATGTAACCTTAAATTCATTATTTATATCTTTATTTCTATAAAAATAATTTTTATCAGTATGTGCATAAACTTTATCTCTTTGTGCCTTTAAATTTTCAATTTGTATTTCATAACTTCTTAATTCTTCTTCAAATTTAGTTAAATCCTCTAAAATATTTACTTTTCTTATAAATGTTCTTTCATTTCTTTTTGTGGTTTCATTATAGAATTCATCATAAAGTTCTGTTAAAAATTCTTTTTTATGTTGTTTACAATATTCAATAAATTTAAATATGTTTTTTGACTCCCTTTCATCAACTAGTTTCGAAGTTTCTATGACAAAAGCAAATTTTAATGAATCTAAAATGACATATAAAAATCCATTAATTAAATTTACTTTTTGTTCATTACCACTAACATTTTGTAAGATGCCTTTATACAAATCAAATTTCTCTTTTGCAGAATTAATGCTGTAAAAATAATTTTCTATTTCCTTTTCTAAATTTAACATTATATTTCATCTAATCCTAATTCTTTTAAATATACATTAAGTTCTTTATCGACTTCTGCTATTTCTTTATCTATTTGTTTTAATTCTTGTTGTACTGCTTTAATATCTATTTCCTCTTCCTCTTCAAATGTATCTACATATCTAGGAATATTTAAATTATATTCATTTTCTGCTACTTCATTTAATGGAGCAACATGGCAATATTTTTCTATTTCTACTCTATTTTTATATGTTTCAATAATTTTATCTACATCTTTATCTCTTAATCTATTTTGATTTTTTCCAGGTTCAAAATCTTTAGAAGCATCAATAAATAGAATGTTATCTTCATTTTCTCTACACTTTTTAAATACTAATATACAAGTTGGAATACTGGTTCCAAAAAATATATTTGCAGGTAATCCTATAACAGCATCTAAATAATTTTTTTCTTTTATTAAATATTCTCTTATTGTTCCTTCTGATGCTCCCCTAAATAAAACACCATGCGGAAGAACAACTGCCATTGTTCCATTATCAGACAATTGATAAATCATATGCTGAATAAATGCAAAATCTGCCTTAGACTTTGGTGCTAATTTTCCATAAGCACTAAATCTTTCATCTTCCATAAACTTAGGATCCGCACTCCATTGTGCTGAATATGGTGGATTAGCTACAATTGCATCAAACTTCATATCTTTGTGCTTTGGATTTTCTAATGTATCAGCGTTTTTTATATCAAAATGTTTAAATGATATTCCATGTAATAACATATTCATTCTCGCTAAGTTGTAAGTTGTAGAGTTAAATTCTTGTCCATAGTATGAACTAACTTTTGTTTCTTTACCTACTCTCAATAGTAAAGAACCAGAACCACAAGTTGGGTCATAAACGCCTTGTAATTTACTTTTATTTATAGTAACCAATTTTGCTAATATTCTCGATACTTGTTGTGGTGTATAAAACTCTCCGGCTTTTTTACCTGCTGATGCTGCAAAGTTTGATATTAAATATTCATAAGCGTCCCCCAAAACATCAATTTCAGCATCTTCATGGTGAAAGTCAATATCATTTATTTTTAACATTATTGTTGAAATCAACTTAGTTCTTTCTGCCTCACCTCTACCTAATTTAGAGTTATTCAAATCCATATCTTCAAATAAGTTTTCAAAATCATCTTCAGATTCATTACCTAATGTCGAGTCTGATATAGAATTAATTGCTTTTGATAACATTGAAATATCAAATTTACCAGTTTGGATTTTATATATTAATTTACTCCATAAGTTATCTGCTTCAATGAAATATCCCATATTAGAATCTTCTATTAAATATCTTTTTAATTCATCTCTATATTCATCTTTTTTCCATGCTTCTACATAACTTATTCCATCATCTTTTAATAATGTTCTTTCAACATAATTAACAATATTTTCAGATAAATATCTATAAAATATTAGTCCTAATATATAATTTTTAAAATCATTAGCATCCATATTTCCTCTTAAGGTATTAGCAATGCTCCATAATTGTTTTTGTAACTCCGCTTGTTGAGTTTGTTGTTTTTCTTCTCTTGACATTTAAATCATCTCCTTTAATTTTTTATAAATATCATCGGCTACTATATAATCTAAAATTTCTTCTGGAGCAATGCAATGAGTTATACTACCTGAAAAATCCACCGAAATATCAAACTTTATTTTTCTTATCATTTTTTGAACTAGCCATTTTTTATATGATATTTCAGAACTTTTAATTAAAAATTTTATTATATAACAATTTCCTTTTTCTAATTTGTTTTTATTATAATTTTTAGTAAATTCTATTATTTCTCCACCAATATGATTAAAAAAGTTTTCAAATTGCTTATCATTACATATTTCATTGTATGAGAAAACAAATTGAATATCTAACCCTCTGCCCAATCTAAACTCTTCTATATCATTTATATTACATCCATCAGTTTCATCGAATAGTATTTTTTTTAGTTTATTATCTTCTGGTATCAAAATACCATTCATTTTAAAACTATTTATATCTAATGTTCTAGTACAATGATAAACAATAAATTTATATTTTTCTAATATATCATAGAAAAATTCTGGAATAGTTATATCAAAATCTGATTTATTATAATCTTTAAAATCATTTTCCAATGCATATCTAATTATTTCTGCAGGATATGTGTCTATATTATCAAAATCTATTTTCATAAAGCACCTATAAATACTTCTTTAAAAGTTCCTTTATAAATACCTTTACATTATCAATTAACGATATCTTTTTTAAAAATGGAGCATGAATTGATTTGCCTATCATTTCATTCGGGAATATTCCACTATATTCAAATTCATCAATTACTGCTTGTAATACTTCTAAATCAATATCATTTTCCTTGGCAAATTTTTCTATTTCTTTCTGTCTTTCTTTATTCATGTGACTGTTAAATGCATCATCTATTGAATCTTCTGGTTTTAAAGTTGGCAATACATTTGATAAGAATCTTTTAATTAAATCTAATTTTAGGAATAACTCATCATCTGTTACATTGACTAATTTTGATTCTATATCATCTATATCTTTTTGTTTTTGTTCTTCGTTTGTTAAATCAACATTTCTAATTAGGTTTAATATGTAAGAAACATTTATTTTATCTGTTTGAATTAATTCTAGTGAAAAACTAATATCACTTAAAATCGAACTTTTTTCTTTGGATGTTGCTAGCTTCCTATATATTTCATAATACTTACTTTTATAATCTTCAAACATTTGCGATGCCATAGGCATTTTTTCATCATTCATGTCAAATTCATTAAATGTTTTTAAACTTACTAATATTTTTGCTACTTCTCTAAATGCTAGTATAAACTTTTTTAAATTTTCTTCATTTCCCTCTTGTTCCAACTCTTGAATACTATCAATATTTGGAGCGATGGTTTGAAGATAATTAACTGCTTTTATATACTTTTCTAAATAATCAGAATACGGTGCCATAATAACGGTATCTGTTCTATCTGTTTGAGAAAATAATTTTACTGCTTCATCTACTCTAAATTTAGATGGTAAATCATAACATACAATATTGCCAAATGGTTTAGTATCTGATTCAACTCTATTTGTTCTTGAAAATGCTTGAATTAAACTATGAAACTTTAATGGCTTATCTATGTATAAAGTATTTAATCTTTTCGCATCAAAACCTGTTAACAGCATATCTACTACAATTACTATATCAATATCTGTGTTTTTAATTTTCTTACAAACATCTCTAAAATAGGCATCAAAACTATTGGTAGTAAAATTAGTATTATACATTTTATTATAGTCTTTTATTATTCGCTCAAGTACATCTCTTGAATGTTCTTCTTTATTATCTAAATTTTCATTTGCACCAAAAGTGAATATTGCTCCAATTTTCAAATTATGATCAAGCTTTTTAAATGTATCATAATATTTTGTAAGCATTGGAATAGATGAAACTGCAAATAAAGAATTATACTTTCTATCTCTTGTTTTAATATTATGATGTTCTATAATATGCTGTGCTACCATTATAATCCTTGTATCATCTATGAACACTTCATCAGTATCTATAGCTTGTACTCGTTCATCATTACTGTCATCAATGCTGCTTTCTATTGTTTTAACATAGTCAACAGAAAATCCCAAAACATTTCCATCGTTAATTGCATCTTTAATTAGATATGTATGTAAACATTTTTCGAAAATGTCTGCTGTACTTCTACCATCTTGACTCTTGTTTTCTTCAAATCTTGGTGTTCCTGTAAATCCAAAATACTGTGCATTTCTAAATGTTTTAGCAATTTGTTTATGCATATCTCCAAATTGACTTCTATGACACTCATCTATTATAAACACTGTCTTTTTATCTTTATATTTTTCCATTACAGTGGCATATCTTGGATTAGAACAAGCATTGGCCATTTTTTGAATGGTTGTAATTATTAAAGGCTTTGTACTATCTTTAATTTGTTGAACTAATTTAAATGTCTCATTTGTCATATCAACGCAACCAGGATCAAATTTATTAAATTCATCCAATGTCTGTTTGTCTAAATCTTTTCTATCTACTAGAAAAAACACTTGATTAATAGATGGCTCTAGGGATAAAATTTGACTAGTTTTGAAAGACGTTATCGTCTTTCCTGAACCTGTCGTATGCCATACATAGCCATTATTACTTGTATTTATTGCTCTATCAACAATATTTTCAACTGCATATACTTGATAAGGTCTCATTACCATGAGCATTTTTTCTGTTTCGTTTATTATCATATATCTTGCTATCATTTTAGCAACATGGCATCTATCTAAAAAGAAAGTACAAAACTGTTCCAAATTAGTAATTCTGTCATTATTTACATCGGTCCAATAAAAAGTAAACCCATAATTTAATTCTTGATCTCCATTTGCAAAATATTTTGTATCAACACCATTACTAATTACAAATAATTGAATAAATCTGTATAATCCATTGTAGGAATGGTTTTTGTATCTCTTAATTTGATCAAAAGCTTCCTTCATGTCAATGCCTCTTCGCTTTAATTCAATTTGAATTAATGGAAGGCCATTAATGAGAATTGTTACATCATATCTGTTAACATATTTTCCTTCAACTGTAGTTTGATGAGTAACTTGAAATATATTTTTACACCATTCTTTGGTATTAAATAATTCAATATATGCAACTGTGCCATCATCACGAATTATATCATGCTTTTGTCTTAATTCTTTTGCAGACTGAAAAATGCTTTTGCCGGATATTTTTATCATTAATTTCTCAAATTCTTTATCTGATAAATCTTTTCCCTTTAATTCCACTTTATTATGCAAATTAACTTGGCTTCTAAAATTTTCTTCTAGCTCCTTAACATCATTTATTTCAATATAGCTATATCCTTGCTTTCTAAGCTGCTCTATCATTCTATTTTCTAATTTTGCTTCACTTTCATAATTAGACATTGATTACACCTACCTATTCAAAAAATCGTATTACACTTTTAATTATGCTACAAAGTTTATTTTATAGTCTAATAATTTATTTTATTAAATCTTTATTTAACATTTTTATTATTGATGGTTCATTTATCATTTTTTCTTCATCATTAACAATAAATGAATCTATATGATCACAATTTCCTGTCTTCGAATCATATATATTTGTAACTGAAATTACTAAATATATTTTTTGACTATACCAATTTTTCAATAAATCCTGATAATACACAATTATTTCTATTCTATGTATACCCTTTGCCACATTCAAAATAATAACTTCTTTTTCTTTTGTCTCATTTTTTTCTATCGTGCTTTGATTTTGCAATTCTGAATATTCTTCTTTTTCAAAGAGATCGGATTTCAATTCGAATATTACCTTTCTTGCTGTGTTTAAACCAATATTCTTAATTTTAATAGTAAAATCTATAGAATCATTATTATTGTTATTATCATTTATAGTTATCAATTTTATTTTATTGCTGCATAAGTTTTTATCTATTATTTCATTTGTAAAATCATATTGTAGATATGGTAAATTCTGCATTCTCTGTGTTTCATTATTTAATCTTATATTATCATTGGATGTTTCTCTCATTTGTTTAAATGTTATAAATATCAAAAAAATTGCACTAAGTAAGGTTGAAATTATTGATGTTGAATAAGTTGTTATTATGTTTACCCAATCTCTCGAAACTATATTTTCAGTGTATCCGAGTTTTGTTGGTATATTGTATCTATCCAAATAATAAATTAGCAGTGGAAACATACATGCAACCGACATTATAATATATAGTGCTTTTTCAAGATCATTTTCAGAGTCATTATATCCCTTGACAAAAATTGTTATTGAGAAAATAACTATTGCAAGACTAAATATAAATTGTAAAATTTCATAAATCATTCTATCCCCCTATCAATTAAACTTTAGCTAATACTTTTTATATACAAAAGAAGTTTATTTTTTATTTACTCTTAAAGACTGTTTTATTAATGGCATAGCGTTATCTATATCATCTTCATCAGATATTTCTACTCTATAATCACCATTACCCCAATGGCCAATATTTGTTATATCTCTTGTTATACCTAATGGATCATTCAATGTTCCTTTTTTCATATTAATGTCTAACCTCAATTTATTCTGAGTAAACTCTACATCGACTATGTTCTTTCTTCCTTTGAAAGCAATATACACTTTCTTTACATCTATATCAATATCATCTAACTCTAATATTCTGTTTTTTAATATATTATAAAGCTTTCTAGTTTTTTCAGATACTTTATTCAAATGATCATCTTCCGTATATACTTTAATTTCTTTATTAACCTCTTTTTGTTCTGATTTTATTTGTACATCCTCTACTTTTACGTTGCTTGTCTTCTTTATAAATTCTATGGTCACTATATTTTCTTCATACCTTGTAAGTTTAATTAAATCTACCGGAATGTTTTTAAAATCAGTAGCATTAAGCTGATAGCTTGTATAAATGGGTGATACAAATATGATTCTTGATTGACTCCAATCTACGTCTGTCAATTTTAAATTAGAGTTATTTTTTTCATTATATTTAAGTACAAAATCCGCTTTTCTCTCTAATAGCAACTTTAAATACGTATACCCTTGATCTACCAAACTATGATTTTTAACATTCTTATATTCTATAATTCTAAATGATTTACTCTCCTCATCATATGCTAAAGTATCTAGTCTAAAACTGCCTACAGCAAACTCTGTTTCTACAAATTTATATCCAAGAATCTTTTGCAAATTTTCTTCGAAGTAATTTTGTAATTCTTTTTCATTTTTAAAATCTTTTTGTTTTAATTCTTTATTGTCTTTTATTATCATTTAAACCACCTATACTTCATCTCTTATTTAATTATAACATACAAATTACGTTTTTTGATATTTAACTTATGTTTTTGCAAAATAATTATTACTTTTTTTCAATTTAAGATTACGTTGTCATCTTGATAGTACCTATATTTTATTGTTATTTATTGCAATATCAATAAATGCGTATTTAAATATAAAATGGATTTTCTTGTTGATATCATTTTAATGGCATCTTACATTTTCTCGCATTGTTTATGTTTTTTTAATTCTGAATATTTAATTTACTTTTTTAGTAATTTTTATTGCTGAATTAAATTTTTATGTAATAAAAAATACAGCCTAGTTATTTGCAAATAACTAGGCTGTGATTTTAAATTTTGCCTTTTTGGGCCAATTGCCAATAATGATATCCTACTGCAGTCAATCGACATCCGGTTGAATGCATCGCAGCAAAATACATATGTTCTTCATTTACTGGCTTAACCAAGCCGACGCTAGCCATCTGTTGCAATTCTTTCATAATTTTTACATTTTTTGAATTACAATATGGTTCTATAACTTCGTGTTTAAAGTCCAAAGAATTTGTATACTCAAACGATGGATTTAACGAAAATTCTGAAGATGCTGTAGGAAAATATTCTGCGATATTTCTTAAAATTGATAAATCAATAGATGGAACTACCGTCCTTACTTTTACAAAACTATGAGTATTCGTCTTGAATACTGGTCTTTGTTCCCATGCATCTAGCCCCTGATCGATGTACGAATATATTGATCCTGGTGTAATATTGCCATTAATATTTGCAGCACCACCTGATAAAGCCTCAATAAGCAAACTTGTAAACACACCATGCCCTTCACTTTCTTTTGCCATCTGATCATTCATACTTGCAGTAAGAATTGTTACACCTTCACCTATTTCAGTCAGATTATCAGACAATGCACCATTACCAAAAGTTCCTGAATAACAACAATCTAAGATAACTATCTTATTTAATGCCTTAGAACTATTAACAATCTTCAATATTTCTGTCATTGTAATTCCTTCATCATTTTTTGCATAATCAGGCGTAACTATATATCCATCAACATCATTTTTACATCCGTGTCCAGAAAAATAAAATAGTGCAATTTCTACTGATGAATTAAATAAGTCACCAATCATTTTTTTTAATTCACCTTTAGTTTTTATATTTTCCATTTGCAGTACGTCAAAATTTGGAGACCCATCACCATTTCTTTTCAAAAGTTGTGATATTGAATTAGCATCATTCACACACCCTGATAATGTGGCACTAGGATAATCATCGATTCCTACTACTAATGCTTTTCTCATAATTACCTCCTATAATGAATTAATCCAATTTTTAATTGTTTCCCATTTCCATTCAACTATGGATATATTGTTTAACTCTGTTGGTAAATTGATCGGCCTTTGATCTGAATATCCATATATACCTTTGCATGGAATTTGTTCTTGCTTGGCACAATCAATTTCCCATAATTCTCCACTTGCATTTTTTGAATTTTTTGTTACAATTGCAATCAAGCCATCGCAGCCTTTAATTTTTCGTCTACATTTTGTTTTCCACTCAGAGTCCCATGGTGTCTTTACCGACATATCATAAAATTCAAACGGACATTTATCATTTTTTGACTGTCCAACTAAAAGGTCCCTTAATTTTTCATCTTCAATTGCAAAACTAATAAATATTCTTTTATTCATTTTTTTCACCTCCCACTTCTAGTTAATACAAAAAAGACGCAGCACAAAAAATCTATTAAATAGACCTTTACTAGCGTCTTTCTTCCTTTAACTGCCTATATTGTATCAAACTTTTTATATTTAATCAATATATTTTGACAAATTTCTTATTCATCATCATCTGAATAATAGTCATCATCTTCTAGTTCTTCTTCTTCAAAGTTAAATGTATCATACTTCTTTTCTTTTACTAATTCTTTTTGCCAATCTTCTAAATCATTATTATCTTTTTTATTATCATCTTCTGTATCAGTAAATGCTTTTATTAAGTTCCATATCAAACACATAGTCTCACCACCTGAAATTATTATATCATAACTTTTTACTAAATACGACATTTTGATTATTTTTCTACTCTTATTTATATAATTACTTCTTTATACTATAATAGTATTAGTATATATCTACTGCTTATATATAATAAGTATCTTGGATACATTTAATTAAGATAAGTTTACTTAGCTTAATTAAACACTAATAAGACTTACATAGTAAGGCTTA
>CAKVGI010000026.1 GCA_934747265.1 uncultured Rickettsiales bacterium
TATAATAATATAATGTTAAGTTTAAGAAATCAAGTATTAAGACAAGAAGGAGTGAACAGTGTGTTACGAAGGGGGGCAAAAAGAGGGGATATTCTACAACTAACTTCTACTTACAAAGGGGGAGGACGGAGATGAAGTATTAACTACGCCAGTTCTTCCTTTACAAAAGGAAGGACAAAGAGGAAGTGTTCTATGACTAGTTCTACTCTTATGAAGGGGAAAGGAGGAGGTATCGACTCTGTTAATTTTTTCTTACAAAAAAAGGGGAATACAAAGAAGGAAATATTGACCACATCAATACTCCCTCATTGCAATAAGTTCAAACACCATTAAATATCGAAGTCGGTTTCGCCTTCATATGCTTTCCAATACAACTGTTCTAATTCGGAAATTAGAGGATATCTTGGGTTTGCACCGGTACTTTGATCATCAAATGCTTCTTCTGCAAGACCATTCTTCAAGGCATTTTCTAAATCTTCTTTTTTGATACCACCATCTTTCATAGATAATGCGATTTTTAGGCCAGATTTAATTTCTTGAAGAGCTTTAATTAAATTATCAACTTTCTCATCATCAGTTTTACCACCTAAACCAAGATAATCTGCGATATGTGCATATCTTTGTTTAGCAAATGGATATTTGTATTGTGGGAAAGGAGCTTGTTTTGTAGGCTTCTCCGAGCTGTTATATTTTATAACTTGACAAATTAAATAAGCGTTTGCAATACCATGTGGTATATGTAAATGTCCTCCTATTTTGTGCGCCATTGAATGACAAACACCTAAAAACGCATTAGCAAACGCCATACCAGCTAAACTTGCAGCATAATGAACTTGTTCTCTATCATATTCTGTACCTTCATTTACAGATTTAACTAAATGTTTGAATAAAATTTTTAATGCTTCTAATGCTATACCATCAGTAAATGGGCTTGCCATCGTTGAAACATAAGATTCAAGACAATGAACCACTGCATCAAATCCAGATGCGGCAGCAAGGCCTTTTGGCATTGTCATAACAAAATCAGGATCAATTATTGCCATACTAGGTGTAAAAGCATAGTCTGCTAATGGGTATTTAATACCAGTTTTATCATCTGTAATAACAGAAAATGAGGATATTTCTGAACCTGTACCAGATGTTGTAGGTATACAAATTAATTTAGCAACTTGACCTAAATCTTTTAACATGAATATTCTCTTTCTAATATCCATAAATCTCATAGCTACATCTTCAAAAGCTATTTCTGGTTGTTCATACATTAACCACAAAATCTTTGCAGCATCCATAGGTGAACCGCCACCAAGAGCAATAATTAAATCTGGTTTGAAATTTCTAACATCAACAATAGCTTTATTGATTGTAGATAAATCTGGATCTGGGTGAACATCATAAAATATTGTATAATCAACACCAATTCTTTCAAGAACATCTGTTACTTTTTTTGTAGTACCTAAATCAAATAAAACTTTATCTGTTATAATAAAGGCTCTCTTATGACCTTTTAATTCTTCTAATGCAAATTTAGTACAACCTTTTTTGAAATAAATTTTTGGAGGTACTTTAAACCATAACATATTTTCTTCTCTCATAGCAACTGTTTTAATATTGATAAGTTGTTTTACACCAACATTTTCACTTACGGAATTGTGTCCCCAAGAACCACAACCTAAGGTTAATGATGGCTCTAATCTAAAATTATAAACATCACCAATACCACCAAATGATGAAGGAGTGTTTATTAATATTCTACCAGTATTCATTACACTAGCAAATTTTTTAACTCTATCAGTAAATTGTTGGTTTGTATAAAGAATAGATGTATGACCTGCGCCACCTAAATTAACTAATGCATGAGTTTTTTCTAAACCATCATCAAAATTCTTAGCTTTATACATACCAAGCAGTGGAGAAAGTTTTTCTCTTGCCCAAGGTTCACTCATATCAATTTTTGTAGCCTCACCAATTAAAACTTTTGTATGTTCTGGAACTTTTACACCAGCCATATCGGCAATCTTTGTAGCAGGTTGTCCAACAATTTCAGAATTTAATTTTCCATCAGGAAAAGCAAAATTAATTAATTTATTTTTTTCTGTATTTTTTAAAAAGTAAGCACCTCTTTTTTCAAATTCTTTTTTAATTGGTTCATATATTGAATCTACAACAACAGCTGTTTGTTCTGAGGCACATATCATACCGTTATCAAAAGTCTTACTCATAATAATTGACGATACAGTAGTTTCAATATCAGCCGTTTCATCAATCAAAGCAGGAGCATTACCAGCACCAACACCAACCGCTGGTTTACCGCAACTGTATGCAGCCTTAACCATACCTGGACCACCTGTAGCTAAAATTAAATCTACATCTGGGTGATTCATTAAGGCACCAGATAATTCAATACTTGGCTCATCAATCCAACCCAATAAATTATCAGGAGCACCAGCTTGTCTTGCGGCTTCAACAACAACTTTCAAAGCCTCAATAGTTGATTTTTTTGCTCTTGGATGTGGTGAAAATACCATTGCATTTCTTGTTTTTAATGCAATTAAACATTTAAAAATTGCAGTAGATGTTGGGTTTGTTGTTGGTACAACACAAGCTATAACACCAATTGGATCAGCAATTTTCATCATTCCATGGGTTAAATCTTCTTCTATTATACCACAAGTTTTTGTATCTTTATATTTGTTATAAATATATTCTGCTGCAAAATGATTTTTTATAACTTTATCCTCTGCAACGCCCATACCAGTTTCTTCAACTGCCATTTTAGCAAGTCTAATTCTTTCTGTATTAGCTAATAAAGCTGTTCTTTTAAAAATTTCGTCAACTTGTTCTTGGGTATATGTAGCATAGATTTTCTGAGCTTCTTTTACTTTTTTAAGTAAAGCATCAAGACTTTCAAGTGAATTAACAATATTTGTTGCCATATTATCACCCTTGATAATTAATAATAATCTTATTATTACAACAAAAATTTTAATATTAAAGTTTTTTATTTATATATTTTAAATTACTAACTTATCTCTCTTATATTGGTTTATATTAATTAACCGTTCATTTCTTTAAGTTTAGCCAAATTTCACCTTAAAAATGAAGTATGGATATAGTATTAATAATTTCTATATATTGCTTGATCACCATATTACAATATATTTGTCAAACAATAAAAAATCAATTAAATACCTCCCTCCCACTAATGGACATCTCTCTATTTCATCCCTGCTAAGGTGTACTCCTCTATTTCTTCCCACTGTTAAGAAATATCTCTCTGTTCCATTTCATGTTAAGAGATAATTCTCTATCCCCACTTGATAAGGGTACACCTCATCCTTTCTGATAAGAGATGTTCCTCTATTCCCCACCCATGATAAGGTCCCATCCCTACCTGATAAGGTCTCCTCACTCCTCCTGATAAGTTCCCCTCCCATTCCCCATGATAACGGGCACCTATCCAATTCCCTACCTGATAAGGGGTACCTATCCAATTCCCCCCTGATAAGGGGGGTAAGGGGGGTTTAAATAATTTAATTACTTTACATCCCGTTCTTTATATTATAATATATATTATACTTTATAATTATATTTCATATATAATTGTTATTGTTTAATATATTGTTATTATTCTTAATTCTTAATTTTTAATTATTAATTTAAAATCTTTGAATTTATATTTTTTATTTTAATTTAATTTTTAATTATTTATTTATTTTGGTATAAATTAAACGGATACTATCAACCCCCCCTGCTGACTTCGTCAGCTCCCCCCCTTACGAAAATGGGCGTAAGGGGGGTTATGATAAGATGTGGCAAGATGGTTAAATATATTAGGTTTATAAACCTTGTTGTCAGTCTCTAAATCCAAAACATATAGCTAATTTTTAAAATAAACAAACACTATTTATTTTCTTCAATATATTTCAACCCAGCTTCTTCATTTTCTTCAATTGCAATTTCAACCGCCCTTTTTGCCACTTCAAGTAATTGTTTTGATTTTTCTCTGCTTTCGAAAGATTGCTGAATCTTTGCCGAAATTTGAGATTGAATTGATTGCGGTAAAAGCGGGATTATGATACTATACAATTGATTATCAGAAATTTTTGGTTGTGCTGTTTGTGTGTATTGTCTTTCTATTTGTTGTTGAAATATAAAACTTTGAAATAATAGAAGATAATACAAACTATTTTGTTTATTGTTTAACGAAATTTTAGATGTGTTGTTTGAGGGAATTGCACCAACTAAACTATTATCTATTATACATATTTTACCGATGGTATTACCTATCGTAGCAATAACAAAATCTTCATTTTCTACGGTAATTTCATTTTTTATTATGAATTTATCATTCAAATAGACAATTTCATTTTTATTAATTTGTCCTTTAAAGTTTAATTCTTTAATTCTTATGTACGGAATTAAACCTTTTTCGCAGTAAAATTTATCGGAAACAAAAGAGCCGGATGTTATGTTACACACGTCTTTTAAAGAGTAGTAACCATTCTTATATTTTTTAATTTTATCAATCACATCTTCATATTTCGGTTGAAAATATTCTGCATCAATTCGTCCAGCTTCTTGTGTATCAGATAACATTTTTACAAAACATTTTTTGTTTTGTGGTTGATAGTTTTTTAGTCCTAACTCTTCAAGTAAAATTTCTTCTGCTTCTTTGTATAGTGTATCGGCAGATTGTCGGAGAGTATAGGATGTATTGACAAGTGAAGCAATGGATTGCTGAAAAGGTGGTGATAAAAGAGGAATTAATATTTCTTTTAATGAATCTTGTGTGATACTAAAATTACTAATACCATGTATATATCTTTCTATAAAACTTAAACCATAATCCGAATTTATATATGTTTTTATAAAAAATGGATCTATTTTTTTATTTAATATAATATGGAAAATTTCTGAACTTATAAATGAATTAATATTATTAATATTAACAATATCTACCTTTCCATAATTACCTTTTCTAGTAATAAGCAAATCACCACAATTTAACTTAATTTTGCTTTTCAAATTTTCTTTTACTTTGACACATTTTGATAAATCTAATCCGTTTGAGTCAAAATCACCGGTTCTGATATATTTTTTACCATTTTCCAAATATTCTCTAAAATCATCACCATTTTTTATTGATAAAATAATATCTTTAAATTTTATGTAATTTTTTGAAATAATTTTATTGTATTTTGTTGTATAAAATGGATGATAAAATTCAGCATCAATTCTAAAATCAGAATTTTCTTTAACTTCGCTCAAATTAACTATTGAGTATTGCATTTAATCACCTTTTTTTATTAACTTTTCTAATCCTTCCCTGCTTTGCGGGGAAGTGTCAGCTTTAGCTGACGATGGGGTGCTCTTAATTTTTAATTCTAAATTCTTAATTTCTGATGTTAAAACTCCCCTCTGTCAACTTCGTTGGCATCTCCCCTCAAGGAGGGGAGAGATTGTAGTTGGTCGATTGTTTGACTATTAAGTGTAAATGTTGCATATTAATTACCAGATATTAAATATTTATATGAATTTTTATACATATTTTTTAATATAATTTTTTGATAAGATTCTATTAAATTTATTGTTTGTTTATTATTATTTAGATTATATTTCTCTATCATTTTTAATTTATATTTATTATTTTTTAAAAAAATTCTTTTAAAAAACCTTTTAAGGAAAAAGATTTTTAATTTATTGTTTTGTTTTATTTTTAATTTTTTTAGAAATATTTCAGATTTTATTCTAAATGTAGAAATTGAATGTCTCATATATTCTATTTCTTTTAAACAATGAGAACTAACAATTATTTTAATCATTTCTAAATAATTATTATCATATATATTATTTCTAAAAATTTTATCCGAATAAAATAATTTAAAATATTTTTCGCTTAAATTATCTAAATTTTTTTTATTCTCAATTTCGTATTTATGTTTAGTTGTATAACAACCATTTGAAATTTTAACTGAAACTATTTCATCCTTTACAGGATTTTCATATTGGTAAACTTCAGCTATTAAATCAAATATAGCAAATAATCTTAATGAATTTTTTTGACTTTCAAAATACTTGATATTATTCATTTTTAAATGGCAAATACTATGTCTATTAAATTCAATGTTTTTATTATTAAAAAATTCTTTTATATTGTCGATAAGCAAGTCACAATGGAATTTATACCAACTCCAAATATGATCTGAGTCATTTATATTATTTCTTGATTTATTTTGAATGTCATTACACTTATTTTTTACAAATTGTTCTGGTTTGTGTTGAGATGTAAAATTAGCACCATTCCATTTAGATAAAACACCTTCTATTAAAGGTACCATTGTGAAATATGAAGCAATAAAATTGCAATTATAGAAAGAAAATATAGCAGAATCAAATATATTTAAATATGGTTTAAAAATTTCAAGTTGTTCATACAAAATTCTTTTTTTGGCTCTAATTTCAGTATTAAATAAGTATAAATATATTTTATTTTCTATTTCTTCATATCGTTTATTTTCTATAATTTTCAATAATTGTGGAAGTGTTAAAAACCTATAATAAGCTGCATAAAATAGATGAGACTCTTTTTCTAATATTTTATTTAGTTTTTCTATATCATCAAAATCTCTAAAATACTTCCTTTCGATGTTTTGCACCTTTACCTCCAAAAACTCAACTCTTCTCCCTTTGCCCATTCAATAAAAGCATCTGCAATTTCATCCAAATCATGTTGCAAAATTCTTTCCCCATCAACTTCTTTGTAAATATACTCTCCACTATTATCCTTTCCAGATTTTTCACTTACAGCAAAAAAGATTGGATAATCGGCGACTTGTGGGCATTTTTCTTTGTCCCATTTTTGTAGAAATATTACGCTCGTTTTTGTACCAGTATGTGGCTTAAATGTGTTTACATCAAGTCCAACTACCGCCACAATTCTTGCCTTATCAGCTAGAAAATCTCTAATGTATTTTTCGCTTGTATTGTTAAATACACCTTGTGGTAAAACTAAAGCAAGTCGTCCACCATCTTTGACAAAATTTAAGTTTCTTTCAATAAATAATAAATGTCTTGATATTTTTGTTTGTTTTTCTTTAACCACATTTGGATATTCGGCTAAAATATGTTTTTCTGATACTTCACCGGCAAATGGCGGATTGGCAAGCAATATATCAAAATTGAAATATCTATAATCTTTGTCAGCTAGTTTTTCATTATCTAAATTTGCTTTTATGTTTGTACTCCATGAAGATGAATCAAGCGAATTTTCTTTGAATATATGTGATTTTCCATCACCAGCAATCAACATCATTGCCTTTGAAATCTTTGAGCTTCTTTCATCAAAATCAATACCCCATAAGTGCCTACTAGCATAATTTGAAAAATTTTTAGGCTTAACATACTTCATTGTATGGATTAAAAATCCGCCAGAACCGCAAGCTGTATCTATTACAAACTCATCTTTATTTGGATTTAACATTTTTACACACATGTCAATTACATGTCTAGGCGTAAAATATTGCCCCTTTTTGCCTTTTGCAACATCTGGTATTAAGTATTCAAAAGCATCATCTATAATTTGCAAATTTGAACCTAATAATTTGTATTCTTGCAGATCGGCAACAATATTCGCCAAATGTGTATCCATTAATTTTATTCTATCACTTTCATCAAAAATATCTCTCCATTCATCTTTTGCTTTATCAAAAAGCTTATCTATTGCCTGTTTTGTAATTTTCGCATCATTCCTTGCTCTAAATTCTAAAACATAATTTTCATCATCTCTACCCTGAACTTCATCATAAAGTTTTGCATAAATTATTTTAAAAATCTCATCAAAACTATCAAATCCAGAGTTTGCGAGGACTAAATCTTCCAAGTTTTGTATAACTTGTTTTAATTGTCTTGGTTCTTTTAGTTCACTATACTTAAACTTTTTATTATATACATCTTCTGGAGATTCTCCGTATTCCGGTATGTCTGGAAGTGTTGAAAAATCTTTTGGATATGGTCTATGCAATATTTCTTCTGTCTGACCGTTTATTGCAACACCAATTTCTGCGCCTTCGGCATTCAAATAGCTTTTTAATTGTTTTGCATCATTTTTTATGTTTGGTGCTTTTACTTCCACTAAAATATATGGAGTAATTTTATCATTTTTATAAATAATTATATCAGCTCGCTTTTTCTCTCTACCAAAATTTACAATTGTTTCAACATCAATTAAATCTTTTGGATATTTGTATTTATTGATTAAACGATTTAAATATAATTGTCTAACTATTTCTTCGGGTGCTGATTTCTTTTCACTATAAACCATTTTTTCCTGCTCGCCTTTGGAGTTAGACTTCAAATAATATTTATTATCTAGTTGCCCCCCCCCACAGGATTTGATTTCAAATATAGCTTTTCACTTACATCTTGAATTTCTGCTTTTGAGAACAAAGAAAGTTCATCTTCTATATTTGTAAAAATTTTACCTAATATTTCCATTATTTTTAAATACTTTATCTATCAAAAAAATTATACAAAATTTTAATTTTGTCAAATAATTATTATTTAATTTTTTAAATTAAATCCCGCAATAAAAAATAAAATAATAATCTCTTATAGGCAATTAGTAGCTATTGCAAATCTTATAAGTTGTGAAATACTAACTTCTCGCCAATCTTTGTAAGAGAGTGCTGGCTGGGAATATCGCCTTTTCACCTCTATTCGTAAGTGTAGAGGTGCAGTTGCAAAACACTTTCCCATCCGCCTCCTTTTGTAAGTGTTTGGTTGCGACTGTAAAACACTCCTTTTTACCCAACTTTACAAGGAGGGAGTTAGTCGTAAAACACCTTCCCTATACTCCAATTATAAGGTGGGATAGTTGACGTAGTCAATATATCCCATCCTCGCCCCCCTTTGTAAGGGGGAGTTGACATAAACCCCCCTTGCCCCCCTTATCAGGGGGGAATTGTATGTGTTCTTATCAGGGGGATGAAGAATATTCCATCTCTTACCCCCATTCGTAAGCACACTGTTCACTCCTTCTTGTCTTAATACTTGATTTCTTAAACTTAACATTATATTATTATAAATACAGTT
>CAKVGI010000027.1 GCA_934747265.1 uncultured Rickettsiales bacterium
TTAAGTTTAAGAAATCAAGTATTAAGACAAGAAGGAGTGAACAGTGTGCCTGATAAGGGGGGTAAGGGGGGTTTAAATACTTTGATTATATTTAAGCTTTGTTTTATATTATTTTATAATTATATTTTATATATAATAGTTCATATATATAAATGATTATTGTTTAATATATAGCATAGTATATTATTCTTAATTCTTAATTTCAAATCTTAAATTTAAGCTTCTTAACTTTATATTTTATTTTCAATTTTTAATTATTCATTTGTTTTATTATAAAACAAATGAATAGCTATCAACCCCCCTGTTGACTTCGTCAGCTCCCCCCTTACAAAGGGGGGCGGGGAGAAGGTTTTACATCAACTCTCTTACAAAGGGGGGCAGAGAGGAAGTGTTTTACGACTGACTCCCTCTTACAAAGAGAGGTGGAAGATATTGACTATGTTGGCTCCACCATTATGAAGGGGGTATTTCACGCCAGCTCCTCTCTTTACAAAGGGAGGTGAGTAGGAGGTATTGATTTTGTTATATTTTCACTTACAAAAAGGAGCAGAGGATGAGTATTTATTTGACTTCTCTTCTTACAAGGAAAAGCGGGGAAAGAGGGCGTGTTTACATTTTAACTGATATGTATAATTAGTTATATATTATAGCTAAAATTTAAAAGTATATTAAAAGCTAGAAATACCGATTTTAACATTTCTAGTTTATTACAAAAAATATTTGAATAATTATTAAAATGAACTACCAAAACTAAAAGTAAAGTTTTGCGATTCATCATAATATTCTTTCTTTAAAACTTTTGAGAAATCAAAACTCAAAGGTCCCATAGGTGATCTCCAAGATAGTGAAAAACCGTAAGCCGATCTTATAGTTCCGCTATCAACAATTCTATCTTTATTTAATGTTGGGCTATTGTCTATTCCGGTCAAAGTTCCAGCATTTATGAATAAACTACCATATATTCCGTATTCTTTTGGCAAGCCTAATGGGAATTTTAGTTCAGCGTCTGCAATGTAATATCTTTTTCCTCCAACTGCATTACCATCAATAGGCGATCCATTTATTAAATTTTTTGCTCTTGGTCCAACACCACCATACTTAAATCCTTTAAAATTATTTCCACCAAGATAAAAAGCGTCAACTGGATCAATTAAATCCCCTTGCGTTCCTTCTATTGCACCAGCTCTACCGCCAATTCTTAGTGTAATTATTGATGGTAATATTGGAATATAAACGTTGGCTTGTGTGGTAGATTTTATGTATTTTTTATCTCCACCAATACCTGCATATTCTAGTCCTAAACTTAAAGAAAATCCTTTTGTTGGATCAAATCTACTATCCTTTCTGTCGTAATATAAAGTTTGTCCAATTGCGGATGTTATAGAATCTTGCTCACTAATAATACCAACATAATCGCTTCCGACATCTGTAATTTTTTGTTTATATAAAGAATAATAAACTCTTTGATCTAAATATTCTGTAATTGAATAATTTGCATTTACTCCACCGCCATAAGATGTTTCTTTATAATCAATACTATATTCATCTTCATCATTTCTGTAAAATAGGTTAAATCCAGCATATAGATCTCTATCTAGGAAATAAGGTTTTCCGTAAGATATACTAATGTCTTTTGTATATTTTGCGTATAAAACATTTAGACTTAATGTCTGTCCTTTTCCAAGCAAATTCGTTTCTTTTATTCCAGCATTTATATTTGCACCATCAACAGTAGAATATCCTATACCAAATTGAAATTCACCAGTCTTTTTTTCTGCTACGTCTATAATTATATCAAGTTGGTTTGGCACTTTTCCTTTTACTCTTTGTACATCAACTTTATCAAAATATCCTAAATTTTTAATTCTTTGAACAGATCTTTCAAATTTTGATATACTAAATGGATCACCTTCCTCTAATCTCATTTCTCTTCTTATGATAGAATCGTATGTTCTGGTATTTCCAATTATTTTTATATCACCAACATAAATTCTAGGACTCTCATCAATAACAAAATCAATATCTATTGTTTTTGCTTCTTTATTTTCATTGGTTAATGGTCTAATGTTTACAAAGGCAAATCCTTCCTTTGCAAGTTCATTTGTTAAATTGTCTATTGTTGTATTAATTAAGTTGGCATCAAAGGTTTTACCTTTTTTTGTTTTTAACAACTTATATAATTTATCTTTATTAACTTTTTTGATATTATTTGTGATTTCTATTTCACCAAAATTATATTTTTCCCCTTCATCAATTAAAAACGTAATATCAAACCACTTACTACTTCTGTCTAATTCCCCAACAGAGGATAAAACCTCAAAATTAGGGTATCCCTTGGAATAATAAAATCTCCTGAGTAATTCTTTATCAAATTCAACTTTTACTGGATCGTAAATCTCAGAACTACCAAATCTTAATATTTTTGCTTCTTTGCTTCTTAACTCATCTTTTAGGTCTTCTATATTAAAAGCTTTTGCTCCTATGATATTTATTTTACGAATTTTTGCTGGTTTTCCTTCATTTATTTCAAATACAATTTTGATTCTATTATTTTCTTCTTCTATGATTTTTGGTTCAACGGTAGCTAAAAACCTTCCAGTTCTTCTATATAAATCAAGTATCCTTTTTACATCGCTGTTTATCTTATTTTTATTGAAAACCGATCTTTTTGTCGTTGTAATTTCTGATGATAGTATTGTATCGTCTATTTTTTTATTTCCATCAAAGGCTATTTCGGTAATAAGTGGGTTTTCTACAACTTTTACTGTTAGTATGCCATTATTAAAATCTATATCAACTCTTTCAAACAAACCAGTAGAATATAGATTTTTTATAGAATTATTAGCTTCTTTTGGACTATATTTTGATGCTTTTTTTAATGTTAAATAGTTTTTTATAATGGAAGAATCAATTCTGTCATTGTTTATAATTTTTATATCAGAAATATTATCATTGGCAAATATTACACCAATTTGTATAAAAAATAAAAACACAAATAAAAAAACTACACGACTTTTCAATTTTTTGAAAATTTGTTAATATTAAAATGGTGATCTCTACGGGACTCGAACCCGTGTTTCCACCGTGAGAGGGTAGCATCCTAACCGCTAGATGAAGAGACCATATCACTTATAATAAAAATTAATATTTTAATTGCAATAAAAATTGTTGATAATTTTTTTTTACAATTTAATAATATATTTAGTTATGTGAATTTTATTGGAAAATAATGAAAAATTTTAGTATTCCTTGTGATTTTAATGGACAAAAGCAACAGGTTCTATTCACTATTGGTTCACCAGATGTTGATCATCATCCAATACATTTTCAATCTACTTGGTTATCCAGTACAAAGGGTGGCGTTGTACCAGCTGATATAATGACATCAATTTCAAAATTGCAAAAATTAGCATATAAACATAAAGTATCTTTTGAGGAATTATGCTATTATGCTATAAATGTTGCTAATGGAAGTATAGAAAATGATAATCAAGAATACGCACAAATAATAGAAGAGATGGATGCAAAATAATGTCAAATTCCACTAGACCAAATAAAGCGAAAAAAAGAAAATCTAAAAACAAAGTAAATAAAAATAATGTTGATTTAGTTTTATTTTATTTAAAACTAACAAAAGTGTTAAAAATAATTTTGGCTTTATTTGTTATAGTTGCTATATTTTATTTAGTAAGGAATATAGAAAAAGAAAAAACTTTTAATAAAGTTAAAGAAAAATTAGTATTAACTTACTCAAAGCTTATTTATAAAGATATCTGCACGAATATAGAAATTAATGGTGTAAAAATGGTAAATATTAAGACAATAGAAAGAAAAGTGCGTGAGTTTTGTGATTTGGAAAATAAAAATGATTTATTTATTTTGGCAAAAAGTTTAGAAATTGATCCTTGGATTAAAAATATTTCTATAAAAAGAAAATTACCAGATACTTTGATAATAAATATTGAAGAATATTTACCTTTCGCAATATGGAAAACAAATGGAGGTATTCATTTAATAGATGAAGAAGGTAAAATTATATCCATATCAGAGAAAGAAAAAAGTAAGTTTTTGCATTTAATAGTTGTTGCTGGTGAGGATTCAAAAAATAATATTTATAGCTTATTTAATATGTTATCATCAAACCCAACTTTATTTTCAAGAATTAAATCAGCGTTATTCATTGGAAAAAGGAGGTGGAATTTAGAATTAGATAATGGTATTATAATAAAAATGCCAGAAAAAAATATTATAAATGCTTGGGATAAATTAGATAAAATTTTATCAATTAATGGTTCTGAAATTGGTATTAAATCAATAGATTTAAGAAATCCAGATAAAATCTTTTTGGAAGAAAACAAATAACTAGTTAAATGTAATATTTTGAAACAAAAAATTAGTTGAATAATCAATGTTTACAATATAAAAATCTAACTAGTTTTAACAAAATAATAATTATGTGTGGAATTTTTGGAATAGTCAGCAACGGTAATGTTGTTGATAAGTTAATTGGCGGTTTAAAATCTCTTGAATATAGAGGGTACGATTCTGCTGGAATAGCTATAATTAAAAATAACCAATTAGAAATTATAAAAAAAGTTGGAAAAGTTAGTGAATTGGAAAAAGCAATACCATCGGGTTTTGAATCTAATATTGGAATTGTTCATTCGCGATGGGCTACGCACGGTAAACCATCAGAAATAAATGCTCATCCGCATAATAGTTGCGATGGTTTGGTTTCTGTTGTTCATAATGGAATAATTGAAAATTATATTGAATTAAAAAAGGAACTAATAAAATTAGGTTATAATTTTAAAAGTGAAACCGACACGGAAGTTATTTCTAATTTAATCTCTTATTATTTAAAAACAGAAAAAGATAATATAAAAGCTTTTGAAAAAGCAATAAAAAAATTAAAGGGATCTTTTGGTTTGGCGGTGATTTTTGCTAATGATAATAAAAATTTATATTGTGCAAGACGTGGTTCGCCATTGCTATTAGGTATTGGAAAAAATGAAAATTATGTATCTTCTGGCTTATCAGCTTTTACTGGATTGACAAATAAAATTATAACTCTTGAAGAGGATGAATTTGCTATTATTTCAAATAATGATTATAGAATTTTTGATAAAAATGGACAAAAAATTACAAAAAATATAGAGACAATTAGTATTGATAATATAAATGTAGATAAGGGTAATTTTGAACATTTTATGTTAAAAGAAATTTATGAAGCTCCAAAAGTTTTAAATCAAACGATTAAAGAATATATTGACATAAAAAATAAAAAATTGCTTTTTCCGCATTTTAATTTTGATTTAAAAAATATTAAGAAAATTAATATTATTTCTTGCGGTACGTCATATTATGCAAGTTTTATAGCTAAATATTTTATAGAGGACATAGCTAAAATAAGAGTTGATATAGATATAGCCTCAGAGTTTAGATATAAAAATCCAATTTTATCTAATGATGAGATATCAATGTTTATTTCGCAATCTGGTGAAACAGCTGATACAATAGGCGCATTAAAATTATGTAGGGAAAATGGACAAAAAATAATATCAGTTGTAAATGTTTTACAAAGTAATATTGCATATAATTCTGATATAGTCTTGAAAACACTTGCTGGTACGGAAGTTGGTGTTGCAAGTACAAAAGCTTTAATTGGACAACTTGCAGTGCTTTATATTTTTGCGTTAGAAATTGCAATATCAAAAAATACAATAAATGAAAATGAATATGAACAATATATAAACGATTTATTGGAATTGCCTAATATTATAGAAAATTTCTTAAAAGAAAATGATAATATTGAAAATATTAAGAATATTGCAAAAATTGTAAAAGACAATAATTTCTTTATGTTTATTGGTAGAAATATTTATTATCCAATTGCGTTGGAAGGTGCTTTAAAACTAAAAGAAATTAGTTATATACCTTGTGAAGGAATTGCAGCGGGTGAATTAAAGCATGGTCCTATTGCTTTAATAGATAAAAATACTTATATATTTGCAATAAATCCTACAAGTAGTCTGTTTGAGAAAACGTTGTCAAATATTGAAGAAATTGTTGCAAGAGAAGGTAAAATAATTTTAATTAGCGATGAGAAAGGGGTTAAAGAATTATCCGATAAGATTACAAAAAGTATAGAAATTAAGACTAATGATAATAAAATGATGTCGGCGATTGAGTGTTTAATTCCTATTCAATTAATAGCTTACTATATTGCTTTAGAAAGAGGTAATAATATAGATAAACCACGTAATCTCGCTAAATCTGTTACAGTTGAATAACAATTTTAAAGTAGGAGAAAAATCTTCTGCTACTTTTAATATACATTTTCTTGACATTTTAATTTTCTTTTATATATTAATAGTGTTTATAGTTGTGTATATAATTATTAATAGTTGTATTATTTTG
>CAKVGI010000028.1 GCA_934747265.1 uncultured Rickettsiales bacterium
TTTTATTTATTAAATAGATATATTACTCTATTCTTAATTATTATTATAATTCTTAATTATTATTATAATTCTTAATTATTATTATAACTCTTAATTCTTAATTCTTAATTCTTAATTTTTAATTCTTAATTCTTAATTTTTAATTTTAAATTCTTAACTTTATATTTTATTTTTAATTTTTAATTTTCAATTATTCATTTTGTTTTATTAAAAAATAAAACAAAATAAATAATATCAACCCCCCTGCTGACTTCGTCAGCTCCCTCTTACAAAGGGTGGCAAAGGCGGAGTATTGACTTTGTTAATTTTTCCTTACAAGGGAAAGTGAAGTGAAAATATTTGACGCTAGCCTCCCTACTAAGAACATATTTATATCCCTGCTTGCTAAGTAAATACTCCTTCTACCCACCTACTAAGGCGCTACTCTATCCCCACCTACTAAGAGATACCATTCCTATACCTACTATCAAGAAGATGTCCATTCACCCCTCTGATAAGATCCCATCATTCCCCTCCACAATAAGGTTCTCTCATTGCTCCTGATAAGTGGAGGCAAGTGGTGGGTTAAATTGATTAATTATATTAAATTACAAATTCTTAGTATTATTTAATTTTTAATTCGGTATTATTAATTTTTAAACATATTTTATAACCAAAAGTTTAAAAGTACTTAATAATGCCTTTATAATTTTAAAAGTATTTGTTGAAAAATTAAATATTTATTTTATTATGCTTATCAAGTTATAATTTATTAACAATAAGATAAAATATGGAGAAAAGAAGAGTTGTAATAACTGGCATGGGTATGGTTTCACCATTGGGTAATACTGTAAAATCAAGCTGGGAAGGTATAATAAATTCAAAAAGTGGAATTAGAACAATTAAAAGCTTTAATACATCTGAATTACCAGACAGTATTAGTAAAGTTGCTGGTGAAGTAAAAATGTCAACAGAAGAAGGGGTAGAAAATGGTTTCAACCCTGATTTATTTGTTGATAAAAAAGATCAAAGAAAAATGGGTAAATTTATTTGGTTAGCAATGGGTGCAGCTGCCGAAGCTATTGAAGATGCTAATTGGAAGCCAACAGATGAAGAAGATTTATCAAGAACTGGTGTTATGATGGGCTCAGGTATTGGAGGTTTGGATTATATTCAAAACACCTGCCAAACAATGTTTTCAAGAGGCGTAAATAAAATAAGTCCATTTTTTGTTCCTGCAAGTTTAATTAATTTAACAACTGGACATATTTCTATAAAATATGGCTTTACTGGTCCAAACGAATCCATGGTTACAGCTTGTGCATCTGGTAGTCATGCTATTGGTGAAAGCGCAGCTGTTATAGCAAGGGGCGATGCTGATGTTATGGTTGCTGGTGGCGCTGAGTCTACAATTTGCGAATTAGGAGTTGGTGGGTTCTCAGCAATGCACGCTTTATCAACGTCATATACAGATAGTCCAGAGACAGCTTCAAGGCCTTGGGATAAAGGAAGAGATGGTTTTGTTATAGCTGAAGGTGCTGGTGTTTTAGTATTAGAAGAATATGAACACGCTAAAAAGAGAGGCGCAAAAATATATGCTGAATTGGCTGGATTTGGAAGCAGTGGCGATGCGTATCATATTACATTACCAGAACCAGAAGGAAAAGGACAAATTAAAGCTATGGAAAGAGCATTAAAAAATGCTGGAATTACACCAGATAAAATTGATTATATTAACGCTCATGGAACTTCAACTCCAAAAGGTGATATTTTTGAATTTAATTCTGTAAAAACTGTTTTTGCTGGTAGTTTAGATAAAATTCATATGTCATCAACAAAATCAGCAACTGGACACACGCTTGGCGCTGCCGGTGCATTAGAAGCAATTTTTTCAATAAAAGCTATAAATGATGGAATTTTACCTCCAACATTAAATTTGAACGATTTAGATGAAGAATGTCAAGGCATTGATCTTGTTCCATTAAAAGCAAAAGAGAAAAAAGTTGAATACACTTTATCAAACTCTTTTGGATTTGGTGGTACAAACGCTTCTTTAATTTTTAAGAAAATATAAATTTTCTAAATAATAGAAAAATAAAAAAATTCCCTTCAAGTTTTTGAGGGGATTTTTTGTAGTAAAATACTATTATTTTATAATAACGCCACCTTATTTTTCTATTAATTACCATTATCTCAACATTGGGTTCACTTATTTGTTTCTATAATTTAATTCTTCTTTGTCTTTTAATTCAGTGTAATAACAACATTAGGTTCACTTATTTGTTTCTATAATTTAATCTTTTATTAGCTAAACAATATTTTTTTATCAATTTTCCATGTCCCTCTTATATATCCTTACACCCAATCTATTAATAATATTACCTTTTTATATACTACTAAAACTTTCCTTTATCTATCCAACTAAGAAATATTTCTATTTTACATATTAAAAAATAAATCCATTTACTAACAAATTCTATACACTAATACAAAAATAAAAAATCTACATATATTAATTAATAACAAAAAACGCTAACCACCACAACCAATGATTAGCGCTTTAATTTTATAAACTTATCAACTATTGAGCAATAACAGTGATTGATGTTCTATTTTTTGCCCAAATTGCTTCACCAGAACCCAAAACTACTGGTCTTTCTTTACCATAGCTTATTGTTTTAATTCTAGAAGCTGAAACACCTTGTTTAACTAAGAAATTCTTAACTGCATTTGCTCTTCTTTCGCCCAATGCTAAGTTATATTCTCTTGTTCCTCTTTCATCACAGTGTCCTTCAACAATAATATTGATACTTGGATCTGCTTTTAACCATTCAGATTGAAGTTTTAAAATTTCAGCTGAATCGTTTGTGATATTATATTTATTTAAAGCAAAATATACTCTATCAGGAACTTGAATTTCTTCAACAACTTTATTTGTGTTGCTATTCATTGCATCAGCCTCTTCTTGTGTTTCTATAACATCATATTCTTCTTCTACAACTGTCTTTGAACCAGAAGCACAAGCTGAAACTAATACCAAAACAAAAAATAACATTAATAATTTTTTCATTTCAAAACCATTTTTATTACACAACATACATATTACAAATATATTTTTAAATTGCAATATTTATTTACACACAAAAATATGGTATCAATTCGCATTAATAAAAGATTATTTTATATTTATCTATTAAAAATATATTTATAATCAATCAATTTTATCATCAAAAATCGCTATTATTTACACAACTTATTCGCTAGGAAAAATTAAAAAATATATTAATTATCACTAATAATAACCAAATAATAAAAATTATTTATATCTTATACTTGTTTGATAAATAATTTTATGACAAGCATCACCATTTTCATAGGAACGACTATATAGATTTGTCAGTTGTCCATTTTTGATATTAAAACAAGCTCCTCTAACTTTTCCGTGATTAAAAATACCATCATCTATCTTTTGATCTAGTTTTTTAACAAAAGATATTTTAAAACTTGGATTAACGTTGTATGCAACTAAAAAAAGATTCTCTTCTTTTATATCATATCTATAACCATTTTCCGCTCCCATCCAAATCCTCTGAATAGCAATAGGATAATGATCATCATTAAATAACCCTGGGTACGCACCTTCATTTTGCATTACAGTTCCCCAAACACTATTCCATACAACTTTATTTGTATTCTTTGGCTCAAAGTTAGAAATACCAGATAAATATAACTCAACAAAAGGAGCTACTGTATAATGAGGTCTCCCATACTCTTCATTAGTACCATCATATGGATATGGAAATCGACAAGAATAAATACCTTCTACGATTATATCATTATTACAAAATCCTGGTAATCTATCTTCTTTAACTTTAAAAGCTAATATTTGTTGTTCTATATCTCTAAAAGTATTAATAGCACTTCTCACTTTTGAACTCTCAATCAAACTTTGCCCTCCAACAATACCAGCAACCAATAATCCAATTATTATAAGAACAATGGATAATTCTATAAGTGAAAAAGCTTTATTATTATTCATATATTTATATCAAGAATGATAAACACATGACATAATTATAGATTACAATATTATATTTTCAAGTAGATTATGTTATATGTAAGGGTACTGATAATTTTTAGTTTTCTTTTAATTATTATAGAGCTGAAAAATGATATGAAATATTTTTTTATCATCTTTTATAAGAGAGATGATATGAAATATCTAAACTTCACTTCTTTTTGTGGGGGTCAGTCGCAGAACGCCACACTCTTGCCAAAATTTGTGAGGGGGAAACTGACGAAGTCAACGCTCCTTTCTCGCCACCCTTGCAAGAAAAAACATCCTCTCCTCGCCCCCCTTCGTAAGGGGGGAGTCAGTCATAGACTGACAGGGGGGTTGAGAACATTTATTTTGTTTTATTTTTTAATAAAACAAAATGGATAATTAAAAATTAAAAATAAAAATAAAATATAAAGTTAGGAATTTAAAATTAAAAATTAAAAATTAAGAATTAAGAGTTAAGAGTTATAATAATAA
>CAKVGI010000029.1 GCA_934747265.1 uncultured Rickettsiales bacterium
AACATATAATGGTGGTTTCTTTAAAAATAAGGAGTATGTAGGCAATAATAAGTGAACAGTGTGCTTATCAGGGGGGGCGAAGGAGAGATGTTGACTACGTCAGCTCCCCCCTTATCAGTGGGGGCGGAGGAGAGGATATTCTACGACTGATTCCCACTTACAAAGGGAGGCAATGGTAGGATGTTCTGCGACTGATTCCCGCTTATGAATGGGACAGTGAGAATATACTCTACATTAACTCCACTCTTACGAAGTGGGGTGAGGATGGAATACGTTAACTATGTAAGCCTTCACTTACAAAGAGGGGGGCACGAGAGCGGATTTTACATTAGCTCTCTTACGAGAGGGCAAAGGGGATGATTTATATTAACAATATCCTGAAAATTTGTATTATATAAATTTGTTATTTATTTAATCCTCTCCAAATATATTCAGTTGTAAATGGCAATAATGGAGCTATTGCTTTTGATATCTGAATTAATACGGTATATAAAGTATCGTATGCTTCAATTTTATCAGCATCTTGTTCGGATTTCCAGAATCTATTTTTATTTCTTCTTATATACCAGTTATTCAAAACCTCAAAAAACTCTTCTGTTTCTTTACAAGCTATTGATGGAGCGTAATCGTCCAAAGATTGCTTAATTGTCTCAATAGTTTTTTTCATTTTTGATAAAATATATTTATCCATAATATTATTTGAGCTACTGATTAATTTAGCTTTTATTCCATCGCTATTTGCATACATACAGAAGAAATTGTATGAATTAATAATTGGCTTTATTGACATTCTTAAAGTGTCTTTTATATCTTTTCCATCTTTATCAATTCTTAATTCCTCACCTTTTAAAACTGGACTTTTTATCATAAACCATCTTAAAGAATCTGAACCATATAGATTACATACATCCAATGGGTCAACATAATTTCTAAGTCTCTTTGATAATTTTTTACCAGTTTCATCAACCGCTATGCCATAAGAAATACAATTCTTAAATGCAGGTTTATCAAATAAGGCAGTAGATAAAATTAATAATACATAGAACCAACCCCTTAATTGTCCATCACCTTCTGTAATAAAGTCAGCAGGAAAATGTTTTTCAAACCATTCCTTATTTTCAAATGGATAATGGTGTTGTGCATAAGGCATAGAACCACTCTCAAACCAACAGTCCATAACATCCTTAACTCTAACCATTTTTGACTTGCCAGTTGGATCATCTGGGTTAGGTCTAGTTAAATTATCTATAAACGGTCTATGTAAATCTTTAACCTCAACACCAAAAGCTTCTTCCAATTCTTTAATTGAGCCATATACTTCAATTCTAGGATATTTTGGATCATCACTCTTCCAAACTGGAATAGGACAACCAAAGAATCTGTTTCTAGAAATAGACCAATCCCTTGCACCTTCAAGCCATTTTCCAAACCTGCCATCCTTTATGTGAGCTGGTATCCAATTTATTTCTTGATTATTTTTTATTATTTTATCTTTAATTTTTTGAACATTAACATACCAAGAAGACAAAGCTCTATAAATCAATGGTGCATCAGTTCTCCAACAATGTGGATAATTATGCAAATATTGTTCTGTTTTTACCCATTTGCCTTCTTCTTTTAGTTTTATTATGATTTTATCATTTGTTTCAAAAACTTGAATGCCTTTAAATTCGTTTATTGGCTCAATAAAGCAACCAGCATCATCAACAGGACAAACAGTAGGAATACCAACAGCTTTACATACCATATTGTCATCCTCACCAAAACCAGGTGCAGTATGAACTATACCAGTACCATCTGTTGTTGTTACGAAATCACCATGTAAAACAGTGAAGCATTTATCACACTCTTTTACTTCTTTTAAATTCAACAAATAAGGCAAAATTGGCTCATACTTCAAACCCAATAATAATTCACCTTTGAACTCTGCAATTATATTAAATTTACCTTCCGCATCAGCAAATTCTTTTTTATATTTTGCAAGTAAAGGTTTACCCATTATATAATACTCACCATCTTTTTCAAATAGAACATAGTCAATATCTTTATTGACAGTTAAAGCTAAATTTGAAGGCAAAGTCCAAGGAGTAGTAGTCCAAGCCAAGAAATTGAAAATTGAAAATTGAAAATTGATAATTATATTATTATCATTTAATCTCTTTTTAAACTCCTCAACCGCATTATTTGTCATTTTAAATTTTATAGTTATAGCCTTATCAGCTTTTTCTCTGTAAGAATTATCTTGTTTTGTTTCAGCATTAGACACTGGTGTTTGACAAGTCCAAGAGTAAGGCATAACCCTAAAATCTTCATACAATAAGCCCTTATCATACAATTGCTTGAATACCCAAATTACAGTTTCCATGTATTTTAGGTTCATTGTTTTATAACCATTATCAAAATCTACCCATCTACCAGAACGATTTACATAATGCTTCCATTCATTTACATACTTCATTACTGATGACTTGCATAGATCATTAAATCTATCTATACCGTATTCTTCAATAGCCTTTCTACCGCTAATTCCACTTTCTTTTTCAACACCCATTTCAGCAGGAAGACCATGGCAATCCCATCCAAAAATTCTTTCAACCTTTTTGCCTTTCATTGTTTGATACCTTGCAAAAGTATCTTTTATATATCCCGCAAGCATATGTCCATAGTGTGGCAAACCACTAGCAAATGGAGGACCGTCATAAAATACAAATTCTTCACCATCTTTTCTAATATCAATAGACTCTTCAAAAATTTTATTTTTATTCCAAAAGTCTAAAACGCCTTCTTCCATTTTTGCAAAATTTAAATTTTGATCAACATCAGGATAGTATTTCTTTTTCTCCATTTCTTAAAAAATTATTAGCATATCAAAATTATTCTAAAAAAATAAATATAAATATCAATATTTTTATTAATTACATGGAAATATTTTAATAATATAGTAGCATTATTATTTATAATAATTTAAGACTTAATATTCTTAATTTGGTATTTTGGCAAAGTTAAAATTGTTGTTAACTCCCCTGTTAATGGGATATGCTTTCTATTTCTCCCCGTCAAGAGGTACACGTCAAATCCTCCCCGTTAAGAGGCGTCTTCCACCCCTCCTGATAAGTTCCCTTCCAATCCCTCTGATAAGGGAGAGCTGACATAGTCAATACTCTCTCTTTTGCCCCCCTTTGTAAGGGGGGAGTCAGTCGTAGACTGACAGGGGGGTTGATAGCATCCGTTTAATTTATACAAAAACAAATAAATAATTAAAAATTGAAAATGAAATAAAAGATTAAATTTAAGAATTAAGAATTAAGAATTAAGAATAATAACAATATACTATAATAATATATTAAACAATAACAATTATATATAAAATATAATTATAAAATATATATTATAATATAAAAAACAGAGTATAAATATAATTAAAGTATTTTAAACCCCCCTTACCCCCCTTATCAGGCACACTGTTCACTCCTTCTTGTCTTAATACTTGATTTCTTAAACTTAA